>JAKAYL010000008.1 GCA_021809545.1 Thermoplasmata archaeon
GTCGCAGGGCTCTCCGTCGCAGTGCTCCACACCCCGGGCCACACCCCCGACAGCGTCCTCTATGTGTTCGGCGGGAACGTGGCGACGGGGGACACCCTCTTTGTCGGGGAATGCGGCCGGACGGACCTTCCGGGGGGTAGCCCTGAGTCGCTCTACGACAGCCTGTTCGGGAAGCTGCTGAAACTGGAAGACGGACTTGTGGTCCTGCCGGGGCACGACTACGGGAAGACGCCCACGTCGACCCTGGGCTACGAGCGCCTCAACAACTACGTGCTCCAGCCCCGGACGAAGGAAGAGTTCGTCCGGTTCATGCGGTCGTAGCCTTGTAGAGGTCCTCCCAGGTCGGGAGGGTCCGCAGGACGATCTCCTCGAGCATCTTCCGGAGCTCGGGGACTCCCTCGCCCGTCGTGCAGGAGATCTTCAGGTTCCCGGTCGCCGTCCTCACGAGGTCGGACTTGTTCTCCACCGCCAGGAACTCCCTTTTGGGATGCCGGGTCCGGAGCGTTTCGAGCAGATGCTCCTGTTCCGGGAGGCTCCACCCGCACGTCTCACTGGGGTCCAGCAGGAAGAGGATGGGTCCGGTCGAGGACTCGATCGCCGCCATGGCCTCCTTCTCCGCTTGGATGGCCGTCACTCCCCGGGACCCTCCTCCCCCGGAGGTGAGGAGCCCCGGGGTGTCCACGAGCTGGGCGAGGCCGGCCCGCCGCATGGCGGTGTGACCCACGGTCACGGCCAGCGTGGTGAAGGGATAGGAGGCGACCTTGGGCGCCGCGGAGGAGAGGGCACCGACCAGGGAGGACTTGCCGACGTTGGGGAAGCCGACGACGACGATGTTCGGAGTCCCCACATCGAGGACCGGGCTCCGGCGGAGGATGTGATGGGCCTTCTCCAGCCGTTCGAGGTCCTCCTCCACTTCGTGGATCACGCTCGAGGCCCGGCCGTAATACCTCCGCAGGGAATTGCGCAGGTCCTCCCGCTCGGAAAGCTGGGGGATGCGCCGTTCCTCCTCGGCCCGGAAACGGAGAAGCCGTTCCTCTGCGGTCTTGAGCCGCCGGAGGCTCCGCTCGAGATTCCCCGCCCCGAGCCGGGCCTCGAGGAGCATCCGGGTGAACGGGGAGAACTCCTCCAGCTTGCGGAACTGCCCCCGTCGGCGGGAGAGGTGTCGGAGGAGGACGCTGCTCGCCCGGGCGATCTTCCGCAGGGTGAGGGAGCGGGCGCGGTCGATCGGACGCTTGCCCTTCGCCACGATCTTCGTAGCCTGGTGAAAGGCAGTGTCGAGCACCTCCTGCGAGCGCAGGGAGGTGGTCCCGGCCCGAACGGGTCGGGAGGCACCGGTACGACGGATTGGGACGCGCTTCCTCATCTGTTCCACGGTTCGGATGCCGTAGTTAGCATATAACGAGGAAGCCCGGAGCACGTTTTCTCAAGGAGGGGAGCCACCGCGAGAAGCTCGGACCCTTCCGGGCGACCCGCTAGAGGAAAAGATAAGTGCCCTTTGTCCCTACTTTCTTTGCTTGGAGGCTTGAAAACGTTGGTCAACCCGCAGCCAGTACCCTTCAACCTCTTCCAGGAGTTGCTCGTCTTCACAGACGAAGCCTCCCGGGGCGGTAAACTCCCTGTGGCGAGGGAGGCCTACATCCGAAACCTGCGTGCTCGCTTCCGAGGGATCCCTCTCACGCAACTCCGGGACTCCCTCCTCCAGATGGAGGAGAAGCAACTCGTGAAGATCGAATGGACCGGTCCGGATGCGTTCTGGGTGCGCATGACCGAGAAGAGCGTCCAACTCCTGCACCCTCCCCCGAAGCCCCCGGCCGTCGCTCCTCCGGCTCCACCTCCCGCTTCCCCTCCGGCGGCCGCACCGACCCCGCCCCCCGCCGCAGCTCCTTCTCCTCCCCCCGCCGCTCCCGTTCCCGCCCCAGAGGCAGCCGCCCCTGCAGCCGCTCCGGCTCCCGCCCCCTCCCCTCCGTCCGCACCCCTTCCTGTGGTTGTCGAAGCGAAACCCCCAGAGGGGGTCGCCCTGATGCAGGTGCCCCCGTCCGCGCCCCCTCCCGCTCCCGCTGCGGTCACCCCCGTGGAGGTCACGCCTCCCATTCCCGTACCTCCGGCATCGGCGCCGACTCCCGCTCCTGAACCCGCAGCTTCTCCGCCTCCGGAGAACGCGGTTCCGGTGGAAGTGACCCCTCCGATCCCGATGGCTCCCGCTCCGGCATCGGAACCCGCCCCAACTCCCGATACGGAGAAGGTCGAAGTTCCTCCGGAGGATGCCCCACAGACCTTCGGGGACGTCCAGGTCGACGCTTCCGCCGCCGAGGCTCCCTCTGAGATCACGGCCGCGGAAGAGGCTTCCCCCGCTCCCAGCGAGCCGGCCCCGGAGGAGCCCCTCCCCGAGAACGACGAGTACTCGAACTACAGTGACATGGGCGAAGGGACTACAGAGGAGATGGGCGGGGCCGCCGGTGAGCAGGCTTCCGCCAGCCCGAACGAGTGGGAAGAGTGGATCTCCCGCCGCACGCAGGAGCTGACGGACCTCGGAGCCCAGCTAGAGTCCCGGGAGCATGCCCTGACCGAGCGGGAGCGAGCCTTCCAGGAGTGGGCCACGAGCCTCTCCACCCAGTATGAGGCGGTGGAGAAGAATTTCCAGCAGTTCCTGAACAAGGCGCGCGAGGATGCGGCGCGGCAAGAGAAGGCGCTCTCGGCGCAGAACAAGGGCCAGCCCGCCTCGTCGGGGCCGGTCAATGCCTTCCTGGCGACGATGAAGGACCTCCGCGGGAAGATGGACGAACTCTCCCGGCAGAGGGCCAAGATCCGCCGGACGGGTATCGAGACGAAGAATGCCTTCGCTCAGGGCCCCGGCGGGAGCGGAGCGGGATCCGAGGCACCGCCTCCCCACTGAACCGGCAGCGACTCCCGGACTTCGGCCCCTATTCTGTCGGAACGGAGCGGATGTCCCCGTCGAATCCAGTAGAGAGGTTATAAGCAAGGAAGTGTTTGAGAAGGCGTGGCCACCGTCTCCAGCAAGCTCCTGTGCCCCTTTTGCGGAAGGGAAGAGGCCGAACGGGAGATGATCGAAGGAAAACGTCTCATCGTTTTCCCCTGCATGTTCTCTCCCCTGGTCGAACTTTCCGTGCCGGAGGACGCCCTCCAGGAGCATCTGAACTCGACCTACGGGAAGGACCCCGCCTACTTTCGCAGGCAGTGTGATCGCCTGCACCTCGCGGTGGTGAAGGCCCCCGCATGATCGGCCCGGGACAGTCGGGGGAGGTTCCCCGTCACGTGCTGGTCCTCGACACCTCGAAATCCATGCTCGCTCCGCTGCCGGGGGTTCCCAAGCGGAAGATCGAGGTCGCCCGCGAGGCGGTCGCGAAGATCCTGGAGGAGGTCCGGACCCAGAACGCCTTCTTCGGCATGGTCGTCTTCAACTCCACGACGCGCGTGCTCTTTCCCCTCTCCCAGGCGCTTCCTCAGATGGAGGAGATCACCCGGAGCACACAGCCCACGGGAAAATCCGCCATCTGGGACGCTCTCGCTCTGGGGGCGGACCTCCTGCGGACCAGCCCGGGCGGTCCCATCGTCGGCAATCTCGTGCTCGTCACGGACGGTTGGGACAACATGTCCCGGTACTTCCGGGTAGGTCCTGAGCTCCCCCAGTCCCCCACGCAGCGCGGGTCCCGGGACCTCATCGAGTACGCGGTCCGGGGCGACACCCGTCTCACGCTCCAGATCATCGGGATCGGCAGCGGGGCCGAGAAGGACAAGGGCGTTGACGCAGCCATGATGCAGACGCTGCTCGCCAGCTTCTCGGAGAAAGCGGCCGAGCTCTCCTCTCCCTCCTCCGCCACCTACAAGGAGGTCATGACCGGGGAGGAGCTCTACCTCCGGATGATCAACGCCTTCCTGGACGTCCCCTTCGAGGACTCGGGAGGCTACGCGGCGCTCTCCTCGGATGACCTGGCCCGCCACGCAGCGAACGTGGCCTCGGCGCTTCGGAACAGCAACCAGTACGGCTTGGTGGAGCATCTGAGCACCGCGAAGCGGGTCGAATCCCCTGCTCCCTCGAACGGAGAGGGGGACTTTGACGTGGCCGTTTCGCAGGATGGGCAGATCTCCACGGAGATGAAGGAACGCTTCGGTCCCCTCGGCGACGTGGCGACGGCCTTCATGGCGAAGGACTGGGTGACCGCCGAGGCGGTCCTGCGGAAGAACGCCGCCGTGATCCACCCCTTCACCCGCTCGTACTGGCTGGCCCGGATCGCCTACGCCAAGGGGGATGCGGCCGAGGCCGCCCGCTACCTGACGGAGGCCTGGATCGAGGCGGCCACCCTGCCCCCGCAGGAGAAGCCGCGGATGTACCGTCGGCTGGCCCTTCTCCACGCCAAGGTCGGCGGCGACAAGGAGGTCCAGAGCCTCGTCGAGATCTTCGAACGGGCCCACATGAAGGTCTCCCCCGATGACCGCAAGCTCCAGGGCCACCTCGAGATCATGTTCGAACGCATGCTCGACCTCAAGCAGACGTACGCCAGCATCCGGACGGGCGGGGCGCTCGAGCACGAGAAGGTCGTGGAGGAGATCTGGGGCCTGCTGCAGGATGCCCGGATCGAAGACACCCAGCGCGACCCCGATATCCAAGCCTTCCTTTCCTTCGTAGAGGTCGCCCTCTCCGAAATGCGATGAGCCGGAACCGGGTCTCGGGATCGTACCGGTCGCAACGCACCCCTCCGGTCGCATTCCCCTCCGCAGGATCGCGGGGTCTCCCGGTCCGATTAGGGAAAGAACTTCCGGGATGGGCCCGGAGCGCTTCGATTGTGGAAATGTGCCCCGCGCACAGCATTAATAATCAAATCGTCTTCTCGTAGTCGTATGGTACGACCTCCCGCCGCTAACAAGGGCGCAAAAAAGATAGTGAAGCGCAAAGAGGGGGCTCCTACGGTGCGTGCTTCCAAGCCTCCGACCGCGCCCGAGGCTCCGCCCCCGCAGAAGAGCTCCTCACCTTCTCCCGCAGCCCCCGCTCCTCCCCCGGTCAAGAAGCGGACGCCGCCGGAAGGGGTCACGACCAAGATCGCGGTGGTGGGCATCCCCTCGTCGGGAAAGACCACGTACTTCCGTTACCTCTCGGGCCACTTCGGCCTGAACCTCCCGATCACCTACATCCCGTCGATGAAGGCGAGCTCGCTCCCCATCTTCGGGGACCTCAACCGGGAAGTGGTCATGGAAGAGACCACCTACGAAACGGTCGACCCCACCAACCCTTCCGCCGAGATGGAGACGACCATCCGCAATTACGTGAGCCGTCCCACCGAGGATCCCACGAAGCTCTTCGTGGAACTGAGCGCCAGCCGGGAGGACCAGGGGATCCTCACGAAGTACCCGCTCCCGACCAAGTACAATCAGTTCGTGGACATGAAGCTCTTCTTCAGCTACGGGACCCGGGAGAAGCCCTCCGAGGTCCAACCGATGGTCCTACACACGGTGGACGAGGCCGGGGGGATCATCTCGGATTATTTCACCTACGACCGGCTCTGGATCCACTCGCCGTCCGACGAGGTCCCGCGGGAGAAATGCGTCGTCATCCCGCAATTCGACACCTGGCCGAAGGACCGTCAGGAACTCTGGCGTCACGGGTTGACCCTCATGGGGCGATTCGTCAGCGACGCCGACGGGATCGTGCTCCTGCTGAGCCCGCAGCTCAACTCCCTGAAGGAGAGCTCCCAGCAGGTCAACCTCGCCCGGGGCGTCATCCGATACGTCCGGGAGCGGAACATCCCCCTGGTCATCGCCATCTCCAAGGCCGACCTCCTCAAGGACTTCTATTCCGAGGTCGAGCAGGTCCTGACGAGCCAGGGCTATGCGAGCGGTTTCGACATCCCTGCCTTCCTGGTGGACCGGGACGGGAGCGGACTCGGGAGCATCCTCATCGCCGCGCAGGCGAGCAACCTGTTCGATGTCCACAGCGACTCCTTCCTGGTCGCCTCCGCCATCTCCACCGGGGAATCCCGTCCCCTGCTCTACAGCGACATGCCCACCGCCTCCTCGGGGGACGGCTTCCCCACGGGAGTGCCGGTGATGGTCAACACGACTCTGCCGATCGCGCGGATCTGCGAGAGGGTCCTTCAGAAGAAGTCTCCGCCGTCGGCTCCTGGCGGTGCTGAATAATGGGGGACGGCGGGGCAGAATCGGCTTCGATCCTGAAAGGAATCGCTTGGTGCCGCCAGGTCGATAACGAAGCCGAGAGCCCCCGTCACCAGCCCTCCCCCGCGGAGGGTTTCACCGGCTACCAGGACTGCCTGCCCCGCCTTCGCATCGTCGGCGACCTCGCCATCAACCTGAGCGACACCAGCGACTACTGGGACCCCGACCCCCGGAAACGCATCTCCTTCTACCGGAACCTCTTTCTCTACACGGCGGGGAAGGGGCGGTACCTCTGCCTGGGCCGCATGTTCCTCTCGACCGAGGACCGGCCGCGGCTCGGGATCAAGACCCTCGTCCTCGGACTGAAGGAGCTCCTCGCCACCGGGCAACCGGTCGCCCTCCTGCGGAAATGGTATGCCGAGATGGCCTCCGAGGTCCCGGGAAGCTCCGACGGGGCGCGCCCGTCCCCCGCCCTGCTCGCAGAACTGGCCCGCTCGATGGTCTACGAGAAGGGGGACGCGGAGAACCCCGTGATGGTGGCGCTCACCCGCGAATGGCCCAACAGCGCCGAGGCCATCTTCACGCTCCTCGAACGGTCTCCTTCCACGCTCCTCGGCCTCTCGGGGGTCCTCGTCTTCCCCTACTATATCCCCGCGGGAAACGTCGACTATTCGATGATGACCCGCGCGTTCCCGCTCTCCCTCGCCGTCTTCCGGATGGACTCCAACATGACGGTCGACCAGCGCAAGCGTCGGCTGGACGTGTGGGCCAAGAAGGGAGTGACCCTGGTGGACCTCACCTCCGCGCCGCTCAAGGAGCCCAAGCGGCTCTCCCAGCCCATCCAGTGGATGGTGGACGAGCGGGAGTCGCAGCGGCAGGACCGCCTGCGGACCCTGGTGGACGAATCCGAGCTTCGGAAGATCCTCACGGGGAACATGGACGGGGACGACGGACCCTACCACCGCCGGGAACTTTCCCGCATCTACACGACGATGGAGACCCTGGCGACGACGGACAAGGAGCTCACGAAGCCCCCCCGACGGGGAGCCTCCCCTGCCCCGATGCCCCCTCCTCCCGACGCTCCCTCCGAGCTCTCCTTCGGTCCTCCCTGGACGGAGAAGGCCGAGGTGGTCCGGGTCGAGAGGGTCGGCATGGTCGCGGGACCTTCCGCACCGGCGAAGCCCGCCCCCGCTTCGGTCCCTTCCATCCCCCCGCTGGGCCCCACTTCCTCCGCCCCCCACATCTCGAAGGACGAGATGCTCCGGTACGTCGACAGCCGGATCGCCGAGGAGGTCGCCCGGCTGATCTCCTCGACCCGGGGTCCCGAGATCGAGCGCCTGAACCAGGAGTTCGAAGCCCTCCGGTCCGAGGTGCGGGAGATGGATGAGCGGGTCAAGTACTTCGCGGAGCGCACGCTCCCCGTCCTCAAGAAGACCTGGACCCGGATCGAATCCATCGACAAGGTCAAGGCGGGCACCTCTTCGTCCCGGGGCAGCAAGGACTCCTCGAAGGAGATCGCCAAGCTCAAGGAGGAGGTCTGGCAGGAACTTCACCGGATGGAGACCGACCTGGCCGAGCGCAGCCGGCACATCCTCGAACGCATGGAATCGAACCTCCAGAACCAGGGCCGGATCTGGCTCACCCTGGTCCAGGAGATCTCCCGACTCACCCGTGAGCGGCACGCACAGCGCATCGAGGAAGAGCGCTAGGTACGTCCATGGAAGAAGTGCCCGACCACGCCCACTGCAAGGTCTGCGGCAAGGCGGTCCCCCGAGGGGATATCACCTGCGGCAAGGTCTGCGCCGCCAAGAGGGCGGACACGATACGCCGGAGGCAGACCTTGACCTACATCTTCTACGGCGTAGGGCTTCTTCTCCTCATCCTCCTCCTGTACAGCGTGCACCTCTGAACCGCCCATGCCCCGCTTCCCTTCGATCGTGGTTGGCGGAACCTTCGACGGGCTGCACGCCGGACACCGTCGTCTCCTGCAGGAGGCCTTCCACCACGGCCGCAGGGTAGGCATCGGGCTCACCACCGACTCCCTCGTCCGGGCCTCTCCCGGCAAGGGGAGCGGCGTCGCGCCCTACTCCCGGCGTCTCCGTCAACTGAGGGCGTGGCTCACCTCCCACTATCCCGAGGACCGGTGGTTCGTCGTTCCCCTTTCCACCCCGGAGGGCTCCACCCTGGAGCCGAAGGTCCGGACGATCGCCGTCAGCGAGGAGACGGCCGGTGTTGCCCACCGGACCAACCTCGTGCGCCGGCGTCGGGGACTCCCGCCGATGGACCTCGTGATCGTCGGGACGCTCTACGGGGAGGACCTGCTGCCCATCGCCTCCCGCAGGATCCGCGCCGGGCTCATCGACGGGGAAGGACGGCGACGCAAGCCCCTCACGATCGGTTGGCAGGATCCGAAGACGGCGGCCCTCGGGGGTCCGCTGCTCTCGGCCCTGTCCGAGGCGATACCCGAGGTGAAGATTCGTCCCCAGTCCCGGGACGCGGAGTACCGGGTCTCACTCGTCACCTCTCAAAGGTCCCTCCGCCTGGCGATGGAAGATTCCCTCGGCGGTCGCCTGGAGGCGACGGTCCGGGGAGGCTGGTCTCCCTTCTTGCCGACCGGGCGTCCGGGCCGGGCCCAGATCGAGGGGGTCCTTCCGCAGCTGGTCTTCGAGGCTCTCCTACCCCGGTGGCTCTCCCGCGAACGGATCCTGCCCGCCTCGTTTGTCCTTCCTGGAGGCCATCCGCCCGCGCCCGGGGCCGGGGAATGGAATAGAAAAGTATATTCAGGTCCAGGGATTTTCCCCCTTGAGTGAAAAAGCATGGAAACCTATCTTCGAGTGACATTCTCCAGTGAAGGCTCTGCGCCGTCCGAGATCGTGGAGCGCCTGCATAGCCTCGGCTTTCAACCGACCCAGGGTAACTACGACTTCAGCTACGACTGGCGTCGGGAAATCTCGACCGAAGAGGCCATGGAGCTGGCCAACCAGCTGACCGAGACCCTCCGGGGCTACAAGGTCCTCTTCGAGATGGAAACGGTCTGAACCGCCGGGCCGGGGCATCCTTGGCAGGATTGTTGGGCCCGGGAGGGCCGTTCACGGAAATCGACCGTCTTCGCACCCTCGTAGGCCGCCACTTCACGATCTACGAGACCCGCACGACCCCCTATTCCCTCATCTTCCTCGTCAACGTCATCCCCCAGACCCTCGAGAACAACTTCAACGAGCTTGCCCGGGAGATGTGGCCGCTCTATTACATCCCCCAGATCCGGCTCGAGCAGGGGGAGCACTTCATCGAGGTCGTCCGGCGACCCCGGCGCAAGGCCTACGGGGTCGTGGTCAACTGGGTCATGCTCGCCCTGACCCTCGTCACCACCCTCTTTGCGGGGGCCTTCCTCTGGGTCTCCTACGAAGGGAACCAGAGCCTGGGGATCAGCGATTTCCTCTGGGGAGGGATCTTCTTCGCCGTCCCGCTCCTCGCCATTCTCGGCCTCCACGAGCTCGCCCACTTTCTCATGGCCCGCCGTCACAAGGTCGAAGCGTCGCTCCCCTTCTTCCTGCCCATGCCTCCCCCGATCGTCATCTTCGGCACCTTCGGGGCCTTCATCTCCCTGCGGGAGCCCATCCCGAACCGGAAGGCGCTCTTCGATATCGGAGTCTCCGGCCCTCTCGTGGGGTTCGCCGTGGCGATCCCGATCACCCTCGCCGGCTTCGTGCTTTCGGCCCACTCCCCCGTTCTGCCCCTCAGCAACTGCGGCCCCGTCTTCCTCTCCATTCCCTACGGGAACCTCGTCCTGGGCTCTTCCATCATTTGGTGGTTCCTCAGCCTCTTCTTCCCCGTCGGCTTCGAGAATCTGAACCCTCTCGCCATCGCAGGCTGGGTCGGCCTCCTCATCACCTCCATCAACCTTCTCCCCGCGGGACAGTTGGACGGCGGGCACGTCTTCCGCGCCCTCCTCGGGCGCCGGAGCAGCTGGCTCAGCGTGACCGCGGTGGTCGTCCTGCTCGTCTTCGGTCTGTTCTACCCCGGCTGGATCTTCTTTGCCATCCTGGTCCTCCTGCTCGGTGTCCGGCACCCCCCGCCCCTCAACGACCTCACCCCGCTGGACCTTCGACGGAAGGCCCTGGGGGTCGGCGCGGCCCTGGTCCTCATCGGGGGATTCGCTTTCATCCCCATCGCAAGCCCCACGGGGGCGTACAGCCTGGAGAACGTGACCATGAGCAAGTACCAGGTCAACGAGACGAATGCGAACCTGACCTTCCGTCTCGTCAACAACGACATAGTCGCTCACGCCTTTCCCCTCACCTTGGTGATCGTCCTGCTCAGTTACATGAACAACTCGACCACTCAGCAGTTCGACGCGGGATTCTCTTGGTCGCTCACATATTCCGGTTCCGGGGGGCAAGGCAACCTTTCGGGGAACGCGTTCACGATCTCCCTCCCGACCACCCTCAACCTATCGGCGGGGGGTGGATCGGTGTTCGTGGCCCTCCACGTGACCGACCCCATGCCGGTCCATTTCTCGACCACCATCCAGGTCTCCGAGCTCTGCTCGGGGGTCCAGAACCTCCCCCAGGGGAAGGCCACCGCCTACCTCGTCCAGTACTGAGGTCTCGCTGGGGAGACTTAATGGTCCCCGGTTCGTTGGCGGTACCGAACGATGTCTCCTCCGCCACGGAAGAAGGCCTCCCGAGATCCCCCACCGGCTGAGGGGGTTCCCCCGGAGACGGATGGCATGATCCGGCTCTTTGTGGCCGTGGACTGCCCGAAGATCTCCCTCCCTGAGCTCTACTCACTGGCGGCGGACACTCCTTCTCACATCACCCTGCGCTTCCTGGGCGACGTGCACGCCTCCCTGGTCGGGGACCTGGGTCGGGCCCTGGAACGTACCCTGCAAGGGGCGCACGGCGGGATGCTGGAGATCAAGGGACTGGGGGCCTTTCCCCGCCCTTCCCGACCCCGGGTCCTCTGGGCCGGTCTGGTCGATGCCACTGGATTCTTGAACGACCTTCACCGGCGGGTGAGCGAGGCGGTCGAGGGGCTCGGGATGCCTCCGGAGGATCATCCCTTCCATCCCCATGTGACGCTCGCCCGGATCAAAGGGTGGGCCAAGGAGGATATCGCCCGCCGGGCGATCGAGGCCCATCGGAGCGAGAGCTTTGCCAAGTTCACGGTCCCCGCGGTCTTGCTGGTCCAGAGCACGTTGACCCGCGAGGGCGCGATCCACCGCCCGCTCCTGTCGATCCCCCTCGCCCCCGTGCCTTCCTGAGCTCCCTCTTTCTCACCGGTGCGCGACCCCCGGGGACCGGCGTCCGAAGGTCAAGGAGGAGAACTTAAGAAGACCCCCGGAATTAAGAAGGCATGAATGCTGGAAAGGGGGGCGCACCCTCGAATCAGCTCGATCACTTCATCCTCATCTCCTCGAATGCCCCGCCGGAGATCCACGACGTCTTCTCCCAGAAGAACCTGAAGCAGGCCCTGATGGACGCCTACTCCCGGCGTCTCCCGGCCATCGCCCGGGTGCGGTTGGAGCACAACGGCGCCCCCCAGGAAAACCTCGCCCAGATCCTGGCCACGAGCCCGCTCACGGGGAAGCTTGGAGTGGTCTTCCACCAGCCCACGATGCAGAAGGAAGCGTGGGAGTACACCACTCCGGCCGCCGCGATCGCGTTCGATGCTCGCGGACCGGGGAAGATCATCACCTTCCATTACGATCCTCGGGCCATCACTCCCTGGGACCTCAACGATCGGGGGGCCGAGGAACCCTGCGTCGTGCGCGTCAACGTGAGGGAAGGGTTCATTCCCCGGTCCATCAAGCAGGAGCAGATGGCGCTGCGGGGAACGCCGCTCCCCGTCCCGAAGTTCGAGATCTTCTCGATGGCCGAACTGGCGGCCTTCATCCGGAGGACGGGCATCGTCCCCTTCCGGGTCTCGCTCCTCGTCTATACCACCAAGACCCGGTACCTCTACGATGTCGACCTCGTGAACAACATCCTGGTGCGTGATCCTCGTTCCGGGAAGTTGCCCATCACCGGCCGCCAGACGCGCTCGGCCCGCCTCTTCCACGGGCTGGATCGCTATGTGGCGAAGCGTGAGATCCCCCCGGTGCCTGGTAAGATCCTTGAGATGCTCTTCGAGAGCGACAACCTCCACCCGATGGACGTCACCTCCGTCCTGGGGATCTCGGAGGAGCTCGCCACCGCCTCCCTTCATACCCTCGTGGATCGCTCGCTGGCCATCTACAATCGGGGCGACAACACTTACAGTCCCCTCCCGCGGGCCTTCCTTACCGAGGCAGAGGCGATGATCGAGACCCGGGAGGAATCCTCCCCAACAGGGGCCGAACCGGCCCTTGCCCCCACCCCCGAAGAGGTTCCCGAGCCCGAGGAGGAACCCGCTGCGGAAGAAGTGGCAGAGACGGTGCCGAGCGCTCCCGTACCGATGCCTCTCCTCGCCGCGCCGATCGCGGAGCCCCCTTCTCCTCCCCCTCCTCCTCCGGAACCCACCCCGATGAAATCTGTCCCCGAGCCAGAGCTTCCAGTTCCGCCTCCCCCGCCCATCGCCCCGCCCTCGACCCCTCAGGTGCCCGATCCCGAGGTCGCCGCTCTGCCCGTTCAGGAGGAGACCAAGCCCGCGGGTCCCACCGGGGCGTTCCCGCCGGTGGCTCCCCCGGTCTCCGCTCCGGAGAATACGGCGGCGCGGGAAGAGGTGCGGAGGCTACTTGCCATGTTGGAATCCAAACCCACCTGTCCGGCGTGCAACCGGGAGATGGACCCGACCGACGAGGAGATCCTCTGCCCCGAATGCCGCAAGGAAATGGCCAGTATGGCCCTCTGAACGTCCCGGTTCAAGTTTCCCGCCACTGCGCTTTCTTCCACGCGATGACGAAGAGCAGCGCGGCGGCGAAGACGAGCACGAGCCCGTCCGTGACCCCTTCGATCAGGGTGATGGGTTTGATCCCCATCGCCCCTTGGACGAGGTCCGCGGCCCACGTCGTCGGCGCCAGATAGGCGACCGGCCAGAGCCACCTCGGAAGGGCGGTGATGGGATAGTAGACCGGAGGGACCACGGTGAGGAAGATCGAGATGATGGGGGAGATCATGAAGGTCTCGCGCACGTCGGCGAGGTACGTCGCGAGCGTGAACCCGAGGGCGCTCGCGAAGATCCAGACGAGGACGAGGCTGGCCACGACCACGAGCCCTCCCAGGAAGACGTAGTGCGCGTAGAAGAGCGAGAGCACGGTGAAGACCGTCATCCCCGGGAGCGAGAAGACGAGTTCGCTCAGGGCCATGCCGGTGACGTAGGTCCCCGCCCGCACCGGGGAGGCCACCACCATCTCCTGGAACTTGAGGTCGGCCTTGTAGTGGGTCATGTCGCTCTGGAGCGAGGTGCCGATGCTGAGCACGGTCAGCACCATTCCGCCCGCCACCCCGTAGGGGATGAAGTCGTGGTTACTCACCGCACCCACGATCGCGAGGAAGAAGAGGAAGGAGAACGGGCTCGTCAGCGTGTTGATGAGGAAGAGCGGTTGGCGACGGAGCGGCAGGAAGCCGTTCATCGAGACGATGGACCAGATGCTGCTCAGCTTACGCTCCTGCAACTTCGGCCTCCTCCGTCTCGTCCTTAGTGATGTCCTTGCCCACGATCTGCAAGAAGATGTCCTCCAGGCTCACCGGCCCCAGCGAGAGCCGGGCCCCCCGTTCCAGGGCGAGACGGGAGATCTCGCGCGCCTCCTTCTCTCCGGTGAAGATCATCCAGCGGTCCTCGAGCCACGTGAGGTCACCGTAGCCCTCGAGCTCTCCGCGGGTGAACCCCCCCTCGACCACGACCCGGTACGGATGCTTCACCTTCTGCGAGATGAACTCCCGGGTCCCGGAGGCCAGGAGCTGCCCCTTGTCGAGGAGAGCGAGACGGCTCGAGAGGGCTTCCGCCTCGTCGAGGTAGTGCGTGGTGAGGAAGATGGTGCGGTTCTTGCGGGCGGCCTTCCGCACCGCCTCCCAGACGGACCTCCGTGCGACCGGGTCGAGGCCGGTCGTGGGTTCATCGAGGAAGAGCATCTCGGCGTCGGAGGCCATCACCATGGCCACCATGGCACGGCGGCGGAGCCCTCCGGACAGCCGCCCGACCAGCGTGTTCTCCCATTCCCCGAGGCCCAGCTCGCCGAGCGCTTCGTCGGCCCGCGCCCGGGCATCCTTCTGCGTGTGCCCGCGCATCGTGAGATAGTAGAAGACGAGCTCGCGGGGCGTCATCCAGTAGAAGGGGCGGGATTCCTGGGGAATGACCGCGATCTGCTCCCGGACGGCGACGCAGTCGTCGACCACGTCGTGGCCCAGGATCTCCATCTTGCCGGAGGTGGGGAGGAGGGAGGTGGAGGCGATTCTCAGGAAGGTGGTCTTCCCTGCGCCGTTCCGACCGATGAGGCCGAGGATCGCCCCCTTCGGCACCTCGAGAGAGACGCCTCTCAGGGCCTCATGGGACTTCCCGCCCCAGCGGTAGGCCTTGGTAAGGGTGGTGGACTTGAGCGCGCTTGCCATCGAGGCCGTCCCAGTGCGTGGGCCGTTATATGCTCAGCGTCTCGGAGCGGAACTCCGGCTCAGCTGAGGACCTCTTCGAGCCGGTCCTCGGCGGCGGCGCGTTTGAGCTCGAGGGCAATGCGGCGGCCCGTGGAGAGCGAGGGAGCGACCATGTCCGAGTACGGGGAGCCGTTGATGAACAGGTTCGTCCCGGCAACGATCCGGGTGGAGATCTCGAAGACCTTGAACTTCAGCTCTTCCGTCATGATCCCCTCGACGCAGAAGGGTCCGACCATGCCGCCGAACAACTCGATGGAGGTCTCGACGATATTCCCTGCGATGTCGAAGATCTGCTGGAGGAGGGATTCCCGGATGACCACCGGCACGTTCCCGGTCACCACGAAGGTGGGCTGGATCCCGCTGCGGTTGAGCCCCTCCTGGCTTCCGAGCTTGTAGAGCTCGTCGATGTTCGCCTCGTCCCGTCGGTCGATCCCGAGGAGTTCCAGGGTCCCGTCCGCGACCCGGTAGCCCTCCTTCGAGAGCGGGGAGTAGAAGAAGTGCAGGTAGTACCGGGTGCCGATGATGTACTCCTGGATCACATGGGGCTGGCGGATGGGGCTCGAGAGGAGGTCCTCCCGGTCCTTGGCGAGGATGAACCCTTTCCCGCCCTTCGCTCCGTAGTACTTCACGATGACCGGTCCGTCGACCTCGGCCGGCTCGCGGTACTTCCGGGGCATCGGGACGCCGGCCTTCTCAAGCCAGACCCTCTCCTTCTCCCGGTCGGATTCCCATTCCATGACCCGGCGGTTGCCGAAGACGGGCACGGGCAGCGCGTTGAAGCGCTCGGGGCCGACGTACTCCACGAAGGAGCCGGTGGGGATGATCACCGCGCGGCGCTCGTTGAGCTTGTCCACGAGGCCTCCGATGTTCTCCCAGCGGTCGACCGTGAGGAACTCGTTCGGGCGGGCGAGGGGGAACGCCTGGTAGAATCTGGGCGGGGTTCCTTGGGCTACCCCGATGGTGTTAAAGCCCTCCGACCGGCCCCCGTGGAAGATCTGCAGGCTCGAGTGAGAGCAGATGGTGGCGATAGAGGGGGTACCCTTTCGGAGATGTTCGAGTCGGGACTTTTCGGTAAGTGCTACTCCCATAGGGGCAGGACAACCCGGACGATTATAAAGTCTCGGACTTGCGCGCCTTCTCCGGGTGGAACGCAGGGCAGAGAGGGCGGAATTCGCACCGGCGGCACTGGCTCCCGGGCTTCGGTTCGAACGCTTGCCTCCGCATCCCGTCGAGGACGGTTCCGACCCGCGAGGTGAGGTCTCCGATCGCCTTCCCGCCCCGCGGCTGGGTGGAGAGCGGCCGCATCGAGCGCAGGTGATAGAGCGTGAGCTTGTGGACCGGCCGGTCGTAGTTCTGGCCCACGAGCACCTGGTAGAAGGTGAGCTGGTCCGAGCTCTCGGCGTCGCCGAGCGAGAGCTCCCTCGAGGTCTTGTAGTCGACCACCTCGAGGCCGCCCTCCTCGCGGAGATCGATCCGGTCGATGATCCCATGGATCGGGATCTCCCCCATCTTCCCGCTCAGGTCCCGCTCCACGGCGATCGCCTGCGGCGGGGCGGCTACGTAGAGGGAGTGGAACCGGCGCAGGAGGTCCGTCCCGATGAGGAAGTACTTCCGCTCCTCGTCCTCGCTCCCGTAGCCGTCCCGGATCCAGAGCTCACGGTAGCACCGGAGGAGGTCGTCGAGCGGCATCGGGCGGACGGAGGGTGGGTGCGCCCCGAAGTCGAAGAGGGACATCTGGCCCTGGCGTCGGACCCGGTGAGGGGAGGTCAGCGGACCCACAAAGGCCTCGAGGGCCATGTGCATCGACCGCCCGAAGGAGAAGTAGGGACGCTCCGCCTCCTTCAGGCCGTCGACGTAGAGGAACTTCCAGCGCTGCGGGCAGTCCTCGTAGGTGTGGAAGCTCGAGTAGGAGAGTTCCTTCCGCTCAGCCTTGGAGCCCATCCCTACTTGGCCACTGCGGTTGCCTTGTTCTTGGTGACGGGGTTGGCAAGGTCCTTGGGCAGGCCGAGGGCGTCCAGGAGTTCCTTGTAGTGGTTCCGGATCGTGACCGGCGTCACGTTGGCCACGGAGGCGATGCGGTCCTGGCTCCGGGGCTCGCCCATGAGGTTCGAGGCGATGTAGATGATCGTCGCGAGGATCCCGTTCGGGAGCACACCGCTCGTCGAGTAGACCTTCTCCACCTGCTCGAGGAGCTCGAGCACCTTCTGGCGCACGGGCCGGGAGAGGTTGAGTTCCTGCGTGAACCGCACGAGGTAGTCCCGAGGTTCCAGCGGCCGGAGCCCGATCTTGAGCTCGCGGGCGAGGAGCGTGTACGCGCGGCCGACCTCGATCTTGGTCGCCTTGGAGTGCATGGTGATCTCCTTCATCGTCCGAGGCACGTGGCACTGCCGGCAGGCGGCGTAGACGCTCGCAGCGGCGAAGGCCACGATCTTCTTTCCGCGGGTCGCCTTGTACTCCAGGGCCCGGCGATACACGTAGGTGGCCGATTCCTTGATCTCCCGGGAGAGCCCAAGGACGCTGACCAGCCGGTTGATCTCTCCGAGGGCGACCACCATGTTCCTCTGGTGGGTCCGGCCCAGGCGCAGCCGGTGGTTGAGCTTCCGGAGATGGTAGAACTTGAGCGAGGTGTCCCGGGAGAGGGAGTTCCCCTGGAAGTCCCGCGTGGGGAGCCCGATCTCACTGGAGAAACCCTTCTCCGGCATCAGCGGGTTCACCGCCGGTCCGTAGCCGCGGCCCTCCATCGAGTTCTCGTCCTTCCCGGTGCGGCGGCCGAAGTCGCTCACCAGGGTGCTCTCGTCAATGACGAGCCCGCAGTCCCCGCAGACGATCTCGCCACGGACCTCGTCCCGCATCAGATGCAACGAATTGCACTCGGGGCAATGGTTCTTGGCCCCCTTCTTCCCTACGTTACCTCCCGCTTCAATATTCCTGCCTTCTGGAAAGGAGGCACCCACGTCTTCCCTCATCGCAAGAGGAAAGAGTGCCTATAAGCTTATATACGTTTCGGTAGGACCCCTTTCCTTCGCCTGTTCGGAAAGGATATTTGGATAGGACCATCTCTGCCCCCCGTGACGCAAGGTGCTGTCGCCCGGGCCACCGGAGTTCCGGATCCCCGGGAACGTTTCATGGAGGACCTCGAGAGGGAGGTCGCCCGCAACCTCACTCCCTCCCCGGACCTGACCGGCCCCCTGGACCTCGGGATCCGCGATCTGGTCTCCCTTGCCAAGGCCCGGGCGAAGGAGTTCGAGTTTCCCCTGGTGCGGGCGCTCGTGGCGGGGAGCGCAGGACGGGGGACCTACCTGCCCGGCCATTTCGACATCGACCTCTTCGTGCTCTTCCCTCCCACGGTTCCCCGGGAGAACCTGGTCGAGATGGGACTGAAGCTGGGAGAGTCCCTCCTCGAGGCTCCGGAGAAACGCTACGCCGAGCATCCCTACCTCCGAGGAAAGTTCCACGGGTTCACCGTCGAGGTCGTCCCAGGGTACGCGGTGGAGCGGGGCGACCGGCCGCTCACGGCCGTGGACCGGACTCCCTTCCATCACGACTACCTCATGAAGCTCCACTCCGGGAACAGCCGCAGCGAGGTGCGCCTTCTGAAGCGCTTCCTCCGCTCCCTGGGGGTCTACGGGGCAGAGGTCGTGACGGAGGGGTTCTCCGGGTACTTGACCGAACTCTTGGTGCTCCGCTCCGGCTCTTTCCGCGGGGCGCTGCGGGAGGCCGCCCAATGGGGCTGCCCGATGCGGCTCGCCCCTCCCGGTCGGGAACCCGCCGCCGAGCCCACCGCCGCCTTGGTGATGGCGGACCCGGTCGACCCCCACCGGAACGTTGCGGCCGCGGTCTCGCGGAAGAACCTCGCGGTCTTCGTCCTCGCCAGCCGGGAGTACCTGACCCACCCTTCCCAGCGCTTCTTCGACCCGGATCCCCCGAAGCCCCCGACCCGGGCCTGGGCCTCCCTGATGGTGGCCCGGCGGGAGACGACCGTGGCGGCGCTGGTGTTCCCCGTGCCCGGAATGGTCCCGGATGTCGTCTTTCCCCAGGTGCGCCGGTCGGAGCGCTCGCTCCACCAGAAGCTGGGAGAGGCCGGGTTCACCGTCCTCGGCTCCTCCTCCGCCGTGGTGGACGGGAAGGCGGCGATCCTCGTCGAGACCCTGGAAGGACGTCTCGGGCGGGTCCGGATCCACGTCGGCCCTCCGATCGGGGTCGGCGACACCGGTTCGTTCCTCGCCAAATGGTCCCGCCAAGAGGTCCTTTCCGGTCCCTACGTCTCCGAGGAGGGACGCCTGGTCGTCGAGGTCAAGGAAGAGGACCGGGAACTCGTTCCCCGGATCCAGAAGCTGCTCCAGACCATCGCCATGGGCAAGGACCTGCGCTCCCGCATCCTCGGGGAAGGAAAGATGGCCTTGCTGGAGGACAAGCTGGACGAACCCGCCGTGCTCGAAGCGCTTCGGAAGCTCTGGCTCCGCCGGTTACCCTGGCTGGAGCCCCCCGGCTCACACGTTCAGGAAGAGTGACCAGAGCCCGAGCCAAAGAAAGATGTAGAGCGCGATGATCGCGGCCCAGTCTCCCGTCCGGTACTCGGTGGATTTCTCTCGGAGCCAGCGGATGAGGAAGGGAAGCGAGACGGCCCCGAGGATCCCCACGATGATGGCGATCGCGGAGAAGGCGCTCCCCAGCCCGATCCCCATCCCGTAGAACGTGAGATACCAGGAAACGACCGACATCCCGATGGCCAGAAAGAAAGCCACGACGTTCGCTGAGGTCTGCTCCAACTCGTGGTGGATGAACCCCCGGACATCGAACTCGGGGAAATGGAACGCCTTGTACTCGTCGTCTTCCTCGAGCTTCTTCTTGACTTTCTTCGCCATGGGTGGGGGGTTTGTGCCTACTCTCTGTCCGCCAGATGGCTATATGGTTTGCACCGGACCCTGGGGGGACCCGGATCCCCGGGTGAGGGCCCTGGCGTAGAGTTCCTCGGCCATGTACGAGGATCGCACCAGGGGCGCGGAGGCGACACCGGAGAACCCCAGCTCGCGGGCGAGCGCAGCCAGCTCGGCGAACTCTGCGGGGGGAACGTACCGGAGGACGTCGTGGAAACCCTCCCCTCCCGGACGGAGATATTGACCGAGGGTCACGATATCGACGCCGGCCCCCCGGAGATCCCGGAGCGCTTCCTCGATCTCATCCCGGGTCTCTCCTAGCCCGAGCATGAGGGAGGACTTCGTCACCCGGGCCCCGCCCGGAAGGCGCTTGGACTTCGTGAGGACCTCGAGCGAGCGGTCGTAGGAAGCTCGCGGGTCCCGGGCTTCCGGGGTGAGCCTCCGAACGGTCTCGAGGTTGTGGGCGAACACCTCGGGCCGGGCCGCGAGCACGGTGCTCAGGTTCTCCTCGGAACCTCCCAGGTCGCTCGCCAGCATCTCCACCCGGACCCCCGGGGCTTGCGCCCGGATCTCCCGGATCGTCTTGGCAAGGAGAGCAGCCCCCTGGTCGGGGAGATCGTCCCTGGCCACCATCGTCAGGACCACGTACTTCAGTCCCGAGGCGGCCACGGCCTGCGCCACCCGCCCGGCCTCTTCCCAGTCGACCTTTCCACCGCGTTCCTCGGTCTGGACCGCGCAGAAACGGCACCGGCGGGTGCAGGTCTCTCCCAGCAGCATGAGGGTCGCCGTCCCGCGGGACCAGCACTCGGTCAGGTTCGGGCAATGGGCTTCCCGGCAGACCGTGGCGAGCCCGCTCTGACGGACAAGGGAACGGACCGAATCGTATTCTTTGGAAGGGAGTGGCGCACGGATCCACCGGGGGAGTTCCCGGGAGGCACCGACCATGGGAACCCTCCTACTGGAGGCCGCGGGAGAACGCCTGAAGGGCGCTCTCGTACTGCCCCTCGGATTCCAGCTGGAGCCCCTTTTGGTACCAGGCCTCCCGGTTTCGGGGGTCCAGCGCGATGGCGGCATCGAAGGCGTCCAGTCCCTCCTTGCCTCGCTTGAGCTGGCAGAGGGCCATCCCCTTGAAGGTGAGGACGGTCGGGTCGTCGGGGGTGAGCTTCAGGAGGGCCTCGAATGTGTCGAGCGCCTCCGCGTACTTCCCGAGCTTGAGGAGCGATTCTCCCTTCAGCGCCAGACCCCCGGTGTGCTTGGGATCGGCCTTGAGGCAGATGTCCGCCTGGGAGAGGGCCGCGGAGGAGCGGGTCAGGGAATCGAGGATGCGGCCCACGAGGACCCGCCCGTCGGGATCTTGGGGCCGGACGGTGAAAAGGAGGGAGACCGCGTCCATCGCATCGGAGAGGAGCCGGAGCTCGACGAGCATCCGGGCCACGCGGTACCAGGCGGCCCCGTCGTCGGGCGGGATGTTGTAGACCGCGGCGAGGGTCTGGGCCCGCCGAGGGCGAGCCACCGCGTTCTGGGGGTCGAGGTCAAGGGCCCGGCGGAAGCACTCGTGCGCCTCGACATAGGAACCCCGGGCGTACAGGTCCTCCCCGCGCGTGATCCAGGAGAGCACGCTGCCCTCTTCGATGCCCAGGCTCTGGGCCAGTTCCTTTCCCCGGAGAACCCAGGCCTCGTTGTCGAAGGGCTCGTGGTGGTTCAGCCGCTTGAAGGCCATGTAGGAGCGGTAGTGATCCCCGAGGGCACTGTAGACACAGGCAAGATTGAAGAGAAGAGGGAGGGAATGGGGATTCTTGTCCGCCGCGGCCTCGAGTTGGCTGCGGGCCTCGCTGAGCCGTCCCATCTTCGCCAAAAGCGTCCCGAGGCAGATGGCGCTCTCTACGTGAGACTCTGATGCGGCCGCTGCCCGGCTGTACTCGTCGAGCGCGGCATCGAGGTTGCCCAGTCGCTCCTGCACTTGAGCCAGGTTGAAGTGGGTCTCGACCGCCTCCGGCCTGAGCTTGACCGCACCGGTCAGCGGTTCCAGCGCCTCCTCGGGCCGATCCATCTTGGCGAGCAGGGTCCCGAGGGCGAGCAGGGTCGCGGGGTTCGAGCGGTCAAGTTCCCGCGACTTTCCAAAGCTCTCCAGCGCCTCCGCGTTCTGGTTGTTCTGAACCTGAAGGATCCCGAGGTCGTGCCATCCGTCCCGGTCGTTGGGATGCGTCTCCAGATGACCCTGGAGGGCAAGGATACCGTCCTTGAGATACCCCATCTTCGAAAGACTGAGTGCTTGGTACCGGGCCACGATGCCGTCGTCCGGGTCCATGGCCAGGACCTTTCCTGCCGCCTCGACGGCCTCCGCGTAGTGCCCCACGGACATCGCGGTCTCCAGGAGTGCCCGCCACGAGGCGACGTTGTCGGGATTGATCTGGGTGAGATGGTGAGCGAGGCGCAGGGCGTCCGCGGGCCGATCGGCGGCCACATGGGCCTTCATCAATGCGAGGAGGAGTGTGGTGTCGTTCGGGGAACGCCGGAAGGCTTCGTCGAGGAGGGTGGCGGATTCCTTGTCCTTCCCCAGCTCTTGCAACAGCCGTGAGCGCAGGAGGAGAGCCGTCAGGGCTTCCTTCGGCTCTCCCTCGGCGAGGGCCAGGGAGGTCAGGGCCTCCTCGGGTTCCCCCTTTGCTGCGAGCGCATAGCCCAGGTAGGCATTGGCCAAGGGGTCTTTCGGGACACTCTCAAGGCGTGTCCGTGCGAAGGTCAGGAGCTCGTCATAGGCTTCGGAATCCTTGAGCTTCTTGGCCCGGGCCCGCCAGGGACCCGCCCCGGTGTCCTTCGGGGTAGCCGCTTCGCTCGTGCCCTTTCCGACCATGGGAGAAATCCAAAAAGCGGGGAGGTTGATAAAGGCATCAGTGCCAGCTAGCCTCCCTGGTATCCTGGCTGGGGTCTGCCGTCGGAAGGATTCTCTCCCAAAACCCGCGCACTTCCCAGGGGCTCAGCCGGAGGAACCCAGCTTGTCCCGGATGGCGGAGAGCGCCTTCCGAAGCATTTCGTCCGCGGGCTGGTCGAAGGAGATCTTCCGGAAGAGGCGCTTCTCGGCTTTCGCGAGAAGGAGGTAGCGGTGCTGTACCGCTCGGAGCAGCCGCTCCTTTTCCAGAGGTTCCCGCTTGCGGGCCCTTCCCCGGATCCGGCCCAGGGCGACGGTCACGGGGCCGTGGAGGAGCAGAACCAGGTCCGGCGCCCGGGCGACCTCCCGTTCCAAGACGTCGAGCGCCTGCCGCATCGCGGGGGAGAGCACGGCCCCCTGATAGGCCAGGGTGGAGTAGAAGGACCGGTCCTGGAGGACCACGTCGTTCCGGCGCAGGAGCTGTTCGAGTTCCGGGCGCGTTTCCTTCCGGTCGAGGGTGAAGAGAAGGGCTCCCACGACAGGATCCCGGGCCGCGGTGGACCGGGCCAATTTCCCGTAGAATCCCTCCGAAGGTTCGGAGACCAGGGTGTTCTTGAACCCGGCCGAGGAGAGGGACGGGCCGAGTTCCCTGAGGAGCGTGCTCTTGCCCGCCCCGTCGATCCCCTCGATCGTAACGAGAAGTCCCTTACGCGTTCGGCTCATGGCCTCTTCGGTACGGTGAGCTCGAGTCCATAAACCTTTCTCGGGGCCTCGACAAATGGGATGCGGAGCCGCTCGACCAGCTCGGGCTGGGTGCGGCGCAGCCACTCGACCCGGCGCGGGACCGTGTCCAAGGCGAGGACCGCCCCGGGGCGCTCGGGATCGGCGAGATAGTCGGTCTCGAGGAACCAGGTGCTGGGATCCGAAAGGGCCGCGACCACCGTCTCCCGCTTGGCCAGGAAGGAGGGGATCACCCCGTGACGCTGGACCGCGGGAAGGTAGGTCCGTGCATAGTGCTTGACCACATGGTTCAGGGGGAGGCTTCCCTTGGCCGCAAGTGCGGAGAGCTCCTCGTACCCGTGCTCGTCGAGGTCCTCTGTGTGGAGGACCAGGGGGCACCCGGATTCCCGGGCGACCCGGATCGCGGCGGCGAGCACTTCCGCCTGGGCGGCCGTGGCTTCCGGGGAGACGGGGAAATGGGCCCGCCCGACCTCCCCCAGGGCCACCGCTTTCCGTTCGCGGACGTAGCGCCCGGCAAGCTCGAGGGCCCCCACCTGGATCTCCACGGCGGCGGCGAGCGAGTGCCGTTCGGCCTGCCCGAGCATGTCGACGGGATAGGGGGCGAGCACGGGGAACACTCGCACTCCCGTCTCCCGCTCCACGGTCCGGGCGATGGAGAGCGTGGTCTCGAACTGAGCCCGGTAGTCCTCGATAGAATCCGGCCCACGGTTCAGGTAGTTCTGGGTGGCCAGGAAGAGATGGGTTCCCCCCAGCCGGGCGAATTGGGTGGCCGCCTCCAAGCTCGCACGATCCTCGCGGAGGTGCGCGTGATGATCGACCACGGGAAGCTCTGGCATCATGGGCTCACCTCACCCCGAGGGTCTGGGTCATGCGGGACCTGGGCGGCCAACCGCCCGTACCGTTCGAGGAGGATCCGGGTCCGGTGGAGATTGAGGTAGAGCGCATAGGCGGTCGCAGCCGGAAAGAGGAAGAAGGCGGCGTAGGACGCGAGGACAGTGTAGGTGAGCGCTCCCACGGTGGGGATCACCAGGGTGAGGAGGATCGGCAACGATAGGCAGCAGGAGGCTCCCGCCGCCACTCCCAGGGTCGGGAGCACGTACAGGGCGGTCCACCGCTTCGGGCGGGGGCAGGAGGCGGCGTGCACGACCGTCTCGATGTTCGCCGTTACCAGGACGGCGATGAGGAATCCCATGAAGAGGCTGAACGGGACAAGGGACATGCCGTAGTCCGGGGCGATCCAAAGGTTCAGGGCCGGCACCGAGATCATGCTGAGGAGGACATTGACCGGGGTCTCCGGATTGACCAGCCCCGTCGAGAGGAAGACGCTGGAGCCAGCATTGATCGGGGCGTAGCCGTACGTGGACAGGAGCAACTGCTCCAGGAAGAGGCCGTAGAGCAAGTAATGGATGGCAAGATAGGAGACGAAGATCGCCGCTCCGACGGGGCGATGCAGATAGGACCAGCACCGTTCGAAGGCGGTCCGGAGAGGTCCTTCCCTGAGGGCCACATAGAGTGCGGAGAAGAGGAAGACGGCGGAGGCGGCCCCGTACACATTGAAGGAGAGCGGGACCCGGTAGGCGATGAGTATGGCGACCACCGAAAGCAGGAGGAAGATCCCGACGGTGGTCAGGGTAGGGCGGTTCTCTGGCCGGGAGAGAAAGGCACCTAGGCGGCTCGAGTGGTTGCGTACCATTGGGCGTAGGCCGCCTGGGGCATCGCGTGGATGGTGGCGATCATGTTCGCGTGCCCGATCCCGCAGAGTTCCATGCAGAAGACGGTGTAGTTCCCGCTCTCGTAGATGACCGTCCAGGCCGTGTTGGTGTGTCCGGGATACGCATCGACCTTGACCTTGAGCGCGGGGATGGCGAAATCGTGCATGACGTCGATACTATAGACCTTGAAGATGATCTGCGTATTCAGGGGCAGCACGGCCGAGTCGGTCGAGTTGTAGTGGTTGGGGTACTGGAAGGTCCATCCCCACTGGTAGGCCTCGACCATGACGGTGAGGGTGGGCGTGCCTGCGGGGTCCGAAGGGGTGCCGAGCAGCATGTTGTTGAGCGGAAGGCTGTAGGCCGTGAGGGAGAACAGGAGGATCGCGACGAAGATGTTGACGTAGAGGAGCGAGCGGGACGAGCGGCCCCGGTTCGAGGTGGGCACCCGGTCCTCATGGATCTTGTCCTCGGGGTCCGGGAGATCGGGGCGGTCCCGGTACTTCCACATGATGAGGAAACCCTCCCCCATGATGACGACGACGATCGGGATGCCGACGAGGAGGTAGAGGTCGATGAGCCAGCTCCAGTAGCCGGCGTTCTCGGAGGGAGAATGGGCCATGAGCGGATAGGGGAGATACGGGGACGGCGCGAAGCCGCCGATGCCCCACCGGTCGAAATAGAGGTTGAGAACGAACCACAGGATGGCGAGGGACGCGACCAGGAAGATCGCCCCGGCGATCAGGTACTGCTTGCGGTTCTCTTGCTCCTCGGTCATGGTCTTCCTCTCATGCGAGCCAGAACACCCCGATGAGGATGAGCCCGAAGAGGGCCACGAAGGACCAAAGGTAGGCGGCCGCGGTGAGCCCGTCGAAGGGGGAGGCGACCTTCACTCCCGGGACGGCGGCCTGAGCGTTCGGGTCCGGCTGGGTCACGATCTTGGGAAGGCGGACCGCGAAGTAGGCGAGGACCGCCAGGAGGGCGAGGATGTGGAGGATGTGGAGGATGGAAAAGTCATAGAACATCGAGGTGCTGAGGTTGGTGTCGATGGTCGAGAGCCCCATACCGGCGTTCGTCATGTATTGCCAGTTCATTAAAGTGGCTCCCAGGAAGACCCCCCCGAGGATCATCGTGGCGACGACCCCGGCCTCGGCGAGGATGAGATTCCGGGCCTTCGCCGCCCAGAGCGCGATGTAGATCATGAGGATGCTCGCCAGGAGAGAGAGCACCAGCAGCCCGTTGTAGAGCGAGCTCTGGTACTTGGACAGGACCGTCAGCGGGTCGTTGAAGTAGGGAGCCTGCCAGGTGGCGAACAGGTAGCCGCCGACCATGGCCCCGAAGAAGGCGATGTCGCCGGTGATGAAGATGAGGGTGCCGAGTTGCACGTTCGAGAGGCTGCCGAAGGGTCCCAGCTCCCTCGTTCCGTGGTCCATCGAGGGGATGAGGTCGTCGTAGTCCTCCCGGGCCCAGCCGATCACGGCCGCCAGGAGCAGCACGAGTCCCCCGGCCAGGAGGGCGAGCGAGCCCCAGTACAGGTAGACCACGAGACCGAAGAGGGTGCCCATCGACCCGAGGCCGACGAAGAGGGGCCACTTGCTGAGCCGAGGGGCGTGCGGGTGGTCGGTGGAGGGCTCGATGAGCATCTTGTCCCCCCGGACGACCGGGTTCCCGTCGAAGTTGTGATCCGGTGGCGGGGAGGTGGTGAGCCACTCGAACCCCCAGGCGCCCCAGGGGTTGCGGGAAGCGACGGGCCCCCGCTTCACGCTGTAGATCAGGTTGATGAGGAAGATGGCCTGGGCCGTCCCGTAGATGTACCCCCCGATGGTGGCGATCAGGTTCAGCTGGTCGAAACCGAAGCTGGCCGAGTAGACGAAGTACCTCCTCGGCATGTTGTAGAGGAGGAGCATGGGGAAGTAGAGGGTGTTGATCCCGATGGCGGCGACCACGAAGTGGAGCCGTGCGATCGTCTCGTTGTACATCCGTCCCGTGACCTTGGGGAACCAGAAGTAGGTAGCCGCGGTCAGCCCCCAGAGGGCGGTCCCGGCCAGCATGTAGTGGAAGTGCCCGACGACCCAGTAGGTCCCGTGGAAGGCCACATCGAGGGCCGGCACCGAGGTGAGTACCCCGGTGACCCCTCCGATGATAAAGAGAGGGATCGCTCCCATGGTGAAGAGCATGGGGGCCCGGTAGCGGATCTTGCCACCGGTGATGGTGAAGATGAGGCCGAGGACGAGGGTGTCGGAGGGGATGGAGATCGCCCCGGTGGTGATCGACTGGATATCGAGCCAGCCGAGGTTGACCCCCGTCATGAACATGTGGTGGAGCCAGACCATCGTGCTGAGGACGACGATCGCCGCCATCGAGTAGATGACGTAGCGCTTGCCGAAGATCGGCCGGCCAGAGAAGACGCTCGCGATGTCGTACATGGCTCCGAAGGCGGGGAAGATGAGGATGTAGACCTCCGGATGTCCGAAGAACCAGAAGACCTGCTGCCAGAGGAGGGTGCCTCCGACGGAGGAGAGGAAGATGACCGAGCCGAGCATGCGGTCCATCGTGAGGAGGGTCACCGCGGCGGCGAGGTCCGGGAAGGCGAGCCACATCATCGCCAGAGTGAAGAGCACGCTCCAGGAGAACATCGGGAGATCGATGAGCCGGTAGCCCTTCGCCCGCTGCCGGGCCACGGTGGTGGCGATGTTCAACGTCCCCAGGATGACGGAGGCGCAGAGCATCAGGATCCCGAGGATCCCCACATCCATCCCCGGTTGGGGAAGGTACGGCGTCTCGGTGAGCGGTGCGTACAGCGTCCAACCGGAGGAGATGGCCCCTCCGGGAAGGAAGATGCCGGAAAGAAGGAGGAGGCCGCCGAAAAGATAGAACCAGTAGCTCAACGCGTTGAGCCGCGGGAAGGACATGTCCTTCGCCCCGATCTGGAGCGGGAGGATGTAATTGGCGAAGGCGAACCCGAGCGGGGAGAGGACGAAGAGGGCCATGAGAAGCCCGTGCATCGAAACCAGTTGATTATAAACTTCGGCATTTACAAAATTATTGTCGGGAAGGCGCAGTTGAGTCCTCATCATCATGGCGAAGGTCCCCGCCACGAAGAAGAAGTAAATCGCCGTGACAAAATAGAGGATCCCGACCCGCTTGTGGTCGGTCGTGAAGATCCACGAACGTAAGCTGTAGGGCGTTCCCTGGTCGGTCGTGGCCAGGGAGGTGAGCCCCTTCCGGAGGCTCCCGAGCGACTGGGCGTTGAAGATGAGCAGGGCGGCGGCGGCCATCACGACGAAGGCCACGATCAGGATGCCGGTCTGGATCGGAAGCGTGAGCGCCGGGGTGACCGTGGGGGTCTTGGGCGCCAGGCCAAGGTAGAGCTCGCCGAACATTCCGGACTGGAAGTGTCCGGGGATGAGACAGACATAGTAGTACACCCCGTGGGGGTTGGAGAAGGAGACGGCTGGGCTGACGAAGGGGCCTGCGCTCGTGAGGTTCAGATTGACCGCAGTGTGCTTGGCGAAGTAGGCGCTCAATGTCGTCGCGGAAACCACGGAAGGGTTTGCCGTCCAGTTCACTAGGTTGGTGTCGTTGGCGACCGAATCCAGAGTGAAAGTATGACCGACCCCGCCGATGTTCCCGACGCTGAAGACGACCGTGGCGTTCGTCGGAACGCTCAGTGTGTTCGGCTCGAACGTCCAGGTCGCGGTCGCGTTGAGGAAGCACTCTACGGTCGGCCCGGAACCGTTCGCCGCGGGTTTGAGGATGTGGTCACAGGGGCCGGTCGCCGCGGCCGGTCGCAGAACGACCTCGGCGGGGACGCTCGGCGCGATGACGAAGATGAGAAGAAAAGAGATTACGGTGAGCAGTGCGACGAATTTCAGCCTGCGCGCAGTGAACGAGGCAAGCATCATCAGGCGTGGGAGATAAGGGCAGATTTAAGATTTTCGTTTTTTGGAATCACGTCGCCCGCACTATCCTGACCCCGGATACCCCCCTGCCCTTTCGGAGGAAGTCCCGTTCGCTGGCCCGGTTGTCCGGCGCCACGATGCCGTCTGAGCACCGCCCCACGAGCCGACCGGAGAAGTCAAGAGGCTCGTGTGGAATCCCGCAATGGTATGGTGGCTCACCCTCACTCTGTTGAGGTATGCAGGGTGCAATGCCGTCTTCCCCGTTCGGGGCACCGAAAATTCATCTGGGCGCCCGAGAACTCGGGGCGCTCGAACGAGAGACCGGATCCCCTCCTCGGAGAGGACCGGGGGCGGACGGGGGAGTCTTGTCTTGACGGCGTAGATCGGGTCCTGGAAGCCTACGCGATCGGAGATTTCGGAGGAGGGGACGGGTGAGCCAGCCGGTCTCCAAGCGGACGGCCCGCACCATCTTCGGAAGGGACCCGGAGGCTTTCGACCGGGCCCGGCTCCGATATCCTCCCCGCGTATTCGAGGTCCTCACCCGTCGCTGCGGACTGCAGGAAGGAACGTCGGTCTTCGAGATCGGACCGGGAACGGGGATCGCCACCCGGGAACTCCTTCGGTTGGGCGCGGGCCCGTTGACCGCGATCGAGCCGGATCCGAACCTCGCCGAGTTCCTGGGCTCACATCTTGGCCGGAGGCGAAGGAGGGTCCGTATCGTGCGCCTTCCCTTCGAGAAGGCGCCACTGGAGGAGGCCGCGTACGATCTTGGGGTCGCCGCCACCTCGTTCCACTGGGTGGAGGAGCGGGTGGCGCTCCGGAAGATCGCCCGTTCGCTCCGACCGGGAGGTTGGTGGGCATTCTGGGCGAACCTCCACGGGGACCAGGAGCACCCCTCGGCGTTCCACCGGGCGATCCAGCCCTTGTATGGGAAGCAGGGCCAAGGGCGCCCCCTCCATGCCCGTCCTTCCCCCTCCCTTTCCGTGCAGCAAGACCGACGAGCCCGGTCGCTCCGCGCCACCGGGAGCTTCGATCGTATCACCCAGGAGATCATTCGCACCAGGGTGAATCTCGACACGGCGCATGTGACCGCCCTTTGGGCCACCTTCAGCGACATCGCGATTCTGCCCCGGAAGCAGCGGGTCGAGTTCCTCACGGGCATGGCGCGCATCGTCCACGAGGAGTTCGGGGGGGAGGCGAAGTTCACCGTGGTGACCCCACTCCTTACGGCCCGACGCAAGTGACCTGGCCCGGAGGCACGGACGGGCGACCCGGATCGATGCGCAGGGCTTTTCGGCGAGAAGCGAGAGATTCTGGATCCAGGGACGTTCCAGTAACAAGTAGTTAAATACCTAAATCCAAATGGGCGTGGCATGCGGCCCGGGCGTCTTTCCGTTGTGGCGCTTACCTTCGCAGCGCTGACGGTGCTCTCGCTCTTCACCGTCCTCGCTTCGGCTCACCCTGGGGACGTTGCACTGGGGATCAATCCGGGCGGGAGCTCGGCCGTGCACGTGCTACGGGCGGCCACGCCGACCTCCGGTCCCCTGGTGGAGGTCTTCGTCAACGGGACGGGCAAGATCACCTGGGATCCCACCTCCTTGGACGTCCCTTCCGGTGCCTCCGTGATCTTCGTTGTCGGCATCGTGGGACAGATCCCGCACAACTTCACCCTCGATGCGATCTCGAACGACACGAACCTCTCCATCACCATGACCCCTTCCCAGGTCGACACCTACTTCCAGCAGCATCCCCCGTTGGTGCGGATCCCCGCCCTCAACGTCTCGGGCGCCCCCTACAAGACGGCCCCCGTCCAGATGCCCGCCCACGGGGTCTTCGAGTACATCTGCCAGGTCCCCGAGCACTTCCAGTCAGGGATGTTCGGGCACCTCTACGTCGGGGTGGCCGAGCAGGCGGCCGCCACGGGCTTTTCGCTGAACCTGATGGAGGACGCCACCCTCTTCATCACTACCCTGGCCCTGATCGTCGTCATGGCGGTCTTCCTCACCCGGAAGCACAAGCCGGCCAAGCCTCTGGCCCCTGAGGACGACGAGGAAGCTTAGCACCGCACCTGCGGTTTCCGTCCCGGTCGGGGAGTTCCGGGCTTATCTCTTATATCTAGGTACGGTGGAACGGGCAGGGAAGGAAGTGTCGGTGGATTGGAGGGAGGTGCTGTCCCTCTTCCGGTTCCGTGAGGTCCGGAAGGTAGGACGTGCGCACCGTGGATGGCTTCTCGGGCTTCCCGCGGCCCTGGCGTACGTCGTGGTGGCCCTCTACTTCGGATTCGACCTCTTCTTCGTGCAGAGCAACTATCCCTATTCCCTGGCACTCTACACTTGGAACGGCCAGCTTCTCTGGTGGTACTTCCCGTATGTCGAAGTCTTGACCCCCTACTTCCAACTCGCTCTTCCCCTGTCTTCCGCAGCCGAGATCGGCATCACGGGGATCACCGTGGGCTGGGCCGTTGGTGCCGCGTGGGCGGTGGGGGTCGTCTACCACCGGAAGGAGACGCAGGTGCTGTCCGTCCCCTTGGTGTTCGCCTTCGCTCTGCTCGGAGCGATGAGCTTGGCCGCCCCCGTGACGATGGATGGGCTAGCCTACTCTCTTGCGCTCTCGGATGCTACGGCCTGGATCACCCTGATGTACGCCTGGTATCTTCCTCTCCTCGAGATCGTCGGGAACATCCTCATCCTCCTGTTCCTGGAGCTGCGGCTCCGAGGACTCAAGCTCGCGGGCGTTCCCTCTTCTCGCCGTAGGGCCCTCCGCGAACCGAACGAATAGGCGTGCCCTGGGCTCGACCGATTTAGCGCCTGAGGAGCGAGCCGCCGTTCTGTTCGATGACCGTGGGCGGTAGTTTATATCCGCCTTTCCCGTGACACGGGGTGAGTATGGCAGCGAGTACAGAGAAACCACCGGAGCACCTGACGTGGCTCCGGGTGGGGGTGGACATGCTCTCCGTCCTGGCCATCATCGTGCTGGGGACCGCCTTCATCTACTTCTTCCTCACGCCCCAGATCGCCCCCCAGAGGCTGTATCTCCTGAAGTTCGCCTACTTGGCCCTCATCATCATCGTGGCGATCCTCCTCATCTCCATCATCGGGGGGTTCATCCGGCGGTTCGTGGTCCCCCGGGCCAGCCGGAGCGTCGGCTCGTCCCTCCAGCTCGTCTTCAACGTCTTCGCGTACATCGCCCTCTTCGTCGGGGTCTTCTACCTGCTCGGGGTCGACATCACGGCCCTTCTGCTGGGAGCCGGTTTCTTCGGTATCGTCCTCGGTCTCGCCGCCCAGCAGGTCCTCGGCAACTTCTTCGGGGCCGTGGCCCTCCTGACGGCCCGTCCTTTCAACATCGGGGACCGGATCACCTTCACGACCTGGCAGTATTCGGTCATGGCCTCGACCTTCCCTCACGAAGCCACCCCCGCGGGACATACCGGGACGGTCCAGAACATCGGCCTGATGTACACCTTCCTCCTCGGCGACGATGGGCGCCCGATGGTCATCCCGAACGGGATCCTCTCCGGAAGCTTCATCCTCAACCACTCGAAGGTCAGCGCCGCCCGGGTCCGGGTCCGAGTGACCCTGTCGCGGAAGGTGAACTTCCGCACCTATTCCGACCTGGCCGGTACCGCGTTGCGGGGCGTACCGAGCATGGTGAGCGACTCGGTACGGCTCCATGTCGTTTCCGTGGCGGAAGCCACCTACGACGTGGCGGTGACCGCGGAATTCCGCAAAGTGGACTCGGAGTATGCGGCGTCCACCCTCTTGGAGCGGCTTCTTCCCCTGTCCGAATCTCTTCCCGGTGCGAACCCACCCGCCCACAAGCCCGCGGCGGAGCCCGACCCTGCCTGGGGAAAATCCCAGACCCCCCTCTAAGCGACGGGATAAAACGGGCTGCGGCCCCGGTCTCCCTTGCGTGACCGGGATCGAAAGGGCCAGCGATCCCCGATGCGCCCGGTCTCCGTCGAACTTGGGGCCGAGGGCGATCTCCGCGCTCGACCCGGCCCGCCCCCAGCCGATAGCGTTATAGTTCGGCGCCCGTCCCACAGGATGGAGGCGCCCCCAAGCATGGACAACCGACGTACCTACCTGCTCGTGCGCCTCAAGAATGGGCAGATCACCCTCGAAGAGGCCCGGGAGCTCTTTCAGGCGATGAACACCGACATCCGCGCCCTCCAGGAACAGATCGGAATGCCACCTCCCCCTCCTCCATCCGGTGAATCAGCTTCGGAGGGTCCCTCCCCCCGGTCAGCTTCTCCCCCGTCCGGCCCGACGTTGAGCCTCGAGGAGCTCCTGCTCATCATCGGGCCGATGGCCGGGATCTTTGCAGCACTCCAAAAGAAGTCCCGGGAACGGGTGTGAACCACTTCCGCTTCGCGCACCTCGCGGATGCGCACGTGGGGGCTTGGCCCCGGGACCTCGCACTGCGGACCGCCCTCCGGGAATCGGTTCTCCGGGCGCTAGCCCAGGTCGCGACCGAGAAGTGCGACTTCCTGCTCATCGCCGGGGACCTCTTTCACCTACCTAGCCCCGACCCGGCCGAGGTCGCCCCCATCGCCCGGGCCCTCCACCGGTTGAACGAGCAGGGGATCCGCATCTATGCCATCTTCGGTTCGCACGACTACGTGCTCCACGAGACGAGCTGGCTTGACGTCCTTTCGGACGGAGGGCTCTTCGTCCGGGTCGCCCCCTCACCTGCGCTGTCGGAGGGGAAGGAATGGAGCCTCCCCTGGCTCACGGACGAAGTGACCGGGACCGTCATCGCCGGGATCTCGGGTCGGGCCCAGGGACTGGACACGCGGGCCTACGAGTCGATGAACTCGGAAGAGTTCTGCCGTCAGAAGGGGTTTCACATCTTCCTCTACCATGCCGCCGTGACCGAATTCCTCCCGGTGGAGCTCCAAGGTCGGGTCGAAGGCGTCCCCCTGGCCCGACTACCGCCGAAGTGCGGGTACTACGCCGGTGGGCACATCCACGAGACCTATCGCGGGAAGGGACCTGGCGGCGAGGGCGTGCTGGTCAATCCGGGGGCCACCTTCGGGACCTCCCTCACCGATCTCGACAAGATCGCGCAGGGTCGAACGCAGGCCGGGATCGTCATTGTGGACGTTGCGGACGGCGTGGCCCGCCCTTCGTGGAAGATCACTACCGAACCCTCCTCCATCCGTATCATCGACCTGGAGGTGCAAGGCCTGGGAGTGGAGGAGGCAGTGCGAAAGATCCAGGGGGTTATGGACGCGCCGACCTCCGGGGCGGCCCCAGAGATCGTGATCCCCCGTCTCCATGGGGAGCGGACCCTCTCCTTCGACGTGGGCCTTCTCGCCAAAGAACTGCGGGACCCGGGTTCGGGTCCGGCGATCCACCTCGATCTCAACGACCTGACGACCAAGGAGGAATCCGGCCCCTCTCCCGTGGCGGACCCTGCGGATGTCGAGGGCTCCGTGCTCTCTTCCTACCTGAAGGGGGATGCGCGCCTTCCCGGGCTCTCAGAGGAGGAGAACCTCCGACGGGCCCGTCTGTTGCTGGAGGAGCTCCGACGGCCCCCCTCCAGCGGAGAGTCTGTCGAAGACTACCGTCGCCGGGTAGTGGCCCGTGGGACGAAGATTCTAACGGAGGAAGGGACGGAAGGGGGTCCGGGAGCATGATCCTCCGACGGGTGACGGTCCAGAATGTGCGGAGCTACGAGTCCGGCCAGATCGAGCTGGGGGAGGGGATCGTGGCCCTGTGGGGCGACATCGGGGCGGGAAAGAGTTCCCTCCTCCATGCCATCGAGGTGGCCCTCTTCGGCTTTGCCGACTACGACTATGGGCATCTCCTACGCCAGGGGGCCAAGGAAGCCTCCGTCGAGATCGTGTTGGACGGCGACGGCTCCTCCCTCACGCTCCGGCGAGAGCTGACCCGCACCTTCTCGGGAGGACGCGAGGTCGCTCCGAACCAGGAGTGCGTCCTCGTCCAGGACGGTCACCGGATGACCTACGGGGTGACCCAGATGAAACGTCGCGTGCTCGAGCTTCTGGGATTTCCCGAGAGCCCCAATCCTCGACGCCACTCGGAGATCTGGCGCTGGTCCGTCTATGTCCGGCAGGAAAGCATGCGGGAGATCCTCGCGGAGGAAGGGGACCGCTTGGAAGTGATCCGGAAGGCCCACGGTCTCGAGGAGTACCGCATCGCCCGAGAGAACGCGAAGGAATTGGCGACCGAGATGCGGCGACGGGCCGAGGATTTTCGCAGGGATGCCGAGCGGTACCTCGAGGAGGGCCGGGGGGTGGAGACCCTGCTCGCACAGGCCCAAGCGATCCGGGAATCGCTTTCCCACTCAAAGGAGAAACTCACCCTCCTTGAGGCGAAGGGACCCCCGCTGGACGCGAAGATCCTCGAGATGCGTGCCCTCCGGGAGGAGGAGTCGATCCTGCGCGTGCGCATTCAGGAGTCGAAGGAGCGGGAGGTCCAGCAGGAGAAGAGGGTCAAGGACCTGCAGGGGCAAGTCGCCCAGCAGGATGCGCGGTTGACGGCCCTCCGGGCCGACCAGGTCCGGTTCGAGAACGAACGGCGAGCGCTCGGGGGGGACGAGAGCGAGGTCCCTTCTCTCACTGCGGTGCTTGACGAGGCAAGGAAGCAGCGGGAGGGAGTGGAACGCCGCTCCACCGAGCTCTCCCACGCACTCGTACGGAAGAAAGACCTGGACCGGAGCCTCTCTCTCTTCCAAGAGCAGATGTCCTCGCGGAGGACCCTGCGGAAGACCCGGGAAGCTGAGATCGAACGACTGGCCCAGGAGCTGGGACCCAACCCTCCCCTTCCTCCCGTTTCGGCCACGAGGGAGGAGCTCGAAGATGAGATCGAGGAACTCCACAAGGAGGTCCGCCGGCACCAGAAGGCGAGGGCCGGAGCCGAGCAAACGGAGGAGGACCTCCGTTCGCTGCTCGCGAGCGGCTCCTGCCCCCGTTGTGGGCAGAAGGTCGACCCGACCTCCTTCGAGGGCCACCTGCGCGAAGCGAAGGAAAACTTGCAGACAGAATCCGGGGCGTTGGCCCACCTCGAGGAAAGGGAACATAACCTCCAGGAGGACCTCCGACGGCTGGCCACCCACCGTGAGACGCTGTCGGGATGGAAGGCCAAGAACCAGGGGCTCGCGGAGAAGCGGCAGGAAGTGAGCCGGCTCGACGCAGAGATGGCGCAGGCGGAGCACCAAGGAAAGGAGCTGGAGGAGAAGTTGTCGCTCCTCGTCTCGCAGATCGCGGGGCTGAAGGACGGAGCCCAGGATCTGGAAGCTGCCAGAGGGCGTGAGAAGGCGGCCCGGGAATCGTTGGAGGCCGCCCAGGCCCGGGTCGACCGCCGGAAGAGCCTCGAGGGGTCCCTCCGCGTCGCCGCCGAGGGGCTACGTCTCACCGAAGAGTCGCGGGAGCGACTCCTGCAGGAGTCGGCACGGACCGCGGAGGAACTCCACGGGGCCCAGGAGGCACGGACGACCCTGGAAACGCGACAGAAAGAACTTCATCCCCGGCTCGCCTCCTACCAAGGAGTGGAGGAGGAGCGTCAGAAGCTCCGGAACGATCTAGAAAAGCTCCGGGTCGATATCGCGAACCTGGAGAAGGACTTGGAATTCCAGGAGACCGAGCGGAAGCGGAAGGAGGCCGCGCTCCAGAAGAACCGGACTGCGGGGGCGGCCGCCGAGCTCCAGCTCCGCAGGGTCGAGTGGCTGAAGAAGCTGGGGGACGCCTTCGGGGAGATCGAGAAGGTGCGCCTCGAGCGGATCCGAGCGGACTTCCTCGCGGGATTCTCCCGCTTCTACTCCCTCCTCGTCGAGGACGAACTCATGTCGGCGACCGTGGACGCCGAGTTCCGGCCCTTCGTGGTGATGGGGGGCGCATCCATCCCCGCCACCGCTCTGAGCGGGGGGGAAAGGACCGCCCTGGCCCTCGCCTACAGGTTGGCCCTTCGTCAAACCGTCGTCGGAGCCCATCGTCTCCGGCTCGAGACCCTCATCCTTGACGAGCCGACGGAGGGGTTCTCCGCCGACCAGGTCCTGAAGCTCTCCGAGCTCCTTCGCGAGCTGGGGGTACGTCAGATCCTTCTCGTCAGCCACGAGAAGAACCTCGCCTCGATCGCGGACCACATGATCAGCGTGGAGAAACAGGACGGTCGCAGCCTCATCCTCCCCGGTGCTACGGAAGCAGCTCCCCCCAGAGCACCACCCATCACTTCCCTGACCCCGCCCAGCACCGGACAGCAACGCCTAGAGTAGGTCTCCCCCTTCGGTAAGGAAGGCTACTCGTAGGTGGCGCGCAGCCGCTCGGGAGAGATGCGTTCAAGGGAACGCAAGACAGGGATCCGAAGATCAGTCTCCTGTTGCGTCACGACGGGGAACCCGTAGACCCGGGAGCGATGTCGCGCGGTTTTCCCCGCACGGCTGGTGGCAAGGAATCTCTTGTGGCGTTGGAGCCGGGACCGGAGTAGCGCTTCCGCACTACGCGGGGCCTGCTTCATCCGGGCGAACGATACGTCCCGCAGGCCGTCCTCGAGATCGATCCCGAGAGAGTTCCTTCCGAGGCAGGCGGCGGCCACAGAGGTCGTGCCCGTGCCCACGAAGGGATCGAGCACCGTGTCCCCCTGTAAGGAATACATAGCGATGAGCCGATAGGGGATCTCCAGGGGGTACGCCGCCGAGCGGGAACGACGGGCACCGCCGTGCCCCACCTCCTGTCGCGCCCCGACGAGTCCCGTCCACAGGTCCTGGAACCAGAGGTTCCTCTCCTCCCAGAAATACGCGCTCTCCCGACGTCGAGCCCGTTCCCGCACGGAGAAGCTGCGAAGGCCTCCCTTGCGGGCAAGGAGGATGTGCTCGTGCTCCAGAGTGGCATAGGCCCCGCCGGGAAGCATCCCGGACCCCATGAACTTCGTCGGCTTGTTGGTCGTCTTCTGCCAGAGGATCGAGGGGAGGGGAGCGAGGCCCACCTCGTCCAGGTCGGTCGAGATCCGGGCGTGATTCGGATAGAGCCGGAACTCGTTCCCGACCCGGCGCGTCGCATCGCCGATGTTGATGCAGGCAACACCCCCCGGGGCGAGGACTCGGGCGACCTCCTTCCACACCGGGAGAAGGATTTGGTGCATCCGGTCGAAAGCCTCGTATCCTTTGCCATGGGCAAGGCTCCGGCCCACCGCCGGGTCCATGCCGGCAAAGAGCTTGTCCCACATCTCGACCATCGGATAGGGGGGAGAGGTGACCACCAGCTGCACGGACCCGGAAGGGACTTGGATGAGCGCTCGGGAATCTCCGTGCCAGAGATCGTGAAAGGTCGTGTAGCTCATCCTCGGGTCCAGGGATGTAGGACCCCAAGAGGGTTCAACACATAGCTGTTTGCGCGTGGGCCCACCCCCCGGGATCCGGATTGTTGTCTGGAGACACTGGGGGGGTACACCCGGCTTTGCCTTCGGCGGGAATCTCCTCGAAGAATTGTCTACCTCCCGTCGGGCGACGGAGGATAAACTAATATACGCGACTTTTGATGTAGTGTGCAGTGCTGAACCTTAGCAGCCAGGGAGTTACCAGATGAAAGGAATATCGGGGAGTGTTGCCGTAAGAGTCGGAGTGATTGGGGTCTTTGCCGCCTTGCTGATCGTTGGATTGGCGGGTCTCATGCAAGCGAACGCGGGAGTGTCGCCCCAGTACAACCTGACCGCATCGATCAAAGCGAGCACCACCTCGGGTTCTTCCCCGCTCACCGTCAGCTTCTCAGCAACATTGAGCGGAGGCGGAACGAAGGACGCTTACACGTACGCTTGGAACTTTGGCGATGGTTCGACCTCGACCACCGCCTCGCCCCAGCACGTATTCTCCACCCCCAAGACCTACACGGTCTCGCTCACGGTGACGGACACGACCGCCAAGCAGACGGTCTCGGCCCCCAGCATCAATATCCAAGTCAATGGGGGCATCTCCGCCACGATCTCCCAGCCGGTCAACCAGGGCAACGGCGTCTACAAGTTCTCGGCCACTGCTACGGGTGGCACGGGAGCGTACACCTACACCTGGGACTTCGGTGACCAGACCACGGCCACCGGCCAGACCGTGACCCACACCTACACCCAGGCGGGAACCTACACCGTCACGCTCACCGTCCAGGACAGCAATGGGGCCCGGTCCGCCCCCCAGACCACTCAGGTCACGGTCAGCAGCGCCGGGACCTCGGCCGGTGCGACCAGCAGCCCCGCCAACTACACTTGGGTCTATATCGTCGTGCTCGTCGTGGTCGCCGTCATCCTCGGGGTCCTCATCTATAGGAAGTTCCACCACCGGTCTCCTCCCCAGAGCGAGCAGCAGAACCCGTACGATGCGGGCGGCTATGCTCCCTACGCCTACGGCACGGACGTCGCGGCTACGGCCGCGGTGGGCTCCGCCGTTTCGGGTTCCCCGAGCGACTCGGGCGCCTACGAGACCCCGCCGCCGCCGGAGGCGGGCGCCCCGACCGGTGGCGAGCCTATGCCGCCCTCGACCCCAGAGGCGGCCCCCGCCACCGAACCGATGGCCTCGCCTGAGCCCCCGACCCCTGATTCTTCTTCTTCTTCCTCTCCGGCCTCGGACAAGGCCTGCTTTGTTTGCGGTGGCCCCCTTTCCGGGAGCAACTACTGCTCAAGGTGCCAGATGGACTGGGGTGGACAGTCGGCCGGCGGTTCCCCCAACCGGGCCTAGGGTGGTGGACGTAAACGGATGCCCTTGAGCTAGCATCGCTCCTCGTCCTCCTTACCATTTTCTTCGCCCTTCCGGGCGAGGCATTGCGTCTCTTCCTTGCCCGCTGGTTCCCCGCGTTCTCCCGGATCGAGATCGAGGGACGGATCGTTCTCGACGCCTACCTCGGTGTGAGCCTCTTCTTCCTTCTGCTCTGGATACCCCTCCCTTTCGCCACCACCTACGCCCTCGCCGCCGTCCTGGTCTTGGCCGTGGCCTACCTGAGCTACCGGGTGGCCACGGAGGTTCCCGATATCCCTCGCTGGGGAAAGGACCGGGCCCTGGCGCTCTCTCGTGCCGCCCTGCTGCCCAGCCTTGCGATCGCGTTCGGGGTCCTCATCCTCGAATCTTGGGTCGCGCTCACCCAGCCGGCAGGGAACACGCTCGACGGGGCGAACGCGACCCTCTGGACGGCCAATCTTCTCTTCCACGGGCACTTCTCCCCCTCGCTCGCCCCCTTCGTGGATTATCCTGTATTTTCCCCGCAGGGGATCACGGTCTGGTTCGCCGCCTCCCATCTGCTTCTCGGGATCCCTCTGTGGTCCTCGGCGAACGAGACCGCTCCCGTCTTCCAAGCCCTCACGGTTCTCGGAGCCGCCTACCTGGGTCGTCGTTGGTTCGGCGGGCGCGCGATCCCGATCGCCTTTGCCGCCGCCTCGGCGCTGATCTTCTCCTGGCCCCGGCTGCTGATCCAGGGCACCTACGATTTTGTCGCGGTCTTCCCCCTGATGTACCTCCTGGTGGCGTGGCTCCCGGAGACCTTCCTCGAAAGGGAGGTGGATCCCGCTCGGAGCGGCGTTCTCGTGCCCCTGCTTCTGGTGGGAGCGATCAGTGTCTTCTTCAGTCCCGTTCCGGGAGAGGTGCTCATCCCGGGCCTACTCGTATCCTTGCTTCTAGGGGCGGTGGTGTCTCGAGGCCTATGGGCCCAGTTGCTGGGCCGTCTCCATCGGTGGGGTCTTCTCCTCCTGGCCTTCGTGGTCGGGGCGTCTCCCTCTCTCGCCGTGATCTCGATGAACCGCAACCTTGCGGTCCAAGGGGTCCCGCCCGTGGTCCTCACCCCTGCTGACCTGAACGCCCTTCTCAACCCCTTCGTCTTCGGGGAGGGGAACCTGTGGATAGCCCCGAACTGGGCGCTCCACTTGGAATGGGCCCTCCTGCTCCTCTCGGCCATCGCCCTGCTGGTCCTTCGGCCCCAGTGGATGGTCGACCTGTCCCGAGGGAGCACCCGACTCTTCCTGGGAGCATTGCCCCTTCTCCTCGGCGCTCCTCTCCTCATCGGAGTGGCGAACGGCTGGCCCCAGAGCCCCCTGCACGCGATCACGAACCTCTCTGAGACCGCCCTCGTGTTCGTGGCGGGGGAGAGCCTCCTATGCCTTCTTCCCGTGGCCGCAGCGGTGGGCCATCTCAGGTTTCCCCGGACGACGGTTGCCGTCCGCGCCCGGACCCGATCCCGTTCGATGACAATGGTTCTCGCGGTACTGCTGATCACCGCCACGGCCGTTCCGCTCGTCGAGGTGGCCGCCGTACTACCGGGGGACATGGCGCAGAGCGCGCACATCGTGAGCAATGTGACTTCGGACGACATCTCCGCCATGGAGTTCCTCGCCCAGGAGCCCCGGGGGGCGGTCCTTGTGGCTCCGGGGAGCGGGGGGCAGTTCCTTCCTGCGTTCACCTCGGACCCAGTGGTCTTTCCCCTGGTGGGGATCGGCGGGGGAGTGGGGTTCCTCGCCGGGAACCTGGGGGGCCCGGTGGGCGTACCCTTCGAGGGTCCCGCCTCCAACACCACCTATCGCTCGATCGTCTCCCAGCTCACGTTCGGGAACTTCACCTCCTCACTCCCCGGGGAGATCGCTACCCTCAACCTCCGGTACGTCTTGGTGACAGGCGCTTCGACCACGCTGTTCTCCCCGTTCCTTCCCGGACCGCTCCTGTCCGACCCTTCCGAATTTTCCCTCCTCTATGAGAAGGGGGATGCCTATGTGTTCGCCGTGGTCGGCTACCCCAGCTTGTCGTAGACCTGCAGTATCTGCTGGGCCACGGCCCGATGGGAGAACCGTTTCTCCGCCATTCGCCGACCTTCTTGTCCCAGCCTCTGCCGCAGCGCGGGCTCCCGCGCCAGGCGAAGTACGGCTTCCGCGGCCGTCTTCGGGGACTGTGCGAGGATCCCGCCGAACTCTCCGGACGGACCGAGGTAGTACTCGCTGGCGGGCAACCGGAGTGCGACCGTGGGAAGCCCGGCGGCCATGTAGACCGGGATCTTGCCGTTCGCCTCTTCGGGAGGCGCCCGTTTCCACGTGAGCCCGATGTCCGAGGCCCGGAGGGCGGCGGGAAGGTCCTCGTACTTCAGAGGGCCGAGGAGCAACACCTTTCCCTCCAGTCCCAAGGATCGGATGCGCTCCACATATCTCTCGTTCCGGTTGAGTTGCGTGGGACGGCCGAACAGGACCACCCGGAGGCGGGGCTCCTCCTTCAGCATCCGGGGCATCTCGGTGATCACATCGTCGATCCCCTGCTCCGGGGAGAGCCCGCCCACGTAGATGGCGACGATGTCTTCTTCTGCAAGGCCGCGGCGCGTCCGCCAGGCGCGGACCTCAGGAGATTCCTCCTCGCTCCTCGGCGAAAAGTCTTCCCATGCCACACCGTCGGCGATGAGGTGAACGCGGTCCTTCGGAAGATGGCCCCGGGATTGGAGCAGGGCCAGGAGCCCCGGAGAACTCACGATGACCTGGGGGGCCGAACGTTCGAGCCAGCGCTCAAACCCCCGGGTCAATCCCCCTCCCACTCCTCGGGCGGCAAATCGGAACGTGCGCCCCAGCTCTTCCGCCAGGGAACCCTGAAGGTCAAGGACGAAGCGCTTCCCGCGAAGCCGTTCCTGGAGCATCCCCAGGACGGCTCCCTCGTGCAGGAAGGCGTGCCAGCGCTCCCCGGGCACGGGGTCCCACCCGAGTAGGCTCCGCAACATCTCCAAGTCGTAGAGCGGCCGGATCGGGTGGAACCCGATGCCCATCTGGCGGGAGGATCGGCGGGGGCGCACCGTCTCGATCCCCGGCCACTCTCGACCTGAAGGATAGGTCAGCATCCGAACCCGCGCCCCCAGCGCCCGGAGCCCCCGGACCTCACCCAAGATGCGGGAGCTCGCTCCCCCCTCCGTGAAGAACGGGGTGGGAGCGATCATTGCCACGGTGTACTTCTCAGCGTCCACAGGTGTCTGGGTCCCGGTCCGTGCGCGGGCTGGATCCCTGTCTCTCCCGATGGAATCCCATACCGCACGGGAGTACAGACGGAGAGACAACTTAACGGTTCGCAACTTCGAGCGGGGCTAAGTACGGCGAAGAATCACGGCCGTGAGGTCCGAGAGGTGGCGGAACCGCTCGTTTTCCCAATCAACCTAAGACGCGAACTCCACAACGTTTATGTTCTGGAGGACGGTGCCCATCACGTGCCCTCTTGGTCTGAAAGAAAATCATTTGATTGCCTGGGCATTCCCCCACGATCCGTTCCAGAGGACTCGGGCAGACATCTCCCGGGTCGATCGGGAACCGATGTCCCTCCGGACCTTCCTTCGGCGGAGTGACGTTCCCACGGCGATGGCGAAACGTCCCAACGTACTGGTCGTGGTCCTGGACTGTGTCCGTGCCGACGACTTCTGGCACGGCGGGGCGGACGCCGAGAGCATGCCCTTCGTTTCCCGGTTGGCCCGGGAATCCGTACAGTACCGGAGGGCAGTAGCCCCGGCCCCGTGGACCATCCCCTCGCATGCGAGCCTGTTCACCGGGCTCTATCCCTGGGAGCACGGGGCCAGTCAGAAGGGGTCGAACACCCTCTCCCCAACCCATCCCACGTTGGCCCGGGTCCTGCGATCGGAGGGATACGCGACACTTTCCGCCTCGGCCAATTTTCTCGTCAGTCCCTTCTTCGGGCTGGCCAACGACTTCGACAAGGCCTTCTGGGGTGGCTGGTGGGAGCCCTTCCTCCGGTTCCCCCATCGGAGGAAGCGGGAGGGAGCGGGACAGCGTCGGACCCGCCCCAACCCGATCTTCCATCGCATGCGTTCCGGGTCCTTTTGGCCGATCTTCGAGGCCTCCACCTCGAAGGTCTCCCAGTACACGGCCCTCCTGGACCTCGGGGTCCGGACGGCCCGCAAGGTCATGCGCCCGGAAGACCAGGGGTATCCACGGTCCTCCCCTTGGGTGGAAGCGGAGTTCTCCCGCTGGTTGAAGCAGCAGGAGAGCACCACTCCTGTGTTCGGCTTCGTGAACCTCATCGATGCCCATGAACCCTACTTCACCGATCCCAAGGTCATCCGAAGTTTCTCCGACTGGCTCCGGTATGCCCGACAACGGCAGGACCGGCAGGGCTGGATCCGCGGGACCTGGACCGCGTCGGTCCAGGAGCTCTCGACGCTGCACGAACTCTACCGGGAATCCGTCCGGGCGATGGACCAGAGGCTCGAGCGCATGGTGGACATCCTGAAGGCCGCAGGAAGGTGGGAGGACACTCTGCTCTGCATCACGTCGGACCATGGGCAGGCCTTCGGAGAGCACGGGATCCTCTTCCACATGCTTCGAGTCGACGAGGAGATCGTTCGCGTCCCCCTGCTGGTCCGGTATCCCGGAGGGGCGGGCGGTGGCAAGACCCGTCGTTCCTGGGTCAGCCTGGTGGACATCGCCCCCACCGTACTGGAGGCGGTGGGAGCGTCGGATTCCTTGAGGACCTCGGGCTACCCCCTTCCCACGGAGGATGAGGTTCCGCGACCCTCACCGGTGCTGACGGTCTCCGACGGCCTGGGCCCCGTCCAGGGAGAATCGCTTTCCAAACCGCTCCGGAAGAAGCTGGACACGGTGTACGCCGCTGCCTACGAGGGGAGCCGGAAGGTCGTGGTCACCGACGTCCCCGGAAAAGGTCCCTTTGCCTATGCGGTGGATTCGGAGTGGAAGGCCCGGAAGGTCTCCTGGGATCCTCAAGACCCGGACCTAGAGCGCCTCCGCGGTTCGGCAACGGAAGCCCTGCAGCTCCTGACCAAGAAGGGGAGCTCTTCCCTGGCCCCTGGCGTCGACGAGCGTCTCCGGGCGTGGGGTTACATCTAGCGCACCGACCGGGGAGAATCCCCGGCACTCGCAACCCAACCTAAGTCTCGCTGTACGGGGGGGTGGGAGAAGGCGAGGTATCTCCGGGCCGATCCTTCGCTTGCGTTCCCGGGGAAGGATCTACCGCCGCACGGGTAGGTGGCGCCGCGGGATCTTCCACTGGGGGCGGACTGGGTCCCATCTCTTCCCCTCGGCACACGGACAGAAGTAGGAGGGTGCTCACGAAAGCCAGGACCGAGGCCACCGCCACCTCCTCGGTGAAACGGGTTTGGAGCGCTTGGATCCCCGCCAAGGATGGTCCGACCCGCAGCACCAGGGTGAGGTTCTGCCCTCCCGAGGTCAAGGTGGTCTGGAGCAAGCCTGGCAGATGCCCTGAGAGCCGTGTGTTGAGGGTGAGCTTCTGGGGCCAGAGGGTGAGGTTGAGCGGCAGGGGGAACCCTCCCAGTGCTCCGCTCCCGAGATAGACCTCGGTCCCGCTCGGTCCGACCAGGCTCACATTGTCCGGGGAAGTGAGGTTCCACCACCAGGCGCGGTTCTTGCACACATTCGCAGTGCCCAGGTCTCCGGTGACAGAATCCCAAGCCACCGAGGAGGAGCACGGGATCCGGTGGAACGCCCCCATGAGGTACAAGCTCCTCGCATTGAGGAGGTAGACCGAGTCGTCCCCCTGCGAGGAGATCGCGAGGGCGTTCAAGGAGAAGACGGGCAGGACCTGCGTGAGGTTCTGACCCACGTCCACCGAGCCGAGGACCTGCGGGGCGTCGGGTGATGTCAGGCTCAGCTTGTACACCGCGCCTATCCAGGCGGAGGCGAGGAGGCTCCCGTCCATCACCTGAAGGGAGAACGGGGAGAAGCCGACGCTCTCCTCGCCAACCACCTTTCCCGTCTTGTCCGATAGGACGAGCAGCTGGTTGCTGTCCGGTAGAGCGGCATAGAGCCGGTGCTGCGCGCCGAACACGGCGAGCCCGGTGACCGCGAAGCTGGTGTGTACGGTCCAGACGATGTGCCACCAGGTCTTGTTGGCGGTCAATTGGATGGCCGTCACGGTCTTCGACGTGACGGTGCCCACGAAGACCTCCTGGGTGGACGTATCGGCCGAGAAGACCGACGGGCCGCTCCCCACGGTCAGGACCTCGGCCTTCCCGCCCGTCTCCAGGGGCAGGATCTCCACCTGGGAGGTGAGGGTGCTTCCGATCCATAGGTCTCCGTAGTAGATCGCCAGCGATCGTGCTCCGGGGAAGGGGAGGCTCAACCTGCTCTGGGTACCGTTTTCGCCGAGGAGGTAGAGATAGGGGGCGTTCAACGAGGCCACGTAGAGGACCCCGCCCGACGCCACCGTGGCCACCGGCCCCCCGGGGACGGAAGCGGATGCGATCGGATTCGCCTCGGGGGGCGGCGGCACGCCCCGATGGAAGATGGTCACCAGGTCATAGGACATCGGGTCTCCGAAACTGGTGACCGGGTAGTAGAACCGATTCAGGTACCAGGCGAGGAGCGGGGCATGTGCCAGCGTGGATTTCGTCACCGGTCCCTCGATGAACCACGTGAGGTTGGTGCGGTTCCAGTCCGAGAGGAGTCCCTGCATGGAGGGAAGCATGCCCGCAGGAGCCGTGGGATAGGGGGATTCGTTGACCGGCATCCCGGACTGGGCGAAGTGGATGTACGGGTCGAGGAACTGGGCGATGGGAGGGGTGATCATGCGGTTCCCCTCAGCCACGTACGCCGAGTCGAACGTGAAGATGGTATCCTTGGGTCCCATCGAACTCCGCAGGAACGTCCCTACCTGGCTCACTTCCGACGGAGGGTACATATCCACGGTGTGCGAGGGGAGCCCGTAAGCTCCCGCCACGTTGTTCGGATTGCTGGGACCGAGGACGAGCACCGCGCTGAGGGCGGAGGAGGCGATCAGCAAGAACACTACTCCGGTGGGGAAGAGGTAGGGTGTCCATCGGTTCCGGCGCCGTCGGGAGGAGGGCGAGGGGGAGGGCGAGACCCGCGTCTCGGGGCGCGGGATCAGGGTGATGAACCAGAGGCCGAAGAGCACTGCGAAGGGCGCGAGGGCGTCGCCGGCATAGACGGCGAAGGCCTGCGGTCGGGGTGTGAAGTCCAACAGGAGGATCCCGATCCCCCATCCCGCGAACAGCAGGGCGTGGTCGCCGCGCACGGACTTCGAAGGAGCGGGCGAGGACACGCTCTCTCCTGTCAGGAGGATCCAAAGGAGAGCCGTGACCGTAAGGATCAGCCAACCCACCGAATAGATGACGAGTTCGCCGAGCCCCCAGTCTGCGTACACGGGGTAGGAGGCCAACAGGAACGTGAGCGAGATTGCCGCGGTGATCGACGCCGCCAAGGCAAGGGAGTTCCGTCCCTGTTCCCGCAGGATCCGCAGGAGCAGGGCGACGGGTGCGATCAGGAGGGGGGCCGCCACGAGGAAGAGGTAGCCAAAGATCTCGATACGATTCGTAAGGGGGGAGATGGTCTGCCCGTAGGGAAGATAGACGCTCGTGTACACGGTCAGGGTCCAGGCGAAGGACGTCCGGTAGGCAACGTAGAGGAAGTATCCACCCACCACGGCGAGCGGGGGGAGGTAGAGCTTCAGGAAGGTAACGGCCCGCGCTCTCCACGTGCTCTGCGAGAAAAGTAACCAGAGGAGCCAGAGGACGGCCACAGCGAGCGCGCTCCGACGAGCGAGCACCGCAAGGCCGAGGAATAGGCCGGCGAGCAGTAGGTTTCCGGTCCAACTGGCCCAGAGGTCGCGCAGGAGGAAGAAGAAACCCAGCGAAAGGAAGAGAGCCGCCAGGGGCTCCTCGATCACCGTGGGCAGGGTACCGACGGCAAAGGGGGAGAGGAGATAGACTCCCGCGGTGGCGAGAGCGGCAGCGTCGCGGTACCGGTGGCAGATCCTCCGGGTCAGCAACGCCAGGGTCAGCGCGGTGCCGATATCGACCGCAACTAGGAGCTCCCGAGCCGCCAGGAGGCTCCCCCCGAAGACGAGCATCACGGGGGCGAGGACCGCAGGGAGCAGGGGCTCAGGGCGGGCGGGGAACGTGACGTCCGGGATCCCCCCCTTGGTGATGGCCATCGCCGCCTGGATGTACTGCCCCTCGTCCTGGGTCGCCCAGAGGTGGAGGGCCGCTTCGGTCTGCGCGAAACCTCCGACGAGGAGGACGGCGAGAAGCAAGATCGCGAACCGATGCTGGGTCCACACGGCCCGGAGCCCGCGCCCTAGTTCCAAGCCCTCACCACTCCCGGGGGATTCGCTTCCCGTCTTAAATAGCTTCGTCCCAGAGGGTCTCCCCCCCTCGAGGACCTCTCTCCCGACGAAGCAGCCCCGGGGGCGAGGAGAAGGGGGAGAGGGTCCGGCATCCCCTGGCTGGCGAGGAAAGCCCCGACGAGGTTAAAGGGAGACCCGGCCTCGGTTCCGCGGCGATGGTTGCTGGCTGGAACCTCCGGGATCTCGTGCGGCGAGGGATCCGCGAGCATGCCGCTTTCCTCCTCGTGGCCTGTGCCGCGGCCGTCCTCTATGCGACCGTGGCGTCCCTTCAGTGGTACAACATGGACGAGGGGGCCTACCTCAACGCTGCGAGCACGGTGGCCCGGGGAGGTGTCCCCTTCGTCACCTTCGCTGCCCGCGAGCCGGTGCTGATCTACTACCTTGCCGCCGGGGTCGGGCTCTTCGGCCCGCACCTTTTCGTCGCCCGGCTCCAGATCGTGCTCGCCGACCTCTTCACCGGGGCGGCCGTCTACCTCCTCGGGAAGGAGCTTGGCGGGAAGAAGGTGGGCCTGGCCGCCGCGGGTCTCTTCTTCTTCAATCCCTTCGATGTCTACACCTTCACCACCGTCCTCCTGGAGCCGCTCGCCGCCCTTCCCCTGGCCTGGGCGGCGTACTTCCTCCTCCGGAAGAAGACCCCCGACACCTTCCGCATCCCCCTCGTGGTCGGTCTTCTGCTCGGGATCGCGGAGCTCACTCGCCGGGATGCGATCCTCCTCACCCCGCTCTTGGCCGGGGCTCTCCTCGTCCGGGTCTCTCCCTCGACCTTCTCTGCTCGGACGAAGGCGTTCGTCTTTCTGCTGGTCGGGTTCGCCCTTCCCCTGGGGCTTGTCCTCGGCTACTTCACCTCCGCCACATCGGTGACCTGGATGTGGAACCAGTACGGGCTCGGGAGCGCGTACGTGGACCACACGGTCCCGCTCAACTATCACCTGAGCGTCTTCTACTATCTCTGGGTCTACGAGCCGGTCCTGATCATTCCCGCCTCGCTCGTCCCGGCGGGCGCGCTCGCGGCCCGGGGCAAGCAGGACCTCGCCTTCGTCGCCCTTCTCATGAGCGCCCTCCTCCTCGGGTTCGTGCTCTACACCGGACCTCCCAATTTCGACTGGGGGCAGGGGGAGTACGAGTTCGCCGCCACGGGCGCCATGCTGGCGGTGCAGGTCGTGCTCTGGATGGCGGGGGCGCTCGATCTGGAGTTCTCGGAGAGCCCCGGACCCAAGGTATCTACCCTCGCCCTCGTCTTCCTGGGAGGATGGGCGGTCTTCTATCTCGGCTTCTACACGTTCGTCTACCCGGAATTCCTATCGAACTACTTCACGGATGTGAGCGTACCGCTGAGCCTGCTGGCGGGCTGGTGGTGGGCCGATCGGGCGCTGCGCCCGCTGGCCCGGGCCGTCGAGGCCCCGCCTCCCGCAGCCCGGCCGAAGGACCGGGCGTGGGTGGAGGGCGTCGGTGCCCTCTTGATCACGACCGTGCTCGTGGGTTCCGCTCTGTTCTCCGCCGTAGAGGTTCTTGGACCCTCCAATCCCTACAATCAACCCACCGCTTTCGACCTGCCCCAGTACAACCTCATCCAGAGGACCTATTCGCCACAGACCGTCTCGCAGGTGGCGGCGTACCTCGACGCTCACTCTCCACCGAACGCCACGCTCTTCTCCGCGGACGACATCTTCCTCGCCGAGGCCGATAGAGCCAACCTCCTCAATCTCTCCATCGTGCTGGACCACATGGCTTACAACCCTTACCCGGACAACCAGTCCACGTATTCGTACGACCCGTACCACTTGGCCCCGAGCATGGACTATCTCCTGCAGGCCTGGAACCACACGTGGGTGCCCCTCGTGGTCGTCGGGAACCGTCAGGCCACGATGGACGAGATGCACCCGGTGATCCAGAGCTACCTCGAGGAACGTTACCACCTCGTCGCCTCCTTCGGAAATGCGCTCGCCTGGAATTACGTGGGGGTGTGGGCTCTGGGCCCCGCTCCCGCCGCGCCCGCGACCCAGACCGCGTCCTTCCCCGCCGGCCCGCAACCGTCTTCTCTCGCCCTCGACACAAGGAACGGGACCCTCTTCTCCGGTTCCCTGAACTCCGCCACCCTCACCGCGATCTCTTCGTCAGAAATTGAGTGGACCTACACGGTCCCGTACCCCGGGGTCGGGGTCCGTGCGCTCTCCTACGACCCGGTCTCCAATAGCCTCTGGTTGGCCCTGGCGGGGCCCGGCCCGCTCTCATCAGAAGTGGCACGTTTGTCCTTGCCGAACGGAGGTTCTCCCTCTCTCTTAGGGACAGTGCGGGTGGGCTATGCTCCCGTTGCGATCGCCTTTGATTCTCAACGCCACCTCGCCTTCGTCGCCTCGCTCGGATTCAGCAACGTGACCGTCTTCAACGCGTCGACCGGGGGATTCGTCACGAACTACCGGGTGGGTGCGGGGCCGTTGGCGATCGTCGTGGACCCGGTGACCCGGACCCTCTACGAGGCTGCCTCGGGAGAAGCGTACCTCGAGGCGTACAACGAGACCACGGGGGCCCCGATCGCCTCGATCTTCGTCGGCGCACCGCCGACCAACGTGGTGCTCACCCCCCAGTACTTCCTGGTGACGAGTTGGTCCCCGGGGGAGGTCTATTGGGTCAACCGTACGACCGGGAGCATCGACTACAACGCCTCCGTGGGGAGCGGGGCCCAGGGGCTGGCCGTCTCGGGGAACACGGTCGCGGTGGCGAGCCAAGAAGCCGGTATGGTCTCCTTCTTCAACACCACGTCGGCCCTGCCCGAAGGCGAGCTTCTCACCCAGGGCTGTCCCAACGCCCTTGCGTTCTCCGAGGACCTCCAATCCCTTTTCGTCGTGGGGCCCTGCGAATCGCCCCTCACGGTGTGGCGGATGGCGCACCTCGTGAACTGGACCATCGACCTGCCGGAGGCCGGTGGTGTCTTCGTGGACGGCTCTTTCGTCCCCTCGGGCACTCCCATCCAGGTCTTCCCGGGGCTCTTCTCCGTGGTCACCTCCGTCAATGGCAGGGTCACCTTCGGGACGTTCGCGTATGTGACAGGTTCGGGCACCTGGCTCGCTCCGCTGGGTCCCTCCCTCAGCGGGATCGCGGCTACGATGCACAACTTCACGCTGGAGGCTGCCGTCGGCGCCTCTCTCGTCATCCTGCTGGTCGCGGCGTTCCCCTTCCTCTCCACTTGGATCCCGCGTCGGCCGAAAGAGACGCACCCCTCCGTCCGACCGGCTCCTCCATCCTCAGCTTCCCCGCGGGCCGTCCCACCGCGCGAGAAGTGAAGGGAGATCGGTTCGGCCGAGAACGTTTCGGGGCCAGGGCTTAAGTGGCCCGTGGGATGCGTATTTCCGGTGGGACTCACCCGGCGTAGGGGCCCCCGGATTGGGAAGGGAGCTCCTCGGGCAGGAACATGCAGAGTGTTCGAACGAAGGGAAGGGGAAATTTTCTCCGGCCGGCGAACCTTGCGTTGCTCGGGACCCTTCTTCTCGGGGCCGCACTCCAGACGGTCGTGGGCATTTACGAGTGGGCCAACTGGGATGAGGGGGAGTACCTCCAGGGGGCCCTGGCCGTGGTCCACGGCGGGATCCCGCTCGTCACCTTCTCCAGCCGGG
>JAKAYL010000046.1 GCA_021809545.1 Thermoplasmata archaeon
GCCAACACCGCCCGACATGCGGGAGACCTCGTCAAGGCGGCGAAGGTCTCGGGTTTCTTCGATGCCATCTGCCGAAGGGCGCTCGGGACCCTGCGCGAGCGGGCAGGGCCCGCACCCAACCTTGAGCTCCTCATGTTCGGTTTTGAGGGGGAGGGCGTGATCGGACGGGCCGTTTCCCCCGGTGTTCCGACCGGCGGCACCGCACCCGAACGGCCGGACATCTACGCCGACCAGGACGAAGAGATATGACCCACGAGATCCACGTCATCGGCATCGGAGATGACGGGGCCCAAGGCCTCTCTCCCGAACTCCGAAGCCTGGTGGAGAAGGCCACCGTGCTCGTGGGAGGGGAGAGGCATCTCGGATTCTTCCCGGACATCTCCTGCAGGAAGGTCCCCGTGAAGGGGAGCACGACCCAGGTCCTCGAGCACCTCGCGAAGGAGGGGGAAGGGGAACGGATCGTGGTCCTGGCGAGCGGCGACCCTCTCTTCTACGGAATAGCGAAACTGGTGATCGCACGCTTCGGGAAGGACCACGTCGTCGTCCATCCCCACGTGAGCTCGATGCAACTCGCTTTCGCCGCCGTCCGCGAGTCCTGGGAGGACGCGATCCTGGTCTCTTGCCATGCCAAGCCCGTGGAGAACTTGCTGGAAGCCGCCCGCGACGCCCGGAAACTTGGCGTCTTCACGGACGAGGAGAACACCCCATCCCACCTCGCCAGCGCCCTGCTCGGCGCCGGGCTCGGAGGGTTCCGAGCCTACGTCTGCGAGAATCTCGGAGGGAAGGACGAGCGGGTCTCCTCCGCGAGACTCTCCGAATTGGTCGGCAAATCCTACGCCCCGCTCAATGTGCTGATCTTGGTCCGGGAGGAGGACGCCTCCGCTCCCACCCCCCAAGGTTACCCCCTGGGTATCCCGGAAGAATATTTCGAACAGAAGCGGCCCCGCCGGGGGCTCATCACCAAGTGGGAGATCCGGGTGATCAGCCTGGCCCGTCTCGAGATCGTCCGGGACACGGTGGCCTGGGACATCGGGGCCGGGAGCGGCTCCGTCGCTGTCGAATGCGCCCGTCTCGCCCCCGAAGGGCAGGTCTTTGCTGTCGAAAAGGACGCCGATGACGCGTCCATCGTCGCTCGGAATGCCGAGCGCTTCCACCTTCCCAACCTCAAGGTGATCCATGGCAAGGCTCCGGACGCCCTCCGGGACCTCCCCGACCCGGATGCGGTCTTCGTGGGAGGCAGCGGAGGGGAGCTTGCGGCCCTCGTGACGGAGGCGATCCACCGCCTCAAGCCGGGTGGACGGTTCGTGGCCAACATGACCACGCTGGAGAACCTCCATGAGGTCCTCAAGGTGCTCCGCTCGCTGGGCCAGAAACCGCAGGTCTCCCAGGTGAACTTGGCGCGGTCGAAACCGATACTGGAGCTGACGGGCTTCGAGGCCCAGAACCCCGTCTCGGTCGTCTATCTGAGGAAAGTTGAGGCTAAATAACCACGATTCTGTTACGCAACTTGCGATGCCCGGACGGTTCTACGGAGTGGGAGTCGGCCCCGGCGATCCGGAGCTCCTCACGGTCAAGGCCCAGAGAACGCTCCGGGCGGCCCCCGTCATCGCCTATCCCTGTCCGGCCGAAGGTACCCGGAGCTATGCGCTCGAGATCGTGCGCCCCCACTTGGAGGGGCTGGACAAGGAGTTCCTTGCCCTCCGCTTCCCGATGACGAAGGACCCCAAGGTCGTGGAACCCCTCTGGGAAAAGGCGGTCGCCGAGATCACGGCCCGCCTTGATCAGGGAAAGGATGTCGCTTTCGTCACCGAGGGGGATCCCTTCCTCTACAGCACCTTCATCCACCTCTACCGCCGGCTCCGGGCCCGGCGCCCCGACCTTCCGGTCTCGGTCATCCCCGGGGTGACCAGCCTGACGGCCTCCGCCGTCCAGGCAGGGGTCCCCCTTGCCGACCGGGACGAGTCGATCGCCATCATCCCCGCGACCTACGGCATCGAGGGAATCGAGGAGACGCTGGAGAAGTTCGACACCGTGATCCTTCTGAAGGTGGCCAGCCGGCTGACCGAGGTTCGGCAACTCCTCGCAGCGAAGGGCCTCCTCGACCACGCCTTCCTCGTGGAGAAAGCTACAAGCCCCGAGGAGAGGGTCGTCACCCAGCTTCGGGAAACGGAGGGGATGGAGTTCCACTACCTCACGACCCTCATCGTCACCCGCCGCCGGGCCCTGACCTCCCCACCCCCGCTTCTCCTCCTCGTCCACGGCAGCCCGGTCAAAGTGGCTACGATGGAGATGGGCAAGGTCGCAGAAGAGGTGGGCCGGGAGCTGCCCGGAACCTCTGTGATCACGTGCCATCTCGAGCACACCTCCCCCGATCTCCGGAGCGCGGTCCAGAGCCTCCGCTCCCAAGGCCACGACCGGGCCATCGTCGTGCCCTACTTCGTCTTCAAAGCGAAACACCTCAAGGAGGAGGTCCCCGAGCTCCTGCAAGACCTCCGGGAGAGTATCGATCTCCAGATCACGGACCCCCTCTGGCCGAGCGGCACGGTCGTGGACATCCTGGAAGAACGGGCTCGCCACGCGATCTCCACCCAGAGGTTCCCGGAGAAGACGCGGCTCCTCCTGGTGGGCAGGGGCTCTTCCGACCCCGCCATCCCTGGGGTCTTCGAGGGACTGGCCAGCGAGCTTACCCGGCGGCTGGGAACGGAGTGTGCCGTGGGCTACTCCGACGTCCTCGACCCCAGGATCGAGCAGTCCGCCCGTGCATTGGCCGAGAAGGGCCCGCAGCCGATCGTCGCGCTTCCCGTCTTCCTTTCCCACGGACAACTGGTCGGAGAGATCGAGACGAGGATGCGCTCGGGCATGAACGGGCAGGCGACCCCCCTCGCTGTCGCCGAGCCCCTCGGCCCGGACCCGCGCCTCTCCCACCTCATCGTTCAGCGGTACCAGGAGGCGCTTCGGGCATGACCCCCGCTCACCCGGGCAAGGTCTACTTCATCGGGGCAGGGCCCGGGGACCCGGAGCTCCTTACCCTCAAGGGCCGCCGGCTCATCGATGCGGCGGACCTGATCCTCTATACCGGCTCCCTCGTCAACCCCAAGCTCTTCGCGAACGTGAGGAAAGGGGTTCCCGTCCTCGACTCCTCCCCGCTTGACCTGGGCGAGATCCTGGAGAAGATGCTCCCCGTGCTCCGGGACGGGGGCCTCGTTGCCCGCGTCCACACCGGGGACCCCACCATCTACTCCGCCATCGCCGAGCAGATCGCTCGCCTTCGGTCAGAGGGGATCGATTGGGAGATCGTCCCAGGGGTCGGCAGCGTCGGGGCCTCGGCCGCCGTCCTGGGGGCAGAGCTCACCATTCCCGAGATCACCCAGACCCTCATCCTTACCCGGGTCGAGGGAAGGACACCGGTCCCGGAGAGGGAGAACCTCCGCACGCTCGCCGCCCACCAGGCCACCATGGCCTTCTTCCTCTCCGCGGGGCAGGTCGCCGACCTCGTCTCCGAGCTCACCGCCGGCGGCTACCCCCCGGAGACCCCGGTCGGTGTGGTCTATCGCGCCACCTGGGAGGACCAGACCGTCGTGCGTGGCACCCTCGCGGACATCGCCCAGAAGATGTCCGCAGCCGGGATCTCGAAGCACGCGATGATCCTGGTGGGAGCGGCCCTGGGAGACATCGGGGAACTGGGCCAGCACCGCTCCAAGCTCTACGACGAGTCCTTCACCCACGGATACCGTCGGGCCCGCACATGACCTTCGGAAAGGTCGCGATCGTCTCGCTCACGAAACACAGCACGGAGAAGGCGAGAGCCCTCCAGGGGAAGCTGGAGGGCTCCACCCTCCACGCCCCGTCCAAATTCGCGGCGGAGGCCGGGGAGGACGCCCTGCTCTTCGAGAGCGTGAAGGAGCGACTCGCCTCCCTCTTCCCGGAGGTCGACGGGCTCGTCCTCTTCTTCTCGACGGGCGCGGCCGTCCGCGTCCTCGCCCCGCTCCTTCGGGACAAGAAGACCGATCCCGCGGTCGTGGTGGTCGATGACCTTGGCCGCTTTGCCATCAGCCTCCTCTCGGGACACTTAGGAGGAGCGAACGACCTCGCACAGGAGGTGGCCACCGCGCTGGGCGCGACTCCGGTCATCACGACGGCCAGCGATGTGAACGAGACCTTGGCCGTCGATATCCTCGGGCGGGAGTTCGGATGGACCCTGGAGCCCGAGACGAACGTCACCCGGATCAGTGCGATCGTGGTCAACGCAGGCTCGATCGCCTTGGTCCAGGAGACCGGGGAAAAGGGATGGTGGACCCGGAAGGGGCCCTTGCCCGCCAACATCCATCGCTTCGCCTCCTTGGAGGAGGTGGAGGGCCAGGAGTTCGAGGCCTACCTTCTCGTCACGGACCGGATCCCCACGGGGAAGTTCTGGGAAGAGAGGGCCCCCCGGACCCTCTTCTATCGCCCGAAGTCCCTAGCCTTGGGATTGGGCTGCGACCGGGCCACAGAGCCCGGAGAGGTGCGGGACCTCGTGCAGGAGACCCTGAAGCAGCGACGGCTCTCCCCGAACTCGGTGCGGGGGGTCGCGACCATCTCTCTGAAACAGCACGAGCCGGCCCTGAAGGAACTGGCGGCCCAGTTCGGAGTGCCGCTGACCCTGTTCTCGCAGGAGGAACTGAATGCGGTCCCCGGGATCGAGAACCCCTCCGAGGTGGTCTACCGGTACGTGCGAACCTACGGGGTCGCCGAGCCCTCGGCCCTCCGCTTGGCGGGCGCAGAACACCTCCTCGTTCCGAAGGTCAAGTCCCGGAAGGCGACGCTGGCGGTCGCACGATACTCATTTTCGGAGGAGAAGGCACATGGAGTGGGGTAACTCGGAGAAAGGGAAGATCATGATGGTGGGCTTCGGCCCAGGGCCCAAGGAGCACATGACGTTCCGGGCCTACGAGGCGCTGAAGGAGGCCGACGTCATCGTCGGATACACCACGTACATCGAGCTCGTCAAGGACCTGATCGAGGGCAAGGAGATCTACGAGACGGGGATGCGAGAGGAGGTCGACCGGGCCGAGATCGCCATCGAACGGGCCGAGGAGGGAAAGAAGGTGGCGGTCGTCTCGAGCGGGGATTCCGGGGTCTACGGCCTCGCGGGTCTCGTGCTGGAGATGCTCCGGGAGAAGGGGTGGACCCGGGAGGACGGGCTCGCCGTGGAGATCATCCCTGGGGCGAGCGCCATCAATGCCTGCGCCTCCCTGGTCGGCGCCCCCCTCATGCACGACTTCGCCTCGATCTCCCTCTCGGATCTTCTTACCCCCTGGGAGGTCATCCTGGAGCGCATCGAGGCGGCGGCGAAGGCGGACTTCGTGATCGGGCTCTACAACCCCGCCAGCGGAACGCGGACCCGGCAGATCATCGAAACACGGGAGGTCCTGCTGAAGCACCGGGCGAAGGAGACCCCCGTGGCGATCGTCAAGAGCGGCTACCGGGACGGCCAGACGCTCGTCCTCACGAACCTCGACGAGATGCTCAACCACAAGATCGGGATGCTCACCACGATACTTATCGGCAATTCCAGCACCTATGTCTACGACGGGCTCATGATCACCCCCCGAGGGTACCACACCAAGTACTCCCTGGCCGGGAAGGAGTCCGCCGCCGGGGTCCTTCCCGACACCTCCCACGTCGAGAGCGATTAGGGCTCTGGACCGGGGTACCCGCAGCCGGTGCGCCTACTTCGCCCGCATATGCGCCATGGGAAAGGGCTATGCCCCCCGCCTGCTCCCTCGCCGGTGCCGGGTCCCAGGGCGGAACTCCTCCGTCACCGGGTCCTGGCACTGAGGAAAGCACGATGATCCCCGAACCCTATGGTGGAAGGCTGGTCGACGGACAACTAGTGGACACACGCCGGGAGAAGCTGCTGCAAGAGGTCGGGGAGATGCCGCTCCTGACCCCGCCCGTGGACCAGATCTACGATGCGGAGAAGATCGCGACCGGCGCCTACAGCCCTCTCGAGGGTTTCCAATCTGAGGCGGAACTCGAGAGCGTCCTGAACCGGATGGAACTCTCCGGTCATGACTCGCTCCCGTGGTCGATGCCCATCCTGCTCACCCCCTCCGGGAAGGAGAACGCCAAGGTCCTCGAGGCCGCCTCTCCGTCCGACGAGGTCGCCCTGGCCGGCTTCGACGGGAAGCCCTTCGCCATACTTCGGATCGAGGAGAAGTTCCGGTGGGACAAGAAGGAGTTCGCCCAGAAGGTGTACGGCACCACGGACACCACCCACCCCAACGTGGCCGACCTCGTCGAATTCGGCGAAACCGCCGTCTCCGGGGGCATCAAGCTGCTGAACCGTCTCGCCCTCCCCGCCGCACGCTACGAGCTCACCCCCAAGGAGACCCGGCTTCGATTCCACGAGATGGGATGGAAGGGGGTCGTCGGATATCAGGCCCGGAACCCGCCCCACACCGCCCACGAGTACCTCCAGCGGGTCACGATGGAACGGGAGGACGTGGACGGCATCCTCATCCACCCCGTCGTGGGGAAGCTGAAGAAGGGGGACTACAAGCCCGATGTCATCATGCGGGCCTACGAGGCCTTCGTCACCAACTATTACCCGAAGGACCGGGCCATCCTCGCCTCGTTCTCCATCGCGATGCGCTACGCCGGCCCCAAGGCCGCCCTCTTCTACGCGATCGTCCGGAGGAATTTCGGCTGCTCCCACTACATCGTAGGACGGGACCAGGCGGGCGTGGGAACCTTCTACGAGCCCTATGCCTGCCACCGGGTCTTCGACAACCGGGACATCGGCATCCTTCCTCTCCGGTACACCGAGACCTTCTACTGCACCCGCTGCGGCTGGATGGCCTCGAGCAAGGTCTGCCCGCATCCGAAGGAGGACCGGCTCAACACCAGCCAGACGAAGATCCGAGCCCTCCTCAACGAGAAGAAGCCGCTCCCCACGGAGATCCTGCGCCCCGAGGTCTCCAAGGTCCTGATGGAAGGGGACGTCATCAACGAGTAGAGAGACCGGCCTGAATCGAGCCTCACCGAAGGCGGACGTTCGCCGCTCAAGGATGTCGAGACTTCGGCCTCCTCCAGGCCGGATGACGCGGAATGGACGGCGGGGAACGTGGGTCCCCCCCGCGGAGGAGCCCATCGTCCAAGGCATTCGAGGTTCGATGAAGCGTCCCTTCTCTCGGTGCGAGACCTCCAGAAGGTAGAACAAAAGTTGACGTCGGCGTAGGGCAACCGAAGGTTCTCACGTAACCCTTCACCGGCGCACTGTCGCCCGAAGTATCCGTGAAAGACCCTGTAGATTTCATTAATCCATCACATTCATCGGTCGTTTATCGTTTCCGGCTAGTCCAGAATGGGGCCATCCATGCTTTTGACGGGACAGGTGATACTTTATTTGCGTGCCGTCATGTCCCTCACATCCTGTCCTAGCGACAGGTAGAGCAGACCAACGATGCAGGCACCAACGAATCCGCCACCGATGTCCCCTACGAAAGCGCGGAAGCCCGTCACAGTTGCAATCATACTCATCTTGATCGTGGGTCTGGTCGCTGTCGCCGTGGCCTACCTTGCTTTTGAGCGGGTAGAATGCAGCCTCGGGACAGCCGTCTCATCCGATGTGATGATCACCCCTGTCGCACTGTTCAACACGCCCTACGGGGGAAATGCAACGACGAACCTTGGTTCACCGACCTTCACGTTTGGCTCCGGGGGTCTTGTCTTTGCAACTGCCATAAGTTCGGCAGGCCTGCCGAGTGGCGTATACGGGACCGGGAAGGCGCCGTATCTCCCCGAAGGGTTATTCACCGCCTATAATTGGACCCTCTACTCTGTGAAGAACTCCACCGTCTTCACAACTTCCCAAGCACAACCCTGCACCACAGGGTTTGTGGCGGCTCCGGCAGTTCAGAATGGGCAATCCACGAAATGGTATTCCACCAATGACATTGCCATTCCCAACGCCACCACGGATCTTGGAGAAGCTCATTTTCCCCCACTCGGCACCGGACCCTCTCCCTTCAACCTCACGTACCATCCGGACGTGTGGTTCAACAACGGTTTCCAAACCGCCAACTATCCGGCGGTCAACAGCTGTGGCCTCTCCGGAACCCAGGAGATCACCATCAAGGGAACAGTTTCCTTTCCGATCTCGGTGAGCCTTCCCGGACCAAATGGCCACAACGTGACCGTCCGCGGGTCCCTCACCTACTCATCGAGAGATGCCAACCAACCCACGTTGCAATACGAATTCCCGGGAAATACGGGATCTTGGCAGATTTACTCTCTGGCGGGCACCAACACTTCGGGACCACTTGCCTTCCAGTACACTCCCTGTTGAGTGGCTCCATCCCTGGCTCCGGCCGGTCCGGGGCGGCGCCTGAGCATCACGGCGGGGGACCTGGGACTGCTCATGGCGAGACCCCAGAGAAATGTTTACAGACCAGCCTTAGACGAAGCTGAGACTAGAACCCGGCGAGTAGGCGAGGCAGGCGGTAAAGGTCTGAGAACCGGCGGAAAGATTCTGGTCAATTGCCAGCAAGGTACCTCTCAACTTCGTCCTCGGCCAAACCCGCCAAGCATGTGCCGGTCAGGTTCAAGTCCATAGAATGAGACAGGGAACATTGACGCAGCGGAAGGTTGACGCCTTCGACGAGCTTGGGAGTTACGTGAACGTGACCACCTCCCTTGAATACAAGAAAGATGAGAGACGTTACCTGAGGAGCTGTGGCCCAGAGCCGAACCCCAAGGAACAAGCTCCGGAGACCACGGGTCTCACGGGAAAGGTCCCTGAAATCGATAACGACCATCGCCCGATAATTCGCTCGGTGGGACGGAAGGAACCGTAATATTACAAGCGGCGACCACTCTAGCCAGTTCGGTTTCGTGAACCCCCCGAGCCTGCGTCGGAAGATAGGACTCCTCAGCTCGTACTTTTCACCGCATCGGTAGAATGCGTCCTCACGCCGTACGGGGACCTCCATGCCGGTTGCGGAGCAGACCGCATGAGAAGGGCCATGCAACCAAGAATTCATCGCTCGTCCGCCGACCGAATCGACCAAGACCACGAGGAAAAGGGTGTAGATGACAATGCCCGCCACATTTGATTGCCCCACCCAGGAACTGCTCACTGCGTGAGTGAGACCCAGGAGAAGCAACACTAACCCTCCAAGTAGCAAAACAAACGCAACCCTGAAAACCACGGCATCCGTGGTGACCGCCGCCGATACCTGCCGCTCCCAGGCTGTTGCCTTAGAGGACGACTTCGGTGGCGGGTTATCTCCAACCACCATCAACTACCCCCACTGAAACGTAGGCGCAAGCTTCCGCCCCTATGCCACCAAGTTCGCATTGTTGTGCAGGGAAATCTCTCCATCTGTCGCACCCGTTTCCAAACCCAGTGGTGAAGTATGACTTCAACGCAAAAGCTCGGTTCTCTGGGGTCGGCACTCAACCCTCTTTCTCCGAAGGGGACTCCCCCTCCGGCTCCTTGCTTCCGAGCTCTTCCTTGGGCGGGGGTACGGACGAGGAGGACTTGGTCGGACGGCGCCGGAGCAGGATTGCGACTGCGATGGCTACTGCCGCTACGATCACCGCCACCAGGAGATACCCCTCAAGACCCGTGAGGCCCACGGACTGGCCCGTCTTCCCTTTCGAAGGGGAAGCGCTGGCAAAAGCAATCGACTGGCTGACCGCATGCCCGTCCACCCGGAGGGTCCCGGAGGAGGGGTTCGCGGTGTATCCGCGAGGAGCCGCAACCGAGAACACGTAGCTTCCGTTCACATCTTGAAACTTGACCGTGGTCGTCGAGGAGCTGGAACCGCTCCCGTTCAATGTCACAGACCAAGTCGCGCTCGCGGGGAGTCCGCTCTCGGTGAACGTCACGGCATAGGCCTCGGGAGGGATCGCAGTGAAGGTGACGGACTGCCCGGCCGGTCCTCCCGCGACGGTCACATTGCCGGTAGACGGAGACGAAAGAAATCCCGGCACAGCCCCCACGGTGAAGACGTAGGTCCCATTGGGTTCCCGGAAGGTCAATGCACTGGAGTTCGTGGTGTTCCCCGTCCCGTTCACGGACGCCTGCCAGGAAGTTCCCTGGGGAAGTCCCCGCTCGGAGAGGGTGATGGCATACTGGGGAGGAGGCACGGGAAGCAGGTGGAGCTGGATCAAGGTCGTGTTCCCCGGCGTCACGACGGCACTCATCGACTGCGTCACGTACCCCGGGGCATCTGCCGTCACGGTCAGGGAGCCCGGGGGCAAGGCGAGGGTGAAGTTCCCGCGGTTCAGTGTCACCGTCCGATTGGCCACGGTGACATTGGCAAAGACCGGGCTCACGTTGCCCGCGAGCCATCCCTCGCTCTGTACCGCCGGTCGAACGTGCACCGTATAGTTACCCGAGCAGGAACAGGTGACGTTCAGGACACTGGTGTCCAGCATCGTCCCCCCCGGCAACACGTAGGTGGAGTTACGGTAGGAGAGCCCAGTGTACGTCCCGTTCACCACGTAGCCGGAGGGGTACCAGAACGATGGGAGATAGAGATGGAACCACCCGCCCGGGGCGCCGTTGGTGATGTTCAGGATGTAATTGGAAGTGGAGAAGTTGAAGACTGAGGACTCCACTCGCGCTGCCCCTCCTGCGCCTACGGGATGGGGAGAGGCCAGGATCTCGGCCCGGGCCGTCGAGTTCCGCAACGTACCGTTCTCCCTCACGACCCCCCAATTGCCACCGGGCTCGGTGATCGTGGAGACGTTGATGCCCTCCTTCCACTCCCAGAAGCTCGAGCCCACGTCGAACTTGTTCGCGAGGTTCACGTTCGCCTCGATCCACCCGTCGTGCCAATGGTCAGGATTGGTCCCGAACTCCCCGACGAACCAGGGCGTTCCCCCGAACTCCTGGGCATTGTACTGGGCGTTCTGGTAGGCGGAAAGCAGGGCGCTCGCGTTCCCCGACCAGTTCGCGGACGGACCAAAGACGTTGGTGTAGACGTGGGGTTCGTAGACGATATTGGAGTCCCCGAGCGAAACTGGATTCCAGGGAGCCCAGTTGAGTGCGTCCGTGTAGACGGACGGTTCGAAGAAGATGGCATGGCGGCTGTCGACCTGACGGATCGAATGGATCAACGACTGGTAGAAGGGGAGCAGGAAGCAATCCTCCCACTGGTACTCTGTCTCCCAGGTCCCATTGGGGCAGAATCCCGGGGAGAGGGAGCTCGTGACGGTCCCCGTGGCCGGCTCGTTCATGAGATCGTATCCGGCCACGTTGGATGCGTTGGCAAAGGTGGACGCGAGTTCCTGCCAGGCGAGATCGTAGGCCTCCTGCAACCCGACGTACCCTGGGACCGTCGTGTTGTTCCAGAAGGCGTTCCACGCGTTGTCCACCGCGGGATCCTGAAGGCAGGTGGTCTCGTTCAGGTAGATCGGGCAGGTCCGTGAGGCATTGCCCGAGAACGTCGCCCAAGTCGGGAATCCATCCTGCTCAGTGCCGTTGGGGGCCAGGAACCGGTTGTAGAGGTCCTGATGCATATCCACCAGGACATAGATGCCCTCGGCTCCCGCCCAGTCCACCACCTGGGACAGGGCAGCAAGATAGCTCTGATTGAAGACCCCCGGGGCGGGCTCGAGCAGGCTCCACGAGAGCGAGAGACGGACGAACGTGAACCCCAGGGCATGCATCTCCGCAAAATCGGCCTGGGTGAGCGGGATCGACTCGTTCCAGTCTGGCCCGTACTGGATGAGACCGTTCACATCCACCCCCCGCAAGGGAAAGTACGAACCGTCCGGAGTCTCGAGGAGACCCACCGGGCTTCCCGGTGCTGCGTGGAGCCAAGGCAGGTTCCCCGTGGCCAGGTACGAGGAGGGGAGAGGAGGAAGAACAGAGGAGGAAGGAGACTTCGTCACCTCCGTCAACGAGAGACGGGGTTGCGCCCTCGACACCGAACCCTTCACGGGAAAGGGTGCCGTGGAAACCACGAGAAGGAGGATCAGGACAACGATCCAAGACGCTGAAGAACTTCGGCTTCGAGGGGGACGAAGGAGCGTCGAAGGAATCCGTTGTGCCGGGGTCATGCCTGGGGAGGTTCCTCTGCTCCCGGCAAGGCGTTTGGAGGGAGCTGGGCGACGAGGCGTCTCACGTTGGGATGGAGAGGAGGGTTCATCTCGACCCAGGTTTCTTCTTCCCCGACTTGGACCGGTTCCTTTTCCGGAGGAGAACCAACAGGACGCACACCGCCGCCACGACGATCACAGCCAACACAAGATACCAAATGAGGTTCCCTCCGCTCAGCCAGCCCCCGCTCGGAGGAGCTTGGGTGATGAGGACCGGATCAGGACTCGCCGATACGGTGTTCCCGTCAAAGGTCACGTTCAGATGCAGATCTACCGACCCCGTCTTGGAGCCCGCGGAGAAGGTCACGGTTTGACTGCTCGTCGAGTTAAGGGATCCAAGGGAGTTGCTCA
>JAKAYL010000009.1 GCA_021809545.1 Thermoplasmata archaeon
TCCAAGCTGAGCCACCGGCGCAAACCCTTGTCCTTTGCCCTGGGAAGGGCTCGGGAGGGGTAGCACACCTCGAACAGGGAGGTGGATATATCAGTTGAGGCCCCGCTCACGTGGGCTTGTAGGCGTAGCGCATGATGGCAGCGAGCCCGCCGAAGGCCTTGAGGAGCATTTCCCCCTCTTCGCTCTCGGAGGAGATCATCCGGACCTCGGCACCGTTCGCGGAAGCCAACTCGAAGAGCGAGGTCACCAGCTCCTTGTCCTTGAGCGCCTCGGAAACCAGCAGGGTCTTCACTGCTCCCGCCTGCATCGCGGCCTTCGTCTCCTTGAGCCCGTAGATGGCGAGGCTGTCCCGTTGTTTCCGGATCTCGGAGAGCAACTGCTGGATCAGTTTCTTCTCGGCGGTGACCTCGAGGCCGTGGAGCGTGTTCGACGCCTTCTCGACGAGTTCCCGTAGGCCATACTCGTCGGTGTACCCGACATCGAAGAGTGGCTCGACGACCTTCTTCTGCAACTCGTAGTGGAGAAACCCTTCCTTGATGAAGAACTCCTTTGTGGCCCCGGGCCCGCCCACCAGGATCCCCTTGAGGTTGTCCTTGTGGGGGAGGAAGAGCTCGGTGGCCATGTCCCCGCAGCGCACGAAGAACTCGTGGGCCGCGTGCTCGATCAGTCGTTCGAACCGGTGAGCGGACTGCCCTCCCATGCCGTGCTTGCTCGGTACCTGGGATTGCTTGTTGCGCAGGGGTTCCACTCGCTTGCCGCGCAGCAGCCCGAAGGTCACCTCCTTCCGGTCGATGACGATCAGCCCCCAGGTCTCGGGTTCGTGGACCATGTCGAGGAGCGGGTCGAGGATGAAGTGGGAATCGCATCGGTACATGTAGGTGTTGAGCGGCTCGGGCGGCTCGATCACGAAAGAGACATCCTCGCTGCGGTCCGCCCCGATCGCCTTGGCTCCCACGAAAAGGGCCACGCCGTGCTCCGGGGCTGTCCGGTACTGTTTGACCTTGTTCATGAGAGACTCCAGGGAGCCCATCACGTTCTTCCGAGTGACCCGGCTCTTGATGTTTCCCGCCTGGGCGTACTCGTTCCGAAGGTAATTCATCACGTCCGCGATGGCCCGGCCCGGGGGAATGTAGAGGGTGATGAGTTCCGTGCCCCGGCCCTCGCACTCAGCGATGTCCTCGAGAAGCCGCTTGAAGTTGTACCGCACGAGCTGCGGGTCTTGCGCGTCCATCAGCAGCCCCCCTCAATGCCCGAGGGGAATAAGGCGCGCCCCGAACTAGCCCCGGGGCGGGGCGTCAGTCACAAGAATTTCGACAGGTGTTCCTCGATGATCTCTTGGGGATAGGCACCTACGATGCGGTCGACCAGCTTCCCGTCCTTGTAGATGAGGAGCGTGGGGATGCTCATGATCCCGAGCTTCTGGGCGATCTCCATGTTCTCATCCGAGTTCAGTTTTCCGAAGGCGACCTTGCCGCTGTACTTCTGGGCAAGCCGCTCCACCACGGGCGAGACCATCCGGCACGGTCCGCACCAGGGGGCCCAAACGTCCACCAGCGCCACACGATTGTCCTGGGAGAACTTGTCAAACTCACCGTTGCTCAAGTCTGATACTGTCATCTTGTCTCACCTATCGACATTACACAGGTTCCGGGAGTATATATTTCCTTGGAGATTGTTCCGCGCCGGAACCGGCCCAAAGGGCCGGGACCCGGACGGGGAGGAGATCGACCTCGGCCGGTCGGTCCACCTCGGAAGGGGAACCTCGGCCGAGGAAAGGTTCAGGCGGCGGGGACGACGAGGTCGCCCCCAGACTTCTGGTGCGAAGGGATCTTCTTGGTCTCGACCTTCTTGGTCTTCCAGAAGATCTCCGCGAACTTCTGCACATCGGCTACCAGCGCGTTGGCCGCCTCGAGAGAGAACTGTTGGCGTGCCTTGGAGGCATCCCGGAGGATCTTGGCGACGAGGTCATTGACCTCGGGGAACTCTTTGACCATGTCCGCCGTGAAGTAATCTCCCCAGATGACGCGGACTTGGTGCTTGACGACCTCCGCATGGGCTTCCTTCGTCGCCGTGTACCGGGCGAGCTTGGCGTGGAAGTCGCGCCGAGCTTCGGCAGAACCCTCGGGTCCGGGGGGAGCGAGGTCGTTGGCCAACTGAACCATCCGGAGGACGGTGAGCGCCCCGATCTGGGCCTCGTGGGGGTCGTAGATCCCGCAGGGAATGTCACAGTGGGCGAAGACGGGGGTTGCTGGCAGGAGTCGCTCGAACAGGCGCTCTACGAGATTCGTCATGTCGGCCCTATCGGCTCCAGGGAATAAAAAGCTGCGCTCACGCAGGGAACTACGACCCGACCGTCCGCGGGCAATTCAAAGCGGGGTCGCCACCTAGCGGGGATGGGAATCCACGACAATCCCAATCACCTGGCTTACCGGGACCGGACCGAAGTGGCGGCTGTCGCGGCTTCGTAGGAGATTGTCTCCCTGAACCTCGACCTGTGCGGGAGAATCTCCGGCAGCGGGAGTGATTTTGATCACGCGTTTAAGGAGTCGGCGGCGAGGATGCTCTGGGTCCCACAGCACGACGAGGTCGCCGTCCCGGAGGGGCCGTCCCAACTGGGGAAGGGGAACCGTGAAGAGCCGGTCCCCCGGGACATAGGTGGGGGCCATGCTCCAATCCACGACCCGGAACCTTTGCCGTATGTTACGGAACAGGAAGGTCATCGGAGCATTCATCCAAGTTCCCCTTATGAAAGGGTTCCTTCTCCAATTTTCGCATCTTGCTCCCATGCTATATACCCGCGGTTCCCTTGTATGTTGAGAACGCTCTGTGGGGTCATGTTCGGTGGTGGGCAGACGGTAATGGAGTTCGGTAGCCTGGGAAGCATCCCCTTCAGAGCTACTTGTTCGGGCGTCCTACTCGTGTGATCTGAGAAAAGGGTCCATGATCCGACACACCTTCTTGGCCAACCATCCCGAGTCCCCGGAAACCGACCCTCCCGCGGGTCCCCCGGCTTCCAAAGCCGGGTTCTTCGTTCGTCGGTCAAGGGGGATCTCGATGACTGCCCGAATCATCTTCGGCATCATCGTCATGGTCTCTGGGATGGACAAGCTCGAACCTGGGGCCGCACTTCGGTATGCCGGAATGGTGCCTTCTGGACCGGGGATATGGTACGCCTTCTGGTCCTCTGTCGCCATGGCCAATCCAGTGGTTTTCACATCGATCATTGCGGGAGTGGAGATTACCCTCGGGATTGCGGTGCTCTCGGGATTTCTTCGCAGGATCTTTTATCTGACAGGCATCGTTCTTGGTCTCTTTCTCTGGCTGGTCCCCGAGGGGGTCACGGGGATGCAAACGCTCCACGGTATCTCTGTCTCCGGAGGTCTGTTCTACGTGGTGGGGCTCCTCCTTCTCATCTCCCTGGAAACTGTGTATGGGCCAGATCGTTTCACGATCGACTACTATCTCATCCGCCAGTGGGCAGGCTGGGCTCGCCTCTCCAGTTTCGTGGGAAGTCTCGAACCACTCCCGCCCCCAGAATACATGGTCGCCTTCGCCCCGGTCCTACACCGGCTGAGCAAAGCGGAGAAAAAGGTCGCCTCCGAGCCTCGTCGAGAACGCCCAAGATAGAGCGCCCTCTTCCGTGCGATGGGATCTTCCCTACGGGAACCATGACCCCGGACGCAACGTTCGGGGGTACGTCGTGTTGGTTAAGCGTAGCCGAACTGGCGTTTGGCGAACTCGCTCATCCGGTCGGGGCCCCAGGGGGGTTCCCAGACGACTTCCACGGTGGAGAGGTTGCCGCCCAGGGCATCGTCGGCCACCCGCTTGACTTCCTCGACGAGGATGTCCGCGACCGGGCAACCGGGGCTGGTCATCGTCATCCGGATGTTCAGGGAGCCGCTGTCGTTCCATTCCATCGAATAGATGAGCCCAAGGTCCACGATGTTCATGGGGATCTCCGGGTCGAACACCTTCTTGAGCGCTTTTCGCACACTGTCCTCCTTTTCCTTGGGTGAGGCGGTGGTGGGCACGATCTTCTCTGCGGGGGCACCCTTTGACTCCACATCTTCGGGCACGTTGGGCCCGGTGATCTTGAACGCGGGTCCTTCGGCGTCCATCACGCAGTCCACGGTCGCCTCGTCGAGGTATCGGGTGCTCAGGGCATCCACCAGGAAGCCAACCCCGACCATCTCCAACCGCTGGTCGCCGGGTTTCACCGTGTCCAGGTTCATGTGGATGGTGGGGTAGATCCCTGCCACCACATAGAGCCGGACATCCATCGGCTTCTTCTGCTTGGAGAGGAGTTCCTTGAGTTCCTTCTCCGCGGTGGGGGTAACATGGATGGTGAGTTTCTTCTCTTCGGTCATGGCCTTCTTACTTGCACAAGACTTTTTAGCTTCTACGTGCCTTGCGTTCGACAGGTCGATGTCGGCAACGGTGGCGCCACCTCACGTGGCTGGAAAAGAGAACTCTCAAAGCAAGCGGCAGGTCAAGATCCTCACGCCGGTCCCCGGGCCCAAGGCCCGAGAGATCATGGAGCGGGACGCCAAGTACCTCATGACCTCGACCAAGAGCGGCCCAGTGGTCGCCGAGAAGGGCGAAGGGGTCGTTATCACGGACGTGGACGGGAACACCTTCCTGGACTTTGCGGCCGGTGTCGGGGTCCTGAATACCGGCCACTGCCATCCGGACGTGGTCCAGGCCGTCAAGAAGCAGACCGACCGGCTGATGCACTTCGCGGGGACGGACTTCTATTACGATGTTCAGGCCACGCTCGCAGAGCGCTTGGCCAAGTCTGCTCCCGGGACCGATGCGAAGAAGGTCTTCTTCACGAACTCGGGTGCGGAGAGCGTGGAGGCGGCCTTGAAGATGGCCCGCTGGGACACTGGGCGGTCGATCACCCTCGGGCTCATCGGGGCCTTCCACGGCCGGACGATGGGAGCCCTCACGATGACCGCGAGCCGACCCGTCCAGCGGAGGAAGTTCAACGCTTTCGTCGGGGGAGGCACGCACATCCCGGCTCCCTACTGCTACCGGTGCCCCTACAAGATGGAATACCCGAGCTGCGGCCTCTACTGTATCAAGATCCTCGACGAGCTCTACTTCAACAGCGTTCTCCCTCCGGAGGACGTGGCGGCCTTCATCGCTGAGCCCGTGATGGGGGAAGGCGGATACGTCGTCCCACCGAAGGACTATCTTGCGACTGCCCAGAAGATTCTGAAACCCCATGGCATCCTCCACATCGACGATGAGGTGCAGGCCGGGATGGGCCGCACCGGCAAGATGTGGGCCGTGGAGCACTTCGGTGTGGTCCCCGACATCCTCACCACCGCGAAGGCCCTCGGAAGCGGGATCCCGATCGGCGCCGCGATCTTCGACGCGAAGCTGGACTACACGGTCCAGGGAGCCCACTCCAACACCTTCGGAGGCAACCTCGTGGCCTGCGCCGCCGCCAACGCCACGCTCGACATCATGGACCGGGAGAAGCTCCTGGCCAATGCAAGCAAGCAGGGGGCCTACCTCAAGAAGCGCATGGAGGAGCTCATGGTCAAGTACGTCCAGATCGGGGACGTCCGGGGCCTGGGCCTCATGGTCGCCACCGAGTTCGTGAAGGACCGGCGCACGAAAGAGCCCGCGACGGCTTTCCGGGACGCGGTGGAGCAGGAAGCCTACCGCCGCGGTCTGATCCTCCTCGGGTGCGGAAAGTCGGCCATCCGCTACATCCCGCCCCTGATTGTCCAGGAATCGCAGATCGACGAGGCCGTGGAAATCCTTGAGGCGTCTATGAACGCCGTGCTCAAGTCGGGCGGATGAGTGGCAAGGGGAGCGGGAAGCCCCCCCTACCGGTCTCCCCTGACGGAGCCTTCCTCCTCGTGGACAAGCCACGGGGACCGAGCTCCCATCAGGTCACGGCTTGGGTTCGGGACGTGCTCGGGGTATCCCGAGCGGGCCATGCCGGCACGCTCGACCCCGGGGTCAGTGGCCTCTTGGTCATCGGTATCGGGAGGGCCCTGAGGCTCATCCCCCTCGTCTTGACCCTGCCCAAGCGCTACATCGGGGTCGTCCAATTCCACGGAGCCGTCTCTCGCACGGCCCTCCAGGGGGCCCTGGGAGAGTTCGAGGGGCCGGTCTTCCAGACCCCCCCGGTCCGTTCGGCGGTCAAGCGCGAACGGAGGGTCCGGAAGATCCATTCCCTGAAGCTCCTTGAATTCGCCGAGAATTCCGCTCTCATCGACGTTTCCTGCGAGTCGGGGACCTACGTGCGCACGCTGGCCGTGGACCTGGGAGAGGTCCTAGGAGTGGGCGGCCATCTAGCGGAGCTCCGAAGGGTCGGAACAGGCCCGTTCACCGAGCTCGAGATGGTGTCGCTCAGCATGCTCTCCGATGCGATGGCGATGCTCGAGGAGGGCAATCCCTCCCTCATCCGCGGGATGCTCCACGACCCCTCCCGGGTCTGGAAGAAGGTCCCCATGGTCTACGTGAAGGATTCGGCGGTCGACGCTCTGGCGCACGGGGCCGACCTTGCCGCTGCCGGGGTCACCGGTGTCTCGGCCCCCTTCGGGCCCGGGGACCGGGTGGCGATCGTCACCGCCAAAGAGGAACTGGTGGCGACCGGGAAGGCCCTGGTCTTGTCCCAGAGCCTTCGGGAGGCCAAGAGCGGATGGGTCGTGGACGCGGACAGTGTGTTCATGGCCCCCGGGGTCTACCCCCGTCTGTGGGGCACCGCCTCGGGCGGGCGCAAAGGTGAAAAGTCCCCCCCGTCTATATAAACCTCAGGGGAACGCATCTGAAATGACCTCGTCTCTGCTCTACCTGGCCGAGATCATCGCCTTCCCCGCCGCGGTCGCGGGCGGCCTTACTTACCTTACGGTCACCGAATCCGAACGCTTTCTGAAGTCCCGCAAGACGAGCGCCATCATCGAATCCGAACTGCAGAACGAGAACATGGACCCGGGGGTCCAGAGCACCGCCAAATGGCTCCTGTTCGCACTCTACTTCAATCTGACCTACATGACCGTCAACATCGCCCTGGTCCAGGAGACGCTCTTCAACACGCCTTACGTCTATGCCGCTGCGATCGCGGCCTTCGTCATCGCCACGTTCATCGCCCTGTCCTTTGCCTTCCGCTTCCACGAGAAACGGTACGTCATCACCGGGGTTGCCTTTTCCGTCCTCGGGACGGTGGTGATCCTCGCCTCCCTCCAATTGGGCTTCGGTCACTGGACCGCTTACGGTTCCTCCGCCAGCAGCGCTTCTACCGGGACCACGCTCACGGGGCGCACACAAGACCTCATCGTCCCCATCGTGATGGCGGGAGTGGCCTGGGCGATCACCCTGGTCTCCTTCCTGCTCGACCTCAACCTGATCGAGCATCATTTGCCCTTCCGCTTCGAGCGACCGGGGAGTTACAATCTCCTGATGGCCGCCGTGGTGATCGGGTACATCGGAGTGACCCTTTCGGTCCTCCACCCCTTGCTCAGCCTTCTGTGAACCGGGAGCCTTCCGGAGAGGGCGGGGGCGGCCGTTCGCTGTTCACCGCGTGGTTGAGGGCGATCTCCGCCAGATCCGCCGCGTAGAGTGCGGTGCGTTCCAGGCTCTCGAGCACGTAGGCCAGAGCGACCGCGACCCGACCCTTCTTGGCAAAGATCTGTTCGAGCTCAGGACCTCGTGAGATCAGCGTCTTTCCCACCCCGTCGATGACCTCGTTGGCCTTGTCGATGTCCCCGGTGAAGATGGTCTCGACGGCCGAGTCTAGGAAGACCAGGGCCTCCTCGGAGAGCTTCGCGAGTTGCTCTACCTGGGTGGCGGGAAGACGGACGTCCGAGACCATCGTGGTGACCCGTGAAATACGGACGGCGTGGTCCGCGATGCGCTCGAGGGTCTTCGAGGCGAGGTCGTAGGTCAGGCAATCGGGGAGAGTGATGCTGAGCGTGGGGAGGAGACGGGGGTCCTTGAGGGCCATCACGACCGTCTTGTTGACGAACCAGTGGAGCCGGTCGATCTCCCAATCTCGGTCCGCCACGTCCCGGGCGATCGAGGCGTCCTGGCCCCGGAAGCCGGTCATGGCGTCGGACTGCATCTCCCGGGCCATGAGGTGCATGCGTCGGAGAACGGAGGGGAGCGGCATGGGATTGGAGCTCACCATGTCCTGCAGCACGACCCCGGTCGGGGTCTCCTCGAGGATCTCGGGCCCGATCACCTGCTGGACGAACTTCCGGACGACCTCCCGGGTCGACGGGTCCATCCGTTCCTTCGTGCGGACCTCCACAAGGGGAGCTCCCGAGATATAGACGGAGACCAGCCGTCGGAAGATGTGGTCGGGAGGGGTCTTGTTCGTTACCAGGCAGACCCGGCGCACCTTCTCCAGCTTCGGGACCTCCTCGGTGTAGACGGAGAGCGAGCCGTCCTCCCTCGGCAAGAAGTAGACGAGGGCTCCCCGGGTGAGGTTGTTGGCCCTCACCCAGGCCTTGGGGAGCGAGACGGCGAAGGTGCTTCCCCCGGTCTGCTGGATTCTTCTCCCTTCGTAGCCCCTCGGGGTTTTCATACGGCTACATAGTTAAATAGGAAAGTATATACATCTTGCTCACGCCCTTTCGAACGGCTGTTTATAAGGTCCATCCGACTCACCCTGGGGCGATGGAGGCACGTTCCGGGATCACGGTGGAAGCCGGCTGTCTCGTGCTCCTCGTGCTCCTTCTTCTTCCCGGGGTCTTCCCGGCTGCCTCGGCCGCTCCTCCACCGGTGTTGCCCCCGAACTTCGGGGAGCGGGCCCTGTCGCTGTCCTCCGGGACCATCGCTTCCGGGGCCAGCGGTTCGTTCCAAGCGACCTTCACCAACCCCTTCTCCCAGAGCTTGGCCTCGGTCTCCCTCACCTTCCAGATCTACAACTGGTCGGCGGCGGACAATAGCAGCGGAGGGACCCTGGGTCCTTCGGATGGTTGGGCCCCCTCCTTTGCGAACGCCGGAAGCAATCCCCGGTTGTTGCAGGTGTCCCTGTCCTCCGTGGCCGCGGGAGCCTCCGAAAACATCGAGCGATCCGTGACGGTGCCCTCCGGGTGCCCTGCCGGGTCCTACTTTGTCCGGGACCAGGGGAACCTGACGCTCGCCAACGGGACCCGGTATGTCTTTCTCTCCCGGGGGTACTTTTCCGATGCCCTATGGGCCAAGGCCACCCAGGGGGCAGGCAACACTTCGAAGTTGAACCTCACCGTGCTCAACGTCTCCGGGATCTTCCCGGAGAGCGCGATCGTGGTGAGCTCCGGTGCCTTGGCCACGTGGATCTGGGCGTTCTTGGCCCTCTCGCTGGTCCTGGCGGCGATCGGAGGGTACCTTTGGGTGAAGACCCGTCCTCAACCGGCCAGCACGTCCGGGGCCAAACCCCGCTTCCTACGGAAGAAGGCGGACAGGGCTTTCGGGAAGAGGTGAACCAGGGAGGGGGACTGCCCCAGCAGTTCCCGTATCGTGAGGGTGGGAAAATCGATGTCCCCGAAGGCCACGATGGTGGAAATGAGCTTGGATTCCTTCAGCACTTCGAGAAGCCGGTCCAGATCGGCATCGCTCAATTGGACGAAGAGCCTGCGGAAGAAGAGGGCCCGGTCCATCTCATCGCCCATCTCGTGGGCCCACTGGCGGTCGTACTCCCGGAGCCGTTGGGCCGAAAGGTTTCCCTCCTCCAAGGCGGCCGAGGCCACTCCGGCAGCGAGCTCGGCGGCTCGCATTCCGGTGAAGATCCCTCCTCCGGAAAGGGGTTTCACTTGGGCCGCGGCATCCCCGACGAGGAGGCCATGGTCGGTAGAAATGACGGGGACCTGTCCGACCGGGATCCCGCTCACGATCGTGCGGATCGGGGACGGGAGCTTCCGACCGTAGCGTCGCTCCATGCGGCGGACGAGCTCGCGGTACCCGTCGAGGGCCAAGAGGCCGTTTCTTGCGTTGAGACCCACCCCCACCCGCACGTTGCCCTCCCCGTCTGGGATCGACCAGCCGAAGAACCCGGGGGCGAGGTCCCGTCCCAGGTAGATCTCCACCTGGTCCTGGGGAGCGTCCCGGAACGGGAGGTCGGCCTCAAAGGCGGGCAGGATCTCGATGGGCCGCCGGAGCCGCAGCTTCCGAGCGACCGTACTCGCCACCCCGTCGCTCCCGACCAGGAGGCGGGTCGTCAGCTCTGCGGGTCCTGTGGGAGACTCGGCCCCAAGGACCACCTTGCCGTCGGGAGTGTTGGGGCGTTCCCGAATATCTTTGAACTTCCAGCCCGTGAGGACCTGCACTCCGGCACGAGCGGCCCGTTCCGCCAGCAGGAAGTCGAGCATCTCGCGGGAGATGACGTGGGCCCGGGTCTCCCCGGCCGCGAACTCTATCTTGCCCATCGAGGGGCCCCAAACAATGGCTCCCCCCATCGGACGCTGCACCATCTTGGACGTCCCGGCCATGTCCAGCACCCGCTGGCTGACGAGACCCGCACACTGGACAGGGCGCCCTATCAGCGGATGCTCCTCCAACAGGGTCACCGACCATCCCTTCTTTGCGAGATGGTAGGCCAGGGTGCTCCCTGAAGGTCCCGCACCTACTATCACCACGTCCGTCGTCGGCATCGGAGGGCGCAGGGGCATCTCTCGCTTTAACTCCTTCCGGGTCTCAGCCCGGGTCTACACCGAACGCCGGCCCCCCCGGTCCTCCACCGTGGGCACGAAGCCGTTCCGAGCACAATCAAGATATACCCGGATGACCTCGGACCCGGTATGGTCGTCGTGAAGGCGTTCACCGGGCACATCGTCCTGAGCGAGAGGTACAGCTACAAGAATCTCACCGAGGTATACCCCGACATCCACCGCAAGGTCATCGAAGCGGGCGCGAGCACCGCAACCCAAGAGGACCCGTCGGTCGTTGACCTCCTCTTGGACGACAACATCCGTGCGATGAAGGCCGACAAGAAGCCGGCCGGTATCAACCGGTTCGACCTGGGCGGGGTCCGTCTCATCTTCCCGATCCGGGAGGACGGTCAAGTGGAGTTCTACATCAGCAAGCATTCCCGGTGCCCCGAGGTCGTGGGCCTGACCGAGTCGATCTCTTCGATCCTGAAGAAGGCGGGCCTGAAGCACACCACCCTCTACGACAGATCTCCGATGCTGAATTCGCGCTCCACCTTCCAGGCGAGCGCTCCCGCAGTGCATTAGTCGCCGTTGCCGGTCGATCAGCGGATCCTCTACGCGCTAGCGACCGGCGCGACCGCCGCCGCGGTCATCTCCCAGTACTTCATCCCGTCCTCTTGGATCCCGGGAGGTTGGCTGGGCTTTGTCCTCGGGCTCCTGCTCGTCTACGGTATCGGACTGGCCCTGTTCTTCGCCTTCTTCCGGCTGAAACCGCTCCGGAACTACGTCCGGAGACCCCGGCTGGGAGCCAAGGAAACGGCCCGTTGGTACGGCATCTTCGGCCTGCTCGGCCTCTTCCTCGCGCTGGCCCTCGCCGTGGTGTACTTCGCCTTCGAACCCACCCGGACCAAGGACCTCCTGGAGAAGTCCACTCCGGTGATACAGGCGGGCTCGGCGAACCCGCTCTTCTACATACTCTTCTCGATCTTCTTCGTTGGATTCACCGAGGAGACGCTCTTCCGGGGGTACCTGCTGGGTTCGATCCTCTCCATTGAGGGGACCCGCCGCTGGCAACTCCACGCCCTCTGGACCAGCCTTCTTTTTGGCGGGATCCACATCTACTACGCCCAGACCTACCTCGAGATATCTCCCATCTTCTACGTCCGGCTCGTCACGCTCGGCCTCGTCTTCTCCTATGCCTACGTCTATTCCGGAGGCAACATCCTCTTCATCGCGCTGTTGCACGGGGCGTTCGACGCAACGGCCTTCCTCCAGTTGGTGCCCTCCATGACCAACTTGGCCGCGGGATTGTCCTACCTTTTGCTCTTCGGGTGCGGGGCGTACGCCCTGGTGCGGTATCTTCAGCAGAACGGGTTCCCTCAGCCCACCTGGGATGGCTCCCCGCTCGTGGGTCCTGGGGAGTGGCCCCCGCTGCCGAGACCCCAAATTGCCTCCTCCTTTCTCCTTCCCCCACCCCCTGCGTAGGGCCCGAAATCCCTGGGGGCCGCCCTGTGACCCCGCTACGGCGGCGCTATCTGTCTTTATAATGGGCCCCCGCTTGAGGGACCCAAGTTCTTGGGTGAAAAAGGGGGGTTGAAAATGGGGCGGGCGAAGGCGGTTGCAGAATGGCGGCAACTCAAGCGGGTCGTGGTCCGGCGCCCGGGCATCGAAGCGCTCTTCGGCCTGTTGGAACCCTTCTCTTCGCTCTACGAGCGCGTCTTCAGCCTGGAAAAGGCGCAGCGAGAGCACGACGACCTGGTGAAGACGCTCAAACGTGAGTTCGGAGTCACGGTCGAGTACCTTGACGAACTCCTCTTGGAAGCCGCCGGCCGGTCCCGGGATGTCTACGAGGAGTTGGCCCATCGCGCCACCGAGGCGATGCAGTACTCCGGCTACGGGGCACGCAGGGCCAAGCGGGAGTTCCTCGAGAATCTCCCCCTCCTCGAGCGGGATGTGCTCCTGCAGATCCTGATCCTGGCCCCCTCGATCTCCTTCGTCAAGCGGAAGGGGACGAGGAGCATCCTCCCTTTCACCACCCTCCGCGTGCCGCTTACCAACCTGTTCTTCATGCGGGACCAGCAGGCGGTGGGCGACCAGGGGATCATCATCTCCCGGATGGCGAAGCCTCAACGTCGCCGCGAGACGGAGTTGACCTCCTTCGCGTGGAACTCCATTGGGGAGACCCCCACGACCACCGTCCGCAAGGGAACCTTCGAGGGGGGGGACTTCATCCCCTGCGGGAGGTTTGCCCTGATCGGGACAGGGGATAGGACCAGCCCTGCCGCCGTCGCCGAGATCCTCGCCAGCGGGGTCGGCTTCCCGGAGGTCGGGGTGGTCCACCAGCCCCACCACCCGCTCCTGCGGACGCAGGACCCGATGGTCAACATGCATCTCGATACGTACCTCAACTTCCCCGGGGAGGGGCTCGCCGTCGGTTACCCGGAGATGCTGAACAGCGCCCGGGTGGAGGTCTACCGGAGAACGGAGGACGGGCGATACCACTTCACCCGGAGGACCCGCTTGTCGATGTACCTTACAGGGAACGGCTTCACGATCATCCCCATCACGACGCTCGAGCAGATGTGCTACGCCACCAACTTCCTCACGATCAAGGACCGGACTATCCTGGTCCCGGATGTCGCCAGCAATGCGGAGAAGGTGCTCGCCAACCTGAAGCGCGCGGACGACACGAACCCCTGGAAGTACCACGACCTATTCGTGCGGGCGAGCATGGACTACAGCGAGCTCCGGTCGACCGGGACCTTCTTCCCGAACAAGCCCCTGGCCCACGACTACTCCATCCGGGCGGAGAAGATACGTCTCTCCAACATCACGGGAGCCTTCGGGGGAGCGCACTGCCTGACCGCCACGGTCGAGCGGTCCTGAAGGGCCCTCTTCCGGTCTACCGTCCCTTGAACTCGGGCTTTCGCTTCTCCAGGTAGGCTTTCATGCCTTCCCGAAGGTCCTCGGTGGTGAAGGTGTAGGTGGCGAGCTGCTTCTCCAGGGCAAGCCCCGAGGGAAGAGGGGCCTCGATACCGAAGTCGACCGCATCCTTGGCCAGGCGCACCGCGACCGGGGCCCGGGAAGCGATGGTGAGGGCCAGTTCCCGGGCCTCGTCCTTGAGCTTCTCAGCAGGGTAGGTGCGGGCGACCAAGCCCATGGCGCAGGCCTCTGGGGCCCGGACATGGGTGCCGGTCAGGATCATCAGCTTGGCCCGGGAATCTCCTATCCGGCGGGCCAGCCGCTGCGTGCCCCCGAACCCCGGGATGATCCCAAGGGAGACCTCGGGGAGACCGAGATTGGCCTCCTCGGAAGCGAGGATGAAATCCGCAGAGAGGGAGAGCTCGAGGCCCCCTCCCAGGGCATAGCCGTCGACCACGGCGATCACGGGCTTCTCCAGGGTGTCGATGAGACTGAGGACGCGGTGACCGAGGGTGGTATAGGCCAGGGACTCGGCAGGGGTCTTGGTGACCATCTCCGCGATATCGGCTCCGGCCGCGAAGTTGTTCGACGTGCTGGAGAGGAGCAGGACGTGCACCCCGGCATCCGAGGCCGCTTCCTTCACGGCACGCTCCAGGTCCAAGAGCACCTTGGAATTGAGGGCGTTGAGCGCATCGGGGCGGTCCAGGAGGATCCAGGCGATGGGCCCGTCCTTTTCGAGCCGGACCGTGGTGAGGGGCCAGGGCTCGTTGGAGATCGCCACTTCCGCGAGGCGCGAGGAGACGGGGAAGGCCCCGCCCCAGTGCCGGTGGATCTTGTCCACCTGCTCGTAGCCCGAGATCGTGCCCATCTCATTGAGGAGCGAGAAGGGTCCGACCCGCCAGGCGAGCCCGATGCGGGCACCCCGGTCGGTCTCTTCGGCCGTGGCAACGCCCTCCTCGACAAGCCGTGAGGCGATGCCTAGGAGGACCCCGGCGAGGTGGCCCTTTGCGGCCTCCTTCTGAGCCGGGTTCGCCTCACCCTCGATCTTCCATTTCTCCCCCTTCTCGAACTGCTCCTTGAGGAGCGCCGAGGGGTGGTAGTACTTCCCGAGGGCCTTTCCGAGGGTCGAGTTGGAGTGGTAGGCGATGGGGATCCCGGTGACGTTCATCAATTCGAAGGGACCCATCTTCGTCCCCAGGAGCTCGTTCGCCGCGGCCTCGATGGTGGGGATGTCGGCGACCTTGTCCTCCAGCAGCCGGGTCGCCTCGTTGAGGAAGGGCACGAAGAACCGGTTGATGCAGAAGCCGGGGGAGTCGCGGACGCGGATGGGGATCTTCTTGATCGAGTAGCTGATCGAGAGGAGGCTCTCCATCGTGGCTTTCGAGGTGTTCGGTCCGGGAATGATCTCCACGAGCCGGTTGACGGAGGCGGGGAAGAAGAAGTGCAGTCCCGCGCACCGCTCCGGGAGGGGGAACCCCTCGAAGAGATGACTCACCGAAAGGCTCGAGGTGTTGGTGACCACGAGGGTCTTCTCTCCCACGAGGGGGGCCAGTTCGGCGAACAGGGTCTTCTTGACCTTCTCCTCCTCAAAGACGGCTTCGATGACCAGGCGCGCGTTCTTCGCGGCCACCTTGAGTTCGGTCGTGAACTCGATGGCCGAGAGGACCTGATCCCGCTTCTCGGGCCGCAGACGGCCGCGTTCCACGGAACGGTTGAGGTTCCGCTCGATCGTCTCCCGTCCCCGGGCGAGCTCCTTCTCTGTCAGGTCCCGGACGACGACGGGATATCCTGCGGAAGCAAAGGCCTGGGCGATGCCCGAGCCCATGTTGCCGGCGCCAAGCACTGCGATGTGTTCCTTTTGCGAGGGCATGGGGTACCTCGGGTTCAGGTCCTGCGGGCCGCAGCCAGGAGGAGCTTCTGCTCGGCGGCGGCGATGGTCCGGAGGGTCGGGGTCACCGTGTCCGCGTTGAGCGAGATAGAATCGATCCCCTCATCCACGAGGAACTCGGCGAACTCCGGGTAGACGCTCGGTGCCTGGCCGCAGATCCCCACGGTAGCGCCCGCTTCGTGGGCGTCCCGGATGAGCATCTGGATGGCCGTCTTGACGGCGGGGTCCCTCTCGTCGAAGTATCCCATCTTGCCGAGGATGTCTGAGTCCCGGTCCGCTCCCATGACGAGCTGCGTCAGGTCGTTCGAGCCAATCGAAAAGCCGTCCGCGAACTTGGCGAAGTCCTTGGCCCGGAAGATGATGCTGGGCACCTCGGCCATGAGGTAGAGCTTGAGGTCCTTGGAGCGCCGGAGGCCCTTCTCCTGCATCATCCGCCCGATGAGCTCCAGCTCCTCCGTGTTGCGCACGAAGGGGAGCATGATCTGGGCGTTGCGGAGTCCGCGGGCGTTCCGCACATGCTCGATGGCCTCGAGTTCCAGCATGAACGCCTCCCGGTAGTCCTTCGATACGTACCGCGAGCAACCTCTCCAGCCGATCATCGGGTTGGCCTCCACGGGCTCGAACTCGGACCCGCCCGGCATGCCCCGGTATTCGTTGGTCTTGAAATCGCTGGTCCGGATGATGACCGGCCGGGGATTGAAGGCTTCGCAGACCTCCTCGATACCCCGGGCGAGCTTCTCGACGAGTTCCTTCCCCCGGCCCTGTTTGATCAGGGAGAGGGGGTGGACCTTCACATAGCTCGTGAAGAGGAACTCTATCCGGAACAGTCCGACACCCTGAACGGGCAGCTGGGCGTACTCTCGGGCCTTCTCTGGGATGGAGACGTTCACGTAGATCTTCGTGGTGGTGACCGGGTGGTGCACGCTTCCGGAACCGGAGGAGCTGGCGGAGGTGGCCGCAGGCTTGGTCTCCAAGGCAACGAGACCATCGTAGACGAGGCCGAGCTTGCCATCAACGGTGATCTTGGCCCCGGTCTTCAAAATGTGGGTGGCTTCCCGGGTCCCCACGATACAGGGAACTCCGAGCTCACGAGAGACAATGGCGGCATGGCAGGTCATTCCCCCCTCGTCGGTGACGATGGCGGCGGCCTTGGTCATGGCGGGGACCATGTCGGGCGTGGTCATCGTCGTGACCAGCATCTCTCCGGTCTGCATCTTGTTGATCTCCGCGGCCCCGGACAGGAGCTTGACGCTTCCAGAGGCGACGCCCGGGCTGGCTCCTAGCCCCTTGAGCAGGATCTGAGCCTGTCCCTGGGTCTTGGGAGCAGCGACCGAGGTGGAGGGACCCGCGAGGGTCGTGATGGGGCGGGCTTGTACGATGTAGGGCTCGCGGCCCTCGATGCACCATTCGACGTCCATCGGGCGTCGGTAATGCGACTCGATGAGCTTTCCGAGAGAGACCAGGCGCAGGAGCTGAGGGTCCTGGAGCTTGGCCGCTCCTTGGAGGGTCTCGTCGATGGCGACCCGCTGGTTGCCGCCCCCTTCCTTGCGAATGAGCTTGACGGCCTGCTTCGAGACGTTCCTGAGTATGATCTTGGAGGTGGCAGGGTCCACCACGTAGTGATCCGGGGTGACTTCCCCGCCCACCACGAGTTCCCCGAGGCCCCAGGCGGCTTCGACGATGGTCCTCTTTTCCCCGGTGTTCGGATCCGCGGTGAAGAGCACGCCGGAAACATCGGAGGCGACCATCTTCTGGACGAGCACCGCGAGCTTGACGCCCGCATGGGCGATCCCCTTCCGCTTCCGGTAGACCAGGACCCGGGGGGTGAAGAGCGATCCCCAACACTTCTTGATGTTGAGGAGAACGTCCTCGGCGGAGGTGACGTTGAGGTAGGTCTCCTGAAGGCCTGCAAAGCTTGCGTCCTCGAGATCCTCGGCCGTGGCCGAAGAGCGCACGGCGGAGTACTTGGCCGAATGCGCGGAGCTGAACTTCCGGTGATACGCGAGGAGCGTCGCTTCCAGGTCCTCCGGCATGGCGGTCTCCTCGAAGAGCTTGCGCAGGTTGGCGCTGACAACGTCCGCGTTATCGTCGCCCGCCCCCGAAAGGTGACTGAGCTCCTCTTCGATCTTCTTGTCAATACCGGTGCCCTTGACGAAGGCATCGTAGGCGTGGGTCGTCACCACGTAGGCGGGAGGAATGGGAATGCCCACCTTGACGAGGTCTCCGAGCTTCGATGCCTTGCCTCCGGCCAAAGCGAGGTCTCTCTCTACGACGTCCTCGAGGGGCACCACTAGCGGCTCGTTTCCCTTCACGGCCTTCGGTTCATGATTCGCGTGGGTTCTTGATTTCTCCATGCTTCTCCAGCGTGAAGGCCATCAGGAGGGTCGAGGGGGAATAGGGGTGGACGACCCTTTCTTCCTCCAAGCTCCACGGGGAACTGCCTTCCGCGGGGCCGAGCGCAGCCTGCACCGAAGTCGCGGCCAAGTTCCGTTGGTCCCGGTGAAACAGACCGTAGAAGTGGAGCCTCCCAGAGCTCTTCACGTGGGCCCCCACTGACCTCAGGTACTTATACCCTTCGCGAGGGAGGTTCATTATCACCCTGTCGAAGAGGGCCGGACGGCCCAGAAAGTCCTCCGCATCCTCGGCGTAGGCCTCGAGACGGGACTCGACCTTCAACCGGGCGGCATTCTCGCGCAGGAGCGCGATGGCTTGGGTGTTGGCATCGACCGCCACCGCGGTCGTCTTCGGATGTTGCCGGAGGCTGGTCAGTGCAAAGGGACCGAAGCCGCAAAAAAGATCCAGGATCCTCTCCCCGTCTTGGACCTGCGCCGCGACCCTCCCGTGCTCCCGGGCCAGCCGGGGAGAGAAGTAGACGGTCTCGAGATTGACCTTGAAGGTGATGCCGTTCTCCCGGTAGAGAGTGACGAGCGGGGGCGTACCCGCGATCACCTCGAGTTCGCGGAGGCGTGCCTTGCCATGGACCCCGCGGTCGAGCGCCACGACCCGCACTCCGGGCACGAACTTCCGGAGCGCTTCTCCGATCTCCGCCCGATGCGGGAGGAGTTCGGGTTCCAACCGGAGGGCGACGATCTCCCCGATCACGTCGAAGGACTTGGGGAGCTTCTTTCGTAGGGGTTCTTCGAGCTCGAGCAGGTCCGTGTAGGACGTGGGGTGGCTCGAGCGGGGGGGAAAGTCCTGCTGAACGGTCTCCACGCCCGGGAAGGAAAACTCCCCCAGCAGCGGAAAGACCACGTGTCCTTCCTCATGGAGGGGCTCAAGGGAGGGAGACAGCAGTCCCTGGGCGGAGAGCGCTCGACGTACCTTTTCTGCGCTCTGGTGCGGAACCCGGGCACCCGTGGCGAGCGTCATCCGGATGTCGGCCATTCCCCGCGCAGGAGATACGGAAGGAGCTCCTTTCCAAGATGCTCCCCGAGCGTACCCTTCCAGGCGAAATCTTCCGTATACCGCACGTTCTTCGAGGGGTCCTGCACTTTGCCTCGCGTGGAGACCAGCAGTGGGACGGGATCGTCGCTGTGTCCCCGGAGCACGCAGGGGGTGGAATGATCCGCAGTGACCGCCACGGTCACTCGGGAAAGATCGAGCCCGTCCAGGAAGGGACCCATGAAGTGCTGGTCCAGGTCTTCCACGATCTGCTTCTTGCGGAGGGCATCTCCGTCGTGACCGGGTTCGTCGGGTCCCTTGAGGTGCACGTAGACGAAGGGGCGATGCTCCTGGTCCAGTTCTCGGCGGACCATCTCGGCGCGGTGCCGCAGTGCTCCCGGGACGTCCTTTCCCATGGGGCCGACGAAGACGTCCGCGAGCCCGAGCAGGAGGGCGATGCCGCGTTCCACGGGCATCTCGGTGACAGCGGCCCCGTGAAGTCCGTGCCGAGCTGCAAAGGACGGAAGCCCCTGAGGGAGCGTCCCTGCGTCCCGGACGATTAAGTTGTTGGCCACCAGGGCTCCCCTGGCCTTCCTGAAATGGTTGACCTCCTGCTCCGGCAGGAGGTTCGCCACGCGAGCGGAGAAGAGGTTGAGCGCGCGGGAGGTACGGACTGCGGACGGGGTGGAATTTTGGGGAAGGACCTCCTTGACCCGGGGTTCCTTCGGCTTGACCGCGTGCCCCGCCCGGCCCGCCCTCTCGTAGAAGGGGTCCGAGTTCGTGACATCGGGCGAGAGTTCCTCGGGAGTCAGGCTCGTGAGCCGGAGCACCCCTCTGTGGCCCACCGTGGCCGACACGGTGGCCTCGATGCCTTCGGATTCCAGCAGACGGGCCTGCGTGAGTGCCTCGGCAAGGGCGGCGGCTTCTTCCGTGGCCAGGTTCCGGCCCACCCTCTGGTCCACGATCTTGCCCGAGGCATCGGTCGTGGCGAAGTTGAAACGAAGGGCCACGTCGCCGGGACGGAGGTCGAGGGAGATGCCCATGGCTTCCAGCACTCCCCGGCCGGGAGATTCCTGTTCCGGATCGTATCCGAGCAGTCCAAGGACCCCGGCGTCGGATTCGGGAGCCACGCCCTTTCGAACCGGGTCAAGGAGACCCAGTTCCGATCGCTGGGCCAGCGCATCAAGATGCGGCGTAGTGGCCGCACCCAAGGGGGTGTTTCCTTGGAGCGAGGGGTGAGGGAGGTCTCCGAGACCGTCGAGTACGATCAGAACGTACTGTCCCCTAGTCTCTGGATTTCCCTGCAGGCCGTCCCGCCCCTTCATGGTTCGACCCAAAACGGGAAGGTACATAAGACTCCTCGGACAGAGCGGTCATGGCGGTCGCTTCACAGGTGGACGGGGGCCCTAGAAAGGGGCCGCGTTTCCTCTCTTGCGTGCCAACCGTGACCTGGCAGTTTCCCTAAAAGAGGACTTCCCGGGTAGGGGAGCCCTGGGGAGGAGGTACGCAGGTCGAGTCTCGCTTTGCGACATCTTAAAGAACGAACCGGTTTGTACTCGGCCGTGCCGACCTTCAAGGAGAAGCTCGAGTCCTTCGCCCAGAAGCCCATCGGTTACGTGTCGATCGTGGCCATGATCATCGTCCTGACCGCCCTTTCGCTCTACTTCACGGGAATCCTCTTCGGGGCGATCATCATGATCTTCCTCACCTTCGGGATCCCGATCTACATCGGATGGAACAAATCCTTCCGTACGCTCCTCGTCGTCGCCATCGTGGTGACGGCCGGTGTAGCTCCCGTGTGGGCCGCGCTCACGAACAATCAGCTCTTCACCCCCTACACCCCGCTTTCCTCGGTCGATGGGAACAATTCGAACTCCCACATTCTCCAGGACGCCGGGGTGACCCCTTTCTCGGGAGGCCCGGGTTCGGGGGGCAAATACCAATTCAGTATCACCACCGTAAACCAAAACGTGAGTTATAATGCTACGGTGAGTAGCGGGATCCACGTGACGTCCGTCTACCTCTGGGTGACGAATTGTGCGTACGATGGGTTCAACGCCACGAACGGGTGCGGCGGGAACCCCGACTACTTCCACCTCTTCGGCCCCGAGTACCTCGGAAACCAGACGTTCTCTCGGGCCAGGAACGTCGTGACGTTCGACGAGAAGCTCCCCGCGAACCAGATCATGTACTACGTCTTCACCGCGAACTACTCCTACAATCAGAGCAACCTCGGCTATGCCTGGTCTTGCCTGGGTTACTGCGATATCGCCCAGGGGATCGCGGCCCCTGTCGCCCAGCAGAGCTACTACTGGAATGAGGGACCGATCACGGGAAGTTGGGCCTACATTTACGCGGTCAAGCTGCTCCCGAGCTTCTATCTCCTGACTGCCGCGCTGGGGGCGATCCTCGTGGTGATCCTCTTCGTCTACCGGTGGCTCAAGATTCGGGAGAAGAGCCGCATGGCCCAGGCGGCGGCCTCGGCCGGTGGGACTTCGGAAGAACCCGAAGGGAAGTGCGATGCTTGTGGCGCAGAGATGCGACCCGGTGAGCTCTTCTGTTGGAAGTGTGGCAAACAGATGCAACCTCCCAAGCCCAAAGAGGCGGAACCGGTGCCGACTGAGAAGGACCCCGCAAGCCAATCCCTTAAATAGGGAAGGCCAATCGGGTGGAGGCACAGCATGAGGATTAAGAGAGTAGAGGGCGTCAAGCAGGTCCAGGTGGTCTCACTCAAACCCCAACCGCAAATCTACGTGAGCTACGACGGTGTCGTCGGGCTCTCTGAGCGACCGATCCTCCGGGATATCCTGGAAGAGATCGACCGTGGTACCGTCCGTCTCCGGGAGGTTACCCCCGCCAAGGGAGGGGGCTCCCTTCTCACGAAGCAGCAGCTCATTTCCAGCCTCCGTGCCAACGGCTGGGGCAAGGTCTTCGTTTACTTCAACGACTACGTCTCCTACGGTGCCGGCGCTGGGGAAGAAGTGGCGGAATTCTATTTCCGCAGCATGCTCCTCCTCTTCAAGGAGGCCAACCCCCAGACGGGAGAGCCCGAGAAGTTGCTTCTGCAGCACGCCACGAACTCCCTCGAGGAGCTCCCCGCGGGCGGCGAATAGTCCTCTCGGAGACGTAAGGTCCTCCCGGACCCCACGAACTCGCAGTTCTCTCTCTTCCGCTAAGTCGGTGGAGCGGACAACGGGCTCCGCGGTGTTGCTACTGGTACCAATGCAGGCTTGGGAAAGTGCCTGCCCGCTATTCTGGGACCCAGGTCACGGGTGGATACGTTCCCGCCCTGCCTTGACCCCGAGGTACTTTTCCAGGCTCTCCTCGCTCCGGGCGGAGGGGGTCAGCGCCAGGAGGTAGCTTTCGGCTTCCAAGCGGACGTCAGGAGAGGGAGCCATCGACACCGTGTAGCGAACGTGGGAGTTGCCCGGGTTCCGCTGGGCCATACCGACCAGGATTGCCCCCGAGTTCTTCCGGAGCACCTCCGCCGCCTCCCCGAAGGTCTTGCCAGCCAGGGGGGATCCGGAAGGCACGATGTACTCGTTGATGGCGGCTCCCTTGCCTCCGCTGGTCATCTGGTCGAGGGAAATGGCCACCTCGGGCTGAAGCGCCGCTTCGGCAAGGACCCTTCCTCCCATCTCGGAAGGGCTGATGACGTAGGTGACCCCCGCGGCTTGGAGCGTCTCCCGGAAGTGCTCCCGGATCAGGGCGACCACGATCCGGAGGTGGGGGGCGAGTTCCTTCAGGATGAGGGAGGTCATGACATTGTGCGCGTCGTCGTCGCTAGCGATGACCGCCTTGGCCGCACCCTCGAGGTTCAGGTGCGCCAGTGCGCTCTTCTCCGTATAGTCCCCGTAGCCGATGTAGATGTTCGTGAGGGGGGTGACTCGGTCCCGCAGCTCAGGGTCCTTCGAAGAGTGGGAAATGAGATGGGTGATGTAGGTGCGGATCTCCACGACGGCCTCCTGCTTCCGGGTCATGAGGGCGACCTTCTCCCCGGAGAGGATGAGTTCCGTCAGCGTTGATTTGGCCGTCTGGGTCCATCCGAGGAGAACCGTATGGCCCGTCATCTTCGTGCCTCCGGTGCCGAGCAGCTCCTCTTCGCGTGCCTGCATGGCCAACATCGTGATGGTCGAGACCAGATAACCTATGACCCCGACCGTGGTCAACATGAGGGTCATGGCAAAGATCCGGGCGGGGGTGTTTGTGGGGACCACGTCCCCATATCCCACCGTGGAGAGCGTCGTGAGCCCCCAGTAGACCCCGGTGAACCAGGAGACCCCTTCGGTGAGGACGAAGCCTGCGGTGCAGAATGCGAAGACCGCCACGATCACCGAGAGCGGTTTCCAGATCCGCTGGAGTACTCGCTTAAAGTCCATCGGGTCCTTCTAAGGCCCCGCGGATATTACCTCTTTCTTCGAGCGCCTTTCGTGCGCTTGGTCAGTGTTCGTCCCGCCCTCGTCTTTCCTTCCTGGAGGAGACGGGACATGACCGAGACCCCGAACTCCGGGCGGAGGCCCTCGGACCGTGACCAGCGTCGGGACCGGGTCAATACTTTGGCTTCCTGTTCGGGGTCATGGAAGGGAAGCTCCGCCCGGACCTTCAGGAGCCATATCTCCTGAACGAGGCGTACCCTCTGGGACATGAGTCGGATGAGCTTCCGGTCGATCTCTGCGATCTTGCGGCGCTTCCTCTCGAGACTACTTCTTGATCCACTCGCCCCGCGTGACACCATAGACAAAAACATCGTGCCAGTCCCCGTGGTGGAAGAGGGCCCGACGCAGCGTGCCTTCCCTCCGGAACCCCAGGGATTCCAGCAGCCGATAGGAAGACTCGTTCTCCACATCACTGGTCGCTCCGACCCGCTCCGACCGGGTGTGGGCGAAGAGAAAATCCAGCGTCAATCCCACGGCCTCTTTTCCGTACCCCTTTCTCCGCTCCGAGACGTCACAGAGGGCATACCACAGGTCGTATCCTTCGAAGACAGGATGGGCCCGGTAAAAACCCACGACCCCGATCGGCCGGTCGTCCTCGATCTTGGCGATGACAAATCGGGGATACAACGAGCCGTCGTCCTCTGAGGATGAATGGAGGTTCTTCTCAAAGGAGGCGTAGCTGTCGAGGGAAAAGCGGTCCCAGGGAGCCGTGAGCTCCGGGGTGTTCAGCCATTGGAAAAGCAACGTCGTCTCGCCGGGCAGCGGCGGGCGAAGACGGACGTGCGTTCCGGTGAGGTCTCCCTTGAGTCGCGAACGCCGAGCGGGGTCAGTGTTCTTCGCGCTTGCCATCTCCCGCGATGATCTTCTTGGATTGCAAGCGGCCGCTCGAAGTGAGAAGGTAGATCACCTTGGGCTCGTTGTAGCCTACGACGTATTGGGTTTGGCGGGCCACCAGCCGTCGGTTCTCCAAGTCCTGGAGCGCGACGCGGACCCGGTGGGTCCCCATCCAACGGAACGCCCGCATGATGGAAAACTCGGTGACGTTCTTGTCCATTTCAAACCGGCTCTGATGGGCACGGTGGGCCAACAGGTGGATCAGAATGTCGTTCTTGGCGTCCTGGACCGACTCCCGGTTCCCGCCGATCATCTAGGGACTCAGGACTTAGGCGATGGTAGTGACTTCGTAATTCAGGTGGAGGCCCCGAATCCGGCCATGCATGTTGCTCACGAGCTTCAGAACCTCGTCGATAGCCGCCTTGTTCTTCCACTTGTAGACGAAATCGTGCATGCCCATCGACTCCTCAAAGCCAAGCTCGCGCATGACCTTGGTGACTTCTTGTGGGTCCGCTCCTTCCGAATTGAAAATTACTCGCACGTAGGTTCTCATACCGATTTCGCACCACCGTATTGCGGAATCGAACCAAGGTCCGCCGATATATAAGTCCCACCCAGAACGCCCTGCAATCGGCCTCGCGAGCGGGTCCCGAGAGAGCCAAATGTGGAGTCCCAAGTGCCACTTCTTCGAGGTTCCGACCCTCTTGCTTCGGGGAAGATCCCGAAGTCTTCTCTTCTAATGGCGCAAGCCCCAGAGGCTCGGGGCCGGCGGTGCGGAGGGCTGGGCCTTCCAAAATCCATCCCGTCAATGAAACGTCATCGGGTCGCACCTTTGGGTCCCGTACACGTGAGCGGAAGAGGTTAAGCGTAAGAATGCATAGGGTCATCGGACAGCAACGACCTTTCCTGACAAGCAAAGAAACTTGGAATGACCCAATCGCGACCTATGAACGAACCAACGAACCTAGCCCCTGGGGGGGCTCTTGCCTTTCCCACCGTGGCGCCGAACTGGCCCTGAAACCGATGCGAACATCTTCTGAACAAAAACAATTCCCTCTGCCTTTTCCCTCGGGGAAAGGGAACGTGAGCTACCCATGGCGCAACTGAGCCGCTCCGAGTATCTCGCGCTCTACCGCGAGTTAGCCACCTACGACGACGTAGTGCGCATCCACGAGCAGCGAGGCATGGACAAGGACCTCCTCCTCATCATCTACACTCATCGAGTGACGCGCGACGCGACCAAGCGATACTACTCCGTCCTCAACCACACGCGCGAAATGCTCAACGAGTGGAACCACGGGAAGAGCTACACTGAGATCGCCCGAAAGTGGAACTTCCCTCCCGTGCTCATCGCCCAGATGATCGAGAAGACGAAGAACACCCCGCGCAAGGTCTTCTGGGACGGTTTCCGTCGTCCCTCGGAAATTTCTGACATCCGCATCCGCCGGGAGGTCGAGGAAGCAATGGTCGCCGACTGGATTTACTCCCCGAAGGGAGGGGAGATCCAGAGGGAACGGGGGATCCGGGGCGAGGACCGTCTCCACAACTGGCTGGAGAAGCACCACATCGGGTACCGCACAGAGAAGGAGTTGCGCGGAAGCTTCACCAAGACCCCTGACGCCCTCCTGTCGAATCCCATCTGGATCGACGGCCAGGAGGTGCAGTGGATCGAGTCGAAGGCCAACTTCGGGGACGAGGTAGAGGTGGGTCGCAATCTGCGGAAGCAGCTCATCCCCTACGTGCAGCTGTTCGGCCAAGGGATCGTGGTCTACTGGTTCGGATACGTGACCGGCCAAAGGCCCCCACCGAAAGGGATCATGGTTTTGGACGGGGACGAGTTCGAGCAGAAGGCACCCTCGAAGCCCGGGGATGCCCCTCCGGTGCGGGTCGCGGCAACTCCCGTGCGCGCACCGACGGAAGCTAAGCCACCGAGACGGCCGTCCGTTGACCGGTCGGCATACTTCTGAGCACGACCTTTCCTTCGGCCGGTGCCTTGGGCAGGCCCGTAAACGGGAATTTGTCGTCCGTTCTCTTACCTCCTTGAGTCGGACGGGGAGACTTTTCTGTAGAGGGTTGGCCCAGAAGGCGGTGTCGGGCAAAAGGCTGTCGCGGAAACTTGGCAGCGTTCGAAAAAAGGATCCGTCTCTCATCAGGTGCTGGATACTTGAGAAGGGCCCGCTCCTCTTACGAGAGGGGGTCGGCGTGTCTTCAGGAATGGGGGCAGGGAATTTATAGGGGTCCTCCTTCGTACTCTTCGTGCTGAGCTTCCAACTTCGTCTCACCTTGTCCGTTCTGATCCTCCTTACCGTGATCTCAGCCTCGGCACCGACCACCATGGCAAGCCTCCCTTCCCCGACCCATCTCAGCTTAGCACCGCCCGCACGATCCTCGTCGGTATTCACGGTCCCTTCTGTCGTCCCGTCCAGCAGTTCCACGCCGATCACCGGAATAGAACCTAACTGCACCGCCGTGCAAAACGGGCCGGCCTCGGCGATCATCACCATCAATTACAGCAACAAGTGCGTGTGGAACAACAGCACTCTCGCCGGCATCCTCTCCGTGTTCGACAACAGCAAGACCCTGGTGAACATCTCGAACCTGGCGATCGAGGGAGGCGGGGTCGTGAACGTCACGGGACCCTGGAACATCACCATCGAAGGAGAACTGTCCGTGGAGAACGCTTCCACTCTCAGCTTCAACCGCTCGGACCATCTGGTCTTGGGGGCACGTTCCTTTTCCGGGATCGTCGTCGACTCAGGATCCCGGCTTCTCCTCAACTCCATTCCCATCAGCATGTCGGTAGGGTCCGGCAGTGTTAGCGGGGGATATACCGGGGGCTACATCACGATCAACAATGGGACCCTCTACGGCGGGTCCCACGCCTTGGCCAAGACTTCCCCGCCCACGGTCACCGAGGTGGCCATCCAGGGACCGGGCAAACTGAAATCCATCTCGGTGACCGGGAGCGCCGTTTCCTATCTCAACGTCTCGGTCAACGTGAGCAGTGTGACCTTGATCGGGACCTTCTCCAAGCCTGCCCGCGTCGACAATCTGAATGCGAGCTACAGCTCGATCGAGAACCTGCGGGCGGACAACGTGATCCTGACCAACACCTCGATCGGCCACGTTACGAATCTCACGGTTGGCAACGGTTCCACCCCATCCCCGGATTACGGTTTCGTCTACAATCTCTTTGTCTCCGGCGTCGTCTCCGCCACTGCCCAATTCTCCCACACGACCCTTAGCCGGCTTTCCTGGAGCGGGGCCACCGACGTCCTCCTGACCAACTCAACGGTGCTGAACGGCTCCGCCCGCATCACCGATGCTTCGAGCTCGTTCGTGGCCACGGGCGGTTGTCTCTTTAAGTTCCCCCTAGTCTTCAACGGGACGAGTCAGGTCCGGCTCGTGAACGTAACGGCTCCCTCGTTGGTCTTTAACGGAGCCACGGCGGCGAGCATCTACAACTGGAGAGAGAACACGTCGGTCGTTTCCGGAAGCGTGGCCAACCTTCCGGGTATCACGGTGAAGAACCAAAGCGCCTCTGTGCTGGTCTATCGTTTTGTGACGGTGCTTGTCCGGGGGCAAGGAGGAGCCGTCGTCCCGCCCGGCTCTCGGCTCACGATCACGGACACCCTCGTTCCGGCGTCCCCGACCTACGATTACTCCCTCCCGAACAGCGGCACGCTCTACCTCTTCCTGCTGACCGACAATGTGAGCGTGGGAGGCGACAGTTTTGTCGGTTCCTATGAGTTCACGGCCAGCACTTCCTCAGGGACTGTCTCCTCCTCCGTCACTCTCACCACGGAGATGCAGGTGATCCTCCAGGTCCCGTCTCCTCCGGCCATCCTTCCCTTCAACGACCAGGATATCTTCCTGGCCGAGACCGCGGCCCTCGCAGCGACCCTACTGGGTGTGGCGTACCTGACCCTGCGGAACCGCCGGATGTCCCGCTCGGCAAAAGCCGAGCCTTCCGAGGAAAAGCCGATGCCGCCTAGTCCCTGATCCCTTCGCCGGTGACCGAGAAGACCGCCTCCCCTTCGGGGAGGTTCGGCGAGTCCACCAGGCGGGCGATGCGGTGGGGCGGTTTGGAGCGGCGCAGGTAGACACGGTAGGTGGCCGTGTGACCGACGATGTTCCCTCCGATGGGCCCCGTGGGGTCCCCGAAGAGCACGTCGGGACGGGCGCTCACTTGGTTTGTGCAGATGATCGCCGCGTTGAACACGTCCGAGAAGCGAAGCAGCTCGTGCATGTGACGGTTGAGGCGCTGCTGGCGGTCGGCGAGCGCTCCTCGTCCGAGGAACTCGGCCCGGAAGTGGGCAGTAAGGGAGTCGACTATCAGGAGACGAACGGGACGATCGTGGGCGAGCTCGAACGCCTTGGGCACCAGGAGTTCCTGATGGTTGGAGTTGAAGGCCCGAGCCACGTGGACACGGGAAAGTGCCTTGTCGGGATCCAGACCGAGGGCCTTCGCCATGTCGGAGAACCGCTCGGCACGGAAGGTGTTCTCGGTGTCGATGTAGACGACGTCCCCATTGAGACCACCCTTCTCTACGGGCAACTGCACGGTGACGGCAGCCTGGAGGGCCATCTGGGTCTTTCCGCTCCCGAACTGTCCGTAGAACTCGGTGATGGCCTGGGTCTCGATCCCGCCCCCGAGAAGCTCGTTGATCGCGTTCGACTGGGCGGAGATGTGCCCGATCCGCTTCCGCCGCTCAAGAATCTCGGCGCCAGACTCAAAGCCACCGATCTTGGCGCGCTTACGGGCCTCAAGGATGATCTTCTGGGCGATGCCCTCCCCGACGTCGGCGGCTGCGGCCAGGTCGTCCGGAGAGGCGACCGCCACCTCCATGAAATCTCGATAGCCTGCCTCGCGGAGCTTCTCGGCGGTGGTGTGGCCCACGCCAGGCAGGTCCTCAAGAGAATCCTCTTCGGTCGACTTCTCTTCTTCGCTCTTGGTTGGTTTTCCGGGCATGAATTCACGCAGACCGCACGGGGCGGAAGGGCTCACCGGTAAGGCGCTCGTAGATGGACCGGTACATCTTGCTGACCTCCTCGACCATCTGGGGAGGCAGTCCCGGGATCGGGGGCTCCTCGCCACCGTGCTCCCGGGCCTTCATGAGTTGTTCGTGATAGCCGCTCTTGCGATAGTACTGTCGGACGAACTCCTTCGAGAAGTCCTCGAAACGGCCCCGCTCCATTTCCTTGGTGTCCCAGAAACGGTCCTCGTCGCCCGTGCCGAAAGTGTCCACGATCATGACCTGACCCTCGGCATCGAAGGCAAACTCCTTCTTCCCATCGACATGGATGAGCCCCCGGGGGTGGATATCCTTCTCGATGCCGCGGTCGACCGAGAGGATGACCTCTTGGATCTCGTTCACCTGCTTGCGAGTGATACCTCCGATCTCCATGGCCTCCTTTTCCGAGAGAAGACGGTCGATGTGTTCGAGCTTCGTGGTCATCTCGAAGTGAGGGGTGGGAAGCTTCTCCCCGTAGGTGATGGTGTGGTGAGCGGGGAGTCCGAGCTCTCCCGGGTGGGTCTTCCCCTTCTGGATTCGGTCCCAGAGGGTTCCCGCCACGTAGTAGCGGACGATGAATTCGAGGGGGATCAACACGCTCTTCTTGGCGTGGTGGGCCATGTCGGCCGAGACGTCGACCCTCCGGACCTGCATCCGGTTCCCGTCCATCAGTTCGAGGAAGTGGTGTCGGATCCCCAAGCGGGAGCACATTCGGAACCAATGGGCACTGGTCCGGGCCAGCGTCTCCCCCTTGTGCGGAATCGGGCTCGGGATCTTCTTGTCGAAGACACTGATATCATCAGTGAAACGGAACTCAAGGACTTCATCCGAGACCTCGTAGATCTCCTTCACTTTACCCCGGCGAAGGAACTTCAGGCTCGACTTTCCACCCCCACTCCCCTTTCCCGTTTCCGCGACCATGGTCTCCTGCACGTGGGGCGGTTTAAAACAATGACGCCCCTCCGCCCGTACGCCTCGTGAGTGCGCCCTGATTTGGCAACGATTATGAGCAAAGCAGGGTTGACGGTCTGCCACCATGGTTCCGGACACTGCTCCCTCCCAGGTTCCCCATGAACCTCATCCCAGCCGCCGAATAGGCGCCCTGCTGGAGAACGCGGTTTTCGGGTTCATGGACGGCCTGGTGACCGATCTCGCGGTGGTCGCCGGGGTCGTGGCCGCTCCCAATTCCTCCATCTATTTCGTGGTCGTTGCCGGAATCGCGGCCACCCTGGCGAGTTCGGTGAGCATGTTCCTGGGGGCCTATATTGCCGCCGAGACCCGATACCGCTACACGATGCGGGAGATGGCCCGGGAGATCCGCGAAGTGGAGGAGATGCCGGAGATGGAGCGGCAGGAGATACGGGACATCTATCTTCAGCAGGGGTTCTCGGCCGAGGAGACCGAACCGATCGTGCAGAAGATCACGGCGGACAAGTCCCTCTGGGTCAAGACGATGATGCGCGAGGAGCTGGGCTTTGGGGAGGACGAGATGGAACCCCCCAGCCTCCTGAGGGAAGCCGCTGTCGGGCTCACCACGCTTCTTGGTTCTTCCCTGCCCCTCCTCCCGTTCGTTGTGACCCTGCTTCTTCCCAACTTAGCCTCGGGTTTAGGGATACCGACGGACGACGTCGCGTTCCTGGGATCCCTGGCGCTTTCGTCGGTGGCCCTCGCTGCGGTGGGGGTACTGAAGGAGCGCTATGGCGAGAACCGACCCCTCAAGGGCGCCCTGCAAACTTTGGCCCTCGGATTGGGCGGGGCCGCGGTCGTCTACCTTATCGTCAACGGTATAGGCTACCTGCTCCATTAGCTGGAAACATGAAGTCGAAGGCGTCCGAATCCCCGCAGGAAAAAGTTCCCCGGCCCGGTCCTCCGGAAGGAGACCCCTCCGAGGGAGCCCAGGCGTCTTCCGAAAAGGAGGACTCTCCCCCTATGGCCCCGACGGAAGCCCCCGCACCTCCGGCAATCGATTGGGAACAGCGGTACAAGTATCTCCTGGCCGACTTCGACAACTACCGCAAGCGCAGCGACCGGGAAAGGGATCAGGCCGTGCGCTCCGCCGTGGGAAGGCTCCTGCTCCGCATCGTCGACCTTCACGAGGGGATCGAGGAGACGATCTCCAAGCTGCCCCCGGAAGCAAAAGTGGTGAAGGATGGGCTCCAGATGGTGATGAAGAACCTCGAGAACGTCCTGAAGGATGAGAGGGTCCGCCCCCTTGCGCAAGTCGGGGACCGGTTCTCGCCCGATCTGCATGAGTCGGTCGGTAACGTGCCTCGGGTCGAGGGTGCCAAGGAAGAGTGCATCGCCCACGTGGTTCAGCAGGGATACTCTGTCGACTCGGTCGTGCTCCGGCCCGCGAAGGTCCTGCTCTACCGGGACGGCCCACAAGAGACGGAATGAGCGGCGTGCGGATTCCGCGCTTTCTTCGCTCTCGCCTCTGGATCGTTCTCCTTCTTGGGTCCCTTGTCCTTTCGGTTCTTTCCGTCCCCTATTTGCTCTCCTATCCCGGTCAGAACGAGAAGGTCGTCACCAACTCCCTGGGCACCTTCACGCTGACCCCTTCTTCTGTTTTGTACTCCGGGACCTCACTCTCCTACGTCACCATCCAACTGGAAGGGATGCTGGGACAACCGTTCACGGGGGAGGTCACCCTCTACCAGGGAACCGGTGGACCGGGAGGCGGAGGGACCCCGCTCGTGTCCCACCTACTCGTCAACAGCAGCTACTTCCTGCTGTCCTTCGCCTCGAACCAGATCCCCTCGGGCTCAACGCAGCTCTCCGTGTTCCTGGGTGCGTCCCGAGCGGTCAGCTTGCCGATATCGCTTCAGCCTCAGGCGACCCTGGTCTGGTTGGACGCGATCGCGGTGGCGATCCCGCTCCTTTTCACGGCCGGTGTGTGGATGGCTCCCCGGAAGCCCGTCTGGATGCTGGCCGCGGCCGTCCCCTTCTATCTCATGGCCGCCGCGCTCTTCGGACAGCGCTTCGACCTCTTCTTTGTGGCAAGCTCCGGGTTGCGATTCATGGCCCACGTCAATCCGTTCATCCCCTCGGCCTCGCTCCCGGCGAACCTACGATGGGTCTATCCCCCCCTCTACGTTCCCTACAGCAGTCTCAGCGGAGCCCTCTACCAGTCACTTTCCGGAAACCCGCTTCCCTCCAACGCTGCCCTCAATTTTCCGGGAGCGCCCGCGGGAAGCACGATGGAGCAGTGGAGCATGCTGGTATCCCCCCAACTGCCCCTGTACTTCGTCCTCCTGAAGATCCCCATGGTTCTGGCCACGCTCGGCACCTATCTTCTCCTGCGGGACCGGTTCCAGCTGAAGAACGCCGAGAAGCTCTGGCTCCTGAATCCCTTCGTGATCTTGGTAGGAGTCGCCTGGGGACAGCTGGACGTGATGGCCGCCTTCTGCCTTGCCCTCTCCGTCTTTGAGTTCCAACGGGGGAATACCTTCCGTTCTTCCCTCTACGCCTCCGTGGGGGCGGCGATCAAGATCTTCCCCGGGCTTTTCCTGCCGTTCATCCTGATCCGCAGCGCCCGCAAGGGACGAGATTTCCTGCCGGTGCTGGCCCTGGGCGGCCTCTCCCTCGGGCTCTATGCGCTCTCAGGGAACGTGCCCCTGGACCTGGTCAACCTGTTCTACACCAATGCCCAGCCGCACTTCACCGGGGCTTTCGTCTCGAACGGCATCACCTGGCAGCAGTTCGTCCCGATCGCGAATTTCCCGCCCCTCCTCATCTACCTCTTCCTGCCCTTCTACGTCTACGAGGTGATCCGATACTGGAGAGCACCGAGGAACCCCGTGCCGATCCTCGTGGAGACCTTCCTCGTCTTTTTCTTGACGAACAATTTCGTCAACCCCCAGTACTTCCTCTATCCGGTCCTGTTGCTGATCATTTCCCGGGATGTCAAGTGGGCGCTCATCTTCTCCGCCATTCCGCTGGTGGGCCTGGAGATCTCCAACAGCCTGACCTTCTGGGTGAACCCGTACTACTCGTACCAGGACCTCTCCTCACCGATGGGTCAGGCCGAGCAGCTGCAACTGAACTTTTTCTCCTCGGTGCACCTTTTCATGGTCCTCGTGGTGGCGGCCACAGGGATATATCTGTACCGTTACGTTCGTTCAGAGGGGTTCCATGTTCTTATCGGGGACGTGCGTCGTGCTTTTCTCTTACGATGACCTGCCTTCGCTGAAACGTATCGTCCCCAAGGTGCTGTCGTCGGAAGTGGAGAGGGTCGTCGTGGTCTGCGAGGGGTCCTCCTCCCTCCGGGAGTACCTTACCGGGCTCCAGGACCCCCGTCTCCACATATCCTATCAAGCCAAGAGGGTGGGCAAGGCGAGGGCCTACAACCGCTCGCTCGCGCTTCTCGGGGGCTCGTCCATCGTCTTCCTGCTCTCCACCGACATTGACTTCGACCCCTCGATATTCCAAGAGGTACTGTCAAGGTTCGACCGTCCCAAGACCGGCGTGGTCGTGCCCAAGGTGCTGCCCCTTCGCTCTCAGGGGCTTTCGGGCCACATGGGCGCCCTGTTGTGGGCCGTCCACGACACGACCCTCGCCCGACTTTCCTCCTCCGGGAGCCGGGTCCATGGCGGAGAATTCATGGCGATGCGACGGGAACTCCTAGTTCCGCTACCGGAGGACGTGGTGAACGACGATGCCTATCTGTGCCTCTATGCGGAGTCTCTGGGGTTTGCGCTGGTGTACGCCCGCGAATGCACGGTCAGGAACTCGCTGCCCCACACGCTCTACGGACTCTTCGTCCAGCGACGGAGGGTGGCGTTCGGCCACCTGCAATTGGTGAGGCAGGGGAAAGGGCCCGAGATCTTGACCCTGATGGTCTTCGGCCGGACCCGAGCCTTGGGACGGGCCGGGGCCCTCCTCCTTGACACCGCCCAGAGATACCCCTTCGAAATGCTGTGGCTCCCCTTCCTGGTGCTCGAGGAAGTGGTCGCCAACTTATTAGCCCGAAGGGATATCCGCCGTTCGGGAGACCATTCCGTGTGGAGGACGGTGAGCAGCGTCGAACCGGATTCTCACACAAGTACCTCCCGAACCAAGAACCCATGAGCGAGAGAAACTCCGAGTTGCCGGGATTCTACAAGCTGAGTGTCGAGGAACGCCGGAAGAAGGTGGCCGAGATCGCCGCGCTTAACGCCGCCGAGATGGAGGTCCTGGGGCCCCACACCGGGGCCGAGATCGCCCAGCTCAACCGCATGATCGAGAACGTGGTAGGGGCTTTTTCTCTACCTCTCGGGATCGCCTCGAACTTCCGAGTGAACGGAAAGGACTACCTGGTCCCTATGGCCATCGAGGAACCGAGCGTGGTCGCGGCGGCGAGCCACGCAGCGAAGATCGCTCGGGCCGGTGGAGGATTCCACGGCGGGATCTCCGGGACCCGGATGATCGGACAGGTGCAGCTTCTCGGCGTGAAGGACCCCCACGGGGCCGCTCTGCGGATCCTGGAGGAACAGAAGCGCCTGCTCGAACTTGCGAATTCCAAGGATCCCATCCTGACGAAGCTGGGAGGAGGGGCCCTTGCCCTTGAGACCCGTGTCCTTGATTCTCCCCGGGGTGCCATGCTGGTGGTCCACGTGGTGGTCGATGTTAAGGACGCCATGGGTGCGAATGCCGTGAACACCATGTCGGAGGCCCTTGCCCCGGAACTGGCCCGTCTGTCGGGCGGACGACGCCACCTTCGGATCCTCTCCAACCTCGCGATCTATCGTCTCGCCCGCTCTCGGGCGGTCTTCCCCAGCTCGGCCCTCGCGTTCGGGACCTGGAAGGGGGACGACGTGGTCGAGGGTATCCTGGATGCCTGGGCCATGGCCTCCGCCGATCCCTTCCGGTGTGCCACCCACAACAAGGGGATCATGAACGGAGTCTCCGCCGTGGCGATCGCCACCGGGAACGATTTCCGGGCCCTGGAGTCGGGTGCTCATTCCTACGCCGCCTGGAAGGCGCCCCGGGGCGGTGTCATCGCACCCCTCTCCACCTACGAGAAGGATGCCAATGGCGACCTCGTCGGGACGATCGAGATGCCGATGGCCGTTGGGGTGGTTGGGGGCGCGACCGCCTCTCACCCGGTGGCCAAACTGGCCCTGAAGATCTTGGGGATCACGGGAGCCGAGGAACTTGCCACCGTCATGGCGGCCGTGGGCCTGGCCCAGAACTTTGCTGCGCTACGAGCTCTCTCAACTGAGGGCATCCAGAAGGGTCACATGGCCCTCCACGCGCGGAACGTGGCGATCGCTGCCGGGGCTACGGGCGCAGAGATCGACCAGGTGGCCGAGGAGATGGCCCGGACGGGCACCGTGCGGGTCGATGTTGCGAAAGAGGTCCTTTCGCGCATCCGATCCGGCTGAACATGCCCCGCACTGCCCTCGCCGGCGTCCTTGCCTTGCAAGGAGACGTGCCGGAGCACAAGGCCGTCCTGGTCGAGCTCCTGGGCCAGGAGCGGGTGGTCGCCGTCCGTAGCAAGGAGGACCTGGCCAATGTGGCGGCCCTCATCATCCCCGGCGGGGAGAGCACCACGTTCTCTCGCCTGCTCGATGCGACCGGTCTCCGCTCGGAGGTGCTCCACCGGGTCAAGGATGGCATGGGGATTCTCGCCACCTGCGCCGGGCTCATCCTGGTCGCCACCCAGGTGGAGCGCTCCCGGTCGGGCAACGACCCGAAGCCGTTGGGACTCTTGGACGTGTCCGTCCGGCGGAACGACTATGGCCGCCAAGTCGATTCTTTCGAAGCGCCGCTCGAGTTCGAGGGTTTGAAGGGAGAGCCCTTGATGGCGAGTTTCATCCGTGCCCCCCGGATCCTCAAGGTAGGGAAGCAGGTCCACGTTCTTGCCCTGTACGAAGACTCCCCGGTGGCGGTGAGGCAGGAGAATGTCTGGGGCCTGACCTTTCACCCAGAGATCAGCGGGGACACTCGCGTGCACCGACTCTTTCTTCAGGCCTGCAAGATGTTCTGAGCGGCCTCTTTCGCCGCCGTTGGATGCTTCGGCATCTCCTCACCGAAGTATCTCCACCGCGGGGTGAGTGGTCTTCTTCCAGAGGATTACGCGACAGGGGTCTCAACTCTCTCCGTGGACGACAATCTACGATGATGCCCGAAGTCGGAAAAAGCGCGGAGCACATTTTGGAATCGCTCTCTCTTTCTGTCGAGTAGTGGAATCGCACCTACCGTCCCCGATATCTGCGCCGCCAGGATGTTCGTCACCTCTCCGGGATATCTTGAGAACCACTTGCTGGCGAATTGCAGGGTGTCTCTTTCGATCCAATAGGACCGGAGAGGACTGTAGGTTCGCAGGTTGACCGGTCTTCCCAGGATCTTGTGCTGGAGATACTTTCCCTGTCGGTGTCGTAGGGTCGCCCGATCGTCCAGGAGTAATCGGTACCCGTGGCTCCGAAGGCGTAGTGAATAGTCATAATCGATGGCGTCGAGGAACAGGGCCTCATCGAACGGACCCACCTTGTCGACCACGGCCATCGGCAGGAGAGTTCCAGAATTCGTGAAGGTCTTAACCTCCCGGAGATGACCCTCCCGGAACATCTTGCCACGGAGGTACTCCTTCTGATTGCGTAAGTTGCGCAGTCGTAGATGGATTGGCTCCAGGCCCACATTCACCACTACTTCCTCGAGGTTGTTACAAGACAAGGCACCAATCGGCAATCCGGACCCTGCTCCGTTCCAGTGGCGTAGCAAGCTTGCAATGGCTCCATCCTCCAGCACGGAATCCTGGTCGAGCAGGAGCACGAATCGAGCGCCCATTTGCTTAGCTTGCCGGAGTCCCTGGTTGTAGGCCAGAGACAGTCCCTCGTTCCGTTGGTTCGCGATGAGGTGCACTCGGCCTGCGCCCGTGGTGGATGAGAGGGCACCAAGCTCTGCCGTCATCGCAGTGACGGTGCGTTGCGCCAGGGGCTCGGTCGAGTTGTCCACTACGATCACTCGTCCCGTCTCGTGCAGCGCCTGCCGAAGCACCGCCTTGAGTTCCGTCGAGTCGGGGTGATAGGTTACGATCAGCGCACAGACCTCCCCCGGAACACTGGGTTCGCGCACGACCTTCGGATTCACGTCTTCCTACCACTCCGCGGGTTTGACAGGCTCTTTCGTGACGGGCGAGGGGGGCGTGACCGGGGGAGGTGGCTGGGCAGAAGAGAGTGCTCTCGGACCCTGTCGGCGACGCAGGAATTGGACCCCAATAACGAGCAGACCGTAGGGGGCCAGAACAACGAAGAATTCGGGAACCAGGGTGAAACGGTCGCTGGAATACTGAGTCACCGAGAACTGGTGGAAAGCGATCTCCACGGTGTAGGACCCCGAGACAAACTTTCCCACGGATAGGACGGAGGTGGGCCGAGCAGATTGATAAGATCGTCCCTCGACCGTGAGCGCCGTTCCCGCGCTGGTCGAGTGCAGCGAGAAGCTGATGGAGCTATCGCTCAAACGGCTGGGGGTAGTGGTGTTCCCGACTTCGGCAAAGTACTGAGGGACCAGCGAGAAATTCTGGGCAGAAAGATAGAGCGGCGTGGTGGCTCCCCTGAGGGCAAAGCCGGTGCCGTTGGGTTCGAATGGGACACCGAGTCGGAGGGAAAGAGGGGCCCCAGCGAAGAGATCCACTGGGACGCGAATGTCGTGACCTGCGATCTCCAACCAGACCGAACTTGGTCCGGCCTGAAGACTCAGATAACTCGTGGCGTTGATCGTGGTGTTGTTCTCCAAGAGGAATTTCGAGTAGGTCATTCCGGTGGCCGGTCCTCCGGTGACCGCCAAGAGCTGGGAGGGGTACTGCACCACTGCGAAGAAACCCTGAGGAGTGTCGAGGTGCAGGAGGTTCGTGCCGTTCGGATTCGGGGCCGATAGTTGGTAACCAAAGGTGAGGTAGCGGTTCAAGAACTCCGCCTGAGTGAAGTTGTAATCCACCGAAGTGTTTCCGTGGAACCTCATCACCGTCCCATTGTACCCCTGGATCGGGATGGGCAGCGTGGCAGGGGCTTCGGTCAGGTTCGTGGAGAAATTCTCAGTCAAGGGGGAGAGCCCCGTCACATCCGGACCGGTGTAGTTGTAGAAGGTCACGTTGAAGGGTGAGCCGGTGAGCACCGGAGTCATTTGGGGGATCTTCCCCCCCAGGCTCTCTTCCGCAGAGAAAGTGACTCCCTGGCCTTCGAACCATCGGCTGAACTGGAAGGGAAGGGCATTCTCCGCGATGTTCACCCTGTTTCCGCTCTCCGTGAACGTCTCGTTCGGGATAGGACGTATCACATTGCCATTGTCGGGAATGAATAATGGCAGGATCGTGTACAGAGGTGGGTTCCCTGAGCCATTGTACTGAATGGCATTCGGAAGCAGAACGTTGAACGCAAGAGCGCCGGCCATCAGCACGGCGAAGATGACGGCCCCCTTGATGGCCCTTTGCCTCCAGGCCCGCGGCTTCCTCCGACCGGCAGGGAGAGACGGGGAACGTCTCGGCCGAGAGTCCGCGGGGGACCGGTCCCCCCGACTGCTCAGCACCACGGTCAGGATGGCGGCCAGGACCGCTATCGTCGTGATGACGTTGAAGGCCACTAGGAACGTGTTGGTGGCGCTTTGGGTGGTGAGGAAGCGGACGTTGTTACCGAAGATGTCGTACCCAAAGAAGAAGATCCCGACGCCGTCGGGCTGACCATTGGAGATGAAGAAGTTGACCAGAATCAAGCCCGTCAGCGGGTAGGCGATACTCACCCAAAGTCGTCGCCAGGGAACACGCTGGAGCCCAGGTGTCACCAGGGCCAGGACGGCGAAGGGAAAAGCGAAAGTGTAGTTGTCCGGCATCGGGACGAACGAGGTGTAGACAAGGAGGGTGAGGACGACGAACATGGTCGCCGGTTCGCTGACGCGCCACTTCTGCAGAAGCAAGGGGAGGAGAAGGACGATGCCCAGCGTCAGGAGCACGTACCCCACGGTGTTCATGTGGGCAAAATACTGGAACCCGAACGACCCCGACCGATTGAGCACCGAGGAGGTGCTGGCCAGCGTACTGGAATAGGTTCCCAGCGAAGCCCCCAGGAGAAATACGAGGACCACCACCATCACTCCGGCCGTCACCAGCAGCGCCAGGAAGGTCTTCACTCTCTCTTCCAGGTTCTTTGAGTAGTAGAGAAGGGTTGGAATCACGGCGAGGGGGAACCAGTAGAAGAAAACCCCCACCACTATCATGGCCGCGGAGAGCAGGTGAACCCGTGACTTGGGTCGGTCACCGCCGTACCTCAGGATAACGTAGCCGAGAGCGAGGAACAAGACGGGAAAGATGTCCCACTCGGTCCAGATGTAATTCACATACAGCCAGATCGGGTTGGCCAGAGTGAAGATGAGAACGGCGTTGCGCTGTCGGGTCTCGGTGGGGGGGAGATGGGAGACCAGGGTCACCGCAAGGACGATCAACAGCAGGAGGTCAACGGCCTTGCTGACAGTGTAGGCGGCATAGATCGAGAAACCGGACAAGAGGTATCCCAGATAGATGGGTGTCCAAACGGAACCCACGAAGGGGCCGCCGACCCAGTTGCCTACCGACAGAACGCCAGAGTGGTTCTGGAAGTGGCTCACGAAGGAGATGGCGAGCGGGATGTTGTTCGAATCGTAGAAGGGGAGGAAGAGAAGCACCACATTCAACAGCAAAGCGAGGGTGACTCCCGGGTTCTGCCGCAGGAAACGTCCTGCAGTAGCGAGCCGGCTCATCCAGTACTCCAACGAATGTGTAGAGGCAACCTGCGGGTCCATAGGGTTAGTTTATCCCATATCTGGTCGCTTAACTAAATCCTTTGTCGTCGGGGGCATCCATTCCTGATGAGACCCGCACCCCTTCCCGCGAGAACCCCAGAGACGACCGGGACCCGGATCCTTCCTCGTTGGGAGGGGACGTACTTCAACGAGGGCAAAGGCACGAGCATCGCCTCTTCTGCGCTGGCAGGATTGACGTGCCTTCGGGACCATCGGGCAGTCGAATCCGGCCGGGGCATAAGCTTGTGCCCGGAAAGGGGTTTCACCGGTAGGAACGGCCCTTCTTCGCATTTCGTCAGTCCACCCAAAGGAACTCGTCAAGGCACCCTTTCATATAGGCAGAGTTCCGTACGTTTTTTTGGGGCCAAGTGCGGGCTTTGGAGCGCCGGGCGATGAGGTCGTACCCAAGGCAATGGCTCCTTCTGTTCTTTTCCGTCTCGCTTCTGCTGCTCGCCCTTCTTGGGGGCAGCCTCGCCGCACCTCCGTCCGTGCCCGTCCTCTCAATTCCTTACCGCTCCATCGGAGGGAACGGTTCAGGGCTGCCGAGCGCCGGAGATCCCTTGCTGGCTCTGTCGTCCCTCTCAGCAGCCTCCTCCGGGAACTCCTCGGGAAATCAATCCCTCAACCAAACCTTTCAGGCGTTCACGCATACCATATTTGCCATCGTCTACGGATTGATGATCGTGGTCTATCTCACGGTCTTCACGCTCATCATCGGCGGGGTCTTGGCCATTCTCTGGGAACGGTGGTACCGAAAGCCCCCTCCGGGGAGGGCCCCCCCCACGTCGGCCGTCTTCCCTCCCGCCGCCCCACAGGTGCCTCCCGCCGTCGCCGTGCCCCCTTCACCTCCCTCGATGGGAGTGCTTTCCTCCTTGCCCATTCTGTGCCGCATCAGCCCGACAGGGCGGGGTTCCTCTTGTCCGTAGTCGCCAAGCGACCGAAGCCGCGGCTCTACCGGATAGCGCGGACGCTACGGCTCTCAGGAATTTTGGCGTTGGTCCTGGTCCTCGTGTACATCGCCTATGCGGTCGTCTCTATCGCCACACATCCACCCCAGATCACCTTCCCGAGCGGTTCCTCCAGCGGGGGTAACAGCACCGGCTGTGCGAGCACAGTGAGCGGATCCGCATCGAGCGGAACGGCACGCTGCATGATCAATGTGACGAACCGCGCGAGTTTGCCCCTCGGGGTTCAGATAGGATATCGAATGGCGGAAGTCCACGGACCCCTTGTTGCGGCGGCGAGCACACCGATGACCCTTATCGGCCCCGGCCAGAGTGCACAGATCTCCCTGGTGCTCAAGATCTACTCCCAGCCGGCCCCGGGCTCCAACTACACCGAAGGGATCTGGCTGAACGCGTCCTATGCCTACCTCTTCACCCTGTATGTGGAACTGGACATGGGCGGGAGCTTCCCCTCGGGGAACGTAACCGGACCACCCGCCCATGCGAATGCGGAGCGCGGGCTCCCCACGGCAGGCTCCTCGGGAGTTGAGGCCCACGGGGACCGGGGTTGGTTCACCCCTGCCGGGACCCCGACCCTTCCTTACCGTCCCCACCTTCTGTTCCTCGGGCGGCCTTGGGGGCTGATCCATGGTTAGTCCGCCGATGGATCCCGCTTCTCCGCCGTCCGAACTCGCCCTGGTCCCAGGTACCACCGCCCCGGATGCGGGTCGCTCCGGAACTTTTTCCCCACCGCTCGAGAGCCCTCTCCCGTACCGACCCCCGAATCCCCCCTGGCTCTACACCAAGGGGATCCTCAAGGTGGTTTGGCTCTTCTTCCTGCTGGTCTATATTCCGTACGAGCTCCTCCAGATGGTCAAAGGGGACGCCATCCTCCGGCTTCCCCTGCCGAGCGATACCCTCCTCCTTGTCGGAGCCCTCGTCGCCATCCTCGGGGGGGCGAAGACGGTAACAAGACCCACCCGGATCTTCGGGCCCGTCTGCCTGGCCCTCTCCTCGGTGAAGATCGCTTACCTGGTCATCTTGGCCACGGATGCCATCGTCGGGATCAGCTTCGGCACGGGACAGTCGGGACACATCTCGCTCGGGATCGGTTTTGTGAATGTCATCCTGCTCATCCTGATCGGTTCCTTCCTCGCTGCAGCGGCCGCCTTCGTGACCACGGTCGAAGACTTCAAGCACCCGGGCGAGCGGTTACCCTTCGACTATCCTGTGAAGTAGGAACGGCGGCTGCCCCGCGCGAGCCTAAGGTCGGGTCTCCCCTTGGGAGGATCCCGGGGAGGACAGGGTTCTGGGCTTGGTCGACTCCACGGGGGTCCATCCGACCGGGGGCTTGGTGGACATCCGGTAGAAGAGGGCCAACCCTCGACAGAGGGCTTCAATGCCTGCAAACGCTCCGAGATCTGCCCAACCGATCTGCCCCTCACGAAGAGCCCTCTTCATGGCTCGAAGGACCACCCCGGGGGAAGCGGTCGACGGGACAGTGTGATAGTGGCGGGTGAACCACTGGATGGCACGGATGGTGCGGACCCTCTGGGCGACAAGGTCGTGCAGCGTGGAGGGACCATAGATGTGGACCACCGCCTCGGGAACATAGCGGGCCGAATACCCCGACGCCGCGATTTCGTGTTGGAGCGCCGCGTCCTCCATGACCGAGTCCACAGGCAGGGAAAGGGGAAGCTTGAGAAAGACCTGGACCACGGTGGTCTTCGGGGCCTCCCGAGAGATCAGGTCATGGATGGAATACAAGGTGCGCACGATCCGAGCGGCCCAGTTCTCCCGGGTGGAAAGCGGCACGACGCGCGGACCGGCGATCCCAACGCCCCGTTCCTGCACCGCCGCCAGGCACAGCGGGATCGCCCCATCCTCCAGGAGGACGTCGGCGTCGATCCTCACGAGAATGTTCCCCTGAGCGGCTGCGATCAGCCGGTTCAGCGCGGGCACGAGGCCATCGCGCACGCCGCTATCCAGCACCCGCACCGGGGGGGCCGGATCGACCCGCTTCGAGAGGAGTTCGCGGGAGTCATCCGTGCTTCCCGAGACGTCCACCAGGATCTCCAAGATCCTCCCCTCGGGGAGGGACATCGATTGAAGGCGATGGATGAGGGGAAGGAGCCTTTCGCCCTCGTTGTACGCCGGGATGCAAATGCTCACGCGCAACCCGGGAGTACTTGCGGAGGAACTGGGAAACTGGGAGCTCGGCACGGTTCCGTACCTTAGAGGGGTTCCTTCCGGGTTTAACGTTGACGCTTCCGGAGGCGGATCAGACTCGCGGTCGCGCAGGGAGGTAGGGAATCACCGCAGAGGAGGAGACAAAGCGATCTTCTCCAGCTCCTCGTCTCCAAGACCCGCTAACCGTCCCCGATCCACGACCGGTCTTCCTCCGACGAACACGGAGTTCACCGCGCCCTCGTTCGCCGAATAGACGAGGTTGGCCACCGCAGAGGCGGTGTCGACAGGTGCGAGGGAAGGATGGGCCATATCGTAAAGGACGAGGTCGGCCGCCGCCCCAGGAACGATCGTTCCGAGGAAACCCTCTTGTCCGAGGGCGCGGGCTCCCTCCCGCGTGGCCATGTCAAGGAGGACCTGCGCAGGCAGGCTCTTCGGGTCGTGGCGTGCATGCTTGTGGGCGAGGCCGGTCAAGTGAGTCAGCCGCAGCATCGAGAGAGTGTTGCTGCTCGTAGAGGAGTCCGTGCCGATCCCGACCACGGCCCCTTGGGCCCGGAGCTCGGTCACAGGGCAGAGCCCGCCGCCCCCGGAGGCGAGCTTCATGTTGGACGAAGGACAGTGGGCCGCCGCCACCTTCCGTTGAGCCATGAGGGCGATCTCATTGTTCTTGAGCCAGACCGAGTGGGCGGCGATCTGCCCAGGCCCGAGGAAACCGATCTTCTCGAGCCACTCCACGGGTCGGAGCCCGTGCTTTCCTACGTGGTCCTCCACTTCCTTGAGGGTCTCGGACAAGTGATAGTGGACGAGCGACCGCTTCTGGTCGGCGAGTTCCTTGGTCTTGAGCCACGTCTCTTCACTCACGACGTAAACACCCTGAGGCGCGGGAAGAGGAGTGACCAGTTCGTGGTTCTTCCACCGCCCCATGAACTCCCGGGCATTGTCCACCGGGATGCCCTTCTGGGTTGTGAACTGGGCATCGAGAACGGCCCACCCCAGGAAGGAGCGGATCCCCAGTCGCTCGCTGGCGCGGCCGACCGCGTCCATTCCGTAGTACATGTCGAGGTACGTGGTCGTCCCTCCGAGGAGCATCTCGGCCCCCCCGAGGAGGGCTCCCACCTCGATGTCCGCTTCGGTCCGCTTGGCATCGTAGGAGAACATCTTTTCCAGGAAGCCGCCGAAATCCAGGTCGTCCGCCACTCCGCGGAGAAGGGTATTGGCGACATGGGTGTGCAGGTTGATGAAGCCCGGGGCCACGAGCATCCGGTGGGCGTCGACCTCTACGTCCGCCTTCTGGGGCAGGCTTTTCCCTACCTCCGCTATCTTTCCGTCCGCAATCAGCACGTCCCCGCGCAGGACCGTCCGCTTCTCGTCCTGGGTCACGATCAGGGCCCCTCGGAGGGCCCGTGTGGGTACCGAACTCATGGTGGGAAGGGCCAGGGGGAAGCGGCTTAAAAGAAGAGCCCGTAGGCTGCCAGAGGGAAATGGGAGATCAGGGAGGAGCAGCCCCCACGCGTACAAGTGCCATTCTGAGTCGCCCCTGGCTCACCGTCTTCCTCCCGGTCAACGCCGCGCTCTCGGGTTTCACCGTCATCCTGCCGATTCTCATCCTGTTCACGTACCACGCCGACGTGGTGGCGGTCGCCCTCGCCCAGACCCTTTACAACATCTCCCTCATCCCGGCCGCGATGCTCTGGGGGCGGATCTGCGACCGCATGCAGCGCCGGAGACCCCTACTGGCCCTCAACTACCTCTCGCTCACCGTGATCTTTGCCCTGGTCGCCACGGTGCACGGACTGAACGAGCTCCTGCTGCTCTACGCCGCCTTCGGATGGATCGCACCCTCGGGCGCCGCGGCCTCGAACCTGCTCATCATGGAGCGCTTCGAGCTCCACGAACGCCCCACGGCCTACGCCTCCTTCTCCGAGATGAACGTGATCGGGGGCACGGTGGGGATCTTGGCGGGATATGTCTGGGTGGAGCACTTCTCCGGGAATCTGCCCAGTTTCCTCTACCTGGCTGCGTCCCTCGCCGCTCTGAGCGCCGTGCTCCTCTTCGTCCTCGTTCCGGAACGCATCACCCGGATGGAACGGACGACGATCGCACGGCACCGGGAAAGTTTGGACTCACGGTTGCGGACGCTCTACCCCTTCTTCCTGGAGCTGCCGACCTGGACCTACTGGCGCAAGGCCGCCCATTGGATGAGGACGGAGGCGACCCACGACGTGCCCCTCATCCTCGTCGCCTCGTTCCTCTTCAACTTCGCCGCCAATCTCTTCAACACGTCCTACACGCCCTTCCTCGAATTCCTGGGCCTCGGGGCGGGAGGAATCTTCCTTGTGAACCTCGCGAACAACGCGGCGCAGACGGTGGCCCTCCCCTTCAGCGCCTCTGCCTCCGAAGGAAGGAAGGCGGAGACCAGCGTGGTCTCATCGAGCTGGCTCCGAGCCTCCGGATATGCCGGAGTCCTGGTCTTCGCCACGCTCATCCCCCTCGGCTTGCTCTCAGCCCACACCAATCACAACGACTACCTGCTGGTCAACGTCGGCTTCTACGCTCTGCTGGGGCTGGCGGTCGCCTTCTACAGTACGTCCTCCTCGCTCCTTCTCTTCCGTTCCCTGGAGGGACGGAGCATCGGGAGCTATCTGGGCGCGAACAGCGCGTTGGGAGGACTGGCCGCCGTGCTCGGCTCGGGTCTCTCCGGAGTCATCACCTCGCACTTCGGCTTTGCGTTCACCTTCGGGTTGTCGGTGGTGGCGATGGTCGCTGCCGTGCCGGTATGGATCCTCTCGGCCAAGGCGTTCCGCATGAAAAGGCTTTAAGCGGAAACCCTTCGAGAAAGTCGATGTCGGATGAAGACCTGCTGCTACCAGGCACCGAGTCCCGGGAGTTCGGGGCCGGAGTGGTCGGCGTCTGTGACGTCTGCCACAAACGTCAGGCAGTCATCATCCTCAACAAGGAACGGTTCAAGCTCTGCGTACTCGACTTTTTGAACAAGAGCTGGATAAAGTCCGAGGAGAAGCCCGCAGCGTTCACCTTCCCGTTCAGTTCTTCCACCGATTTCATTCGCACATCGGCAGTTCCCGGTGGGGTCCTGCATGCCATCCGGCTGAAGCCCAGCAAGCTCGTCAAGCACCCCCTCGTGATGATCGTCCCCGATCCCGTGGGAGTGTCGACCCAGAACATCGAGGCGGCCGTCCGGTTCGCCCGAGCAGGGTATGACGTGGTCATGCCGGACACCGGTCGCATTCCCGGGCTTTCCTTCGTGGTCGACTACGTTCTCGACCGGGGAACGCGTTTTCTGAAGGGGGCGGTCCTGCTCCCGGCCTCCCGACGACTTCGCCTGCTCCGGGTCATGGACGCCTGCCGCCGGCACGTGCTGCAGGACGACATGATCGACCCTTCCCGGCAGGCCATCTATGGGGCCTCGTACGGCGCCACGTTCGCCTTGGCCTATGCGGCAGAGTCCGAAGGCATCAAGGCGGTCGCCCTCGCCTACCCCTACGCCGTGACGCCTCTCGGTCGCCTGGCGTCCATCAGCGCTCCGGTCCACGCCGTCTACGGTAAAAAAGACCGGCGGGCGGGCTTCTCGAGCGATCTACTGGCCCGGGGGTTCTCCAGCTGGGGAATCGAGTACAGCACCACGGTCATCCCCGGGGTCGACCACAACTTCCTGGGAAGAGACGAGACCTCTTACCGAGTTCGCGGCGCCGAGAAGGGGTGGCAAGCCATCCTCGATTTCGTCCATTCCCGCTTCGAGCCTCCCCAAGCGGCCACACCGAACCTTCCCCCTGGGGTGCTGGTCACGGCCCCCAAGACAGTAGGCGTTACGTCCCACTGAGATCGCGGGACCGCCTACGCGGTCCTCCAACGATAGAGATAGACCGAGATCAGAATCCCCACCGCCGCCAGTCCTCCCAGGAGGAGGCCGTAGGTGGCCAGTTCGAGGGAAGTGACCGGGACCATCCCCATCCCTCCCTTGGCGAATAGCGCCGCGTAGGTCCCGGGGAGGAAGTAGGCCACCTTTTGGAGGTCCGGGGGCAGAACGCTCACGGGGTAGTAGAGGGGGGAGAGGATGCCCAGGGCCGTGAATACGAAATTCCCCACGGGCCAGATCTCACGGCGGGATTTGATCCGGCTCGAGATGGCGATCCCGATGGCGGAGAACAGCAACCACAGCACGATGATGGCCATCGCGAGGAAGACCCAGGCCATCGGAGGAACGGGATAGCTGAGCGCGAGCACGATCCCGAGGGCAACGTAGGCCGGAAGCGCCGCCATGAGGTTCGAGACGGCGATCCCGAAGAGATACTGCACTTTCCCGAGGGGAGAGGCAACGAACATATCCTGCAAGGCGAGCTGGATGCGCCACGTGGCCGAGTCGCCGAGGACCCAGTTGCCAATGTTCTGGGAGGTGAAGAGCATGGCTCCGATGATCTCTCCTGGGAAGAGATAGGCGGGGGAGATGATCCTCAGGAAGTACAGGAAGAGGAAGGGTACCAGGACCGGGGCGATGGCCACCGCAGGGTTCCGGGAGATCCACCGCCACCCGATGATGACGAAGGCAGGGAAGAGCCGGCCGTTGCGAGGCAGGGAGACCGTGGCCGTCATCCTACACCCCCTCCCGCGTCCGCTTGCGGGCCCAGTAGATGGCGAAAGAGCTGAGAAGGAGCGCCTCGACGAGGAGGGCGGTCAGGGCCAACACGATCTCTCCTCCGGAAAGAGGTTCGAGGCCCATCGCGTGGACCACTAGGGCGGCGCCCGCGCTCGGAGGGAGCAGGAGGGCGAATTCGGTGAGGTAAGAGGGGAACAGGCCCAGAGGATAGAAGACCGGGGGAAGGACCCCGAAGAAATTGAACAGGAGGGTCGCGTACGGCCAGATGGCCCGCATGTCGATGAAGAAGGTCGACAGTACGTAGCCGAGGCTCGCAGCGATCAGCCAGACGAGGGCCAGGGTACCCACGAGCACACCCAGGGAGAGGACCGTGAAGGGATGGACAAGCTCACTGAGGACGCCGAGCACGACGAGGGGGGGGAGGTACGCGGCGAGCACCCCCATTCCCATGCCGAGGAAGTAGGACTCCGGCGTGAGGGGGGAGGCGTGGTACAGCTCGTTCAGCTTGTGGTCGATCCGGATGTACGCGGCCTCGTCAAGGACCCTTTCCCCCACCACGAAGGAGGAGAAGACCATCGAGCCGACCACGGCGAAGGGCAGGAGCTGCGGAGGCGCCAGGAGCCACACGAAGAAGATGAAGATCATCTGGACGAGGACCGTGGTGGCGATGGAAAGGTACTCGTGCAGCTGCACCCGGGCCTCCGTCCCGGCGAAGGCCCAGAGCCCCTTCCAGGAGGGCAGGAAGTTAGTGTTCATCTTCGATCGCCCGGCCCACGAGTTGCAAGAAGGCCTCCTCCAAGGTCACGGGCCCCACCGTGGCCGAGAGCCCCCGGCGAAGGGCGGTGTTCAGGATCTCGTTGATCTGGGGAGGCTCGGTGATGACGTGGATGACCCCCTCGCCGGTCATGATCCGTCCGAAGCTGGCAAAGTCCTCGCTCTTGGCGCTGTCCATGGGTATGGTCACCCGGACGGTGCCCCCCACGCTCCGCTTGAGGTCGGAGGAAGTGCCCTGGGCGACGACCTTGCCCTTCTCGATGATGTAGACCTTGTGGGAGAGGCTCTCCGCCTCGTCGAGATAATGGGTGGTCAGCAGGAGCGTCGACCCCCGGTCGGTGAGCTTCCGCAGCGCCGCCCAGACCCTCCGGCGGGCGAAGGGGTCCATCCCCAGTGTGGGCTCGTCCAGGAAGAGGAGGGGGGCCTCCGTGGCGAGCACGGTGGCGACCATCGTCCGCTGCTGCTGTCCGCCGGAGAGGGTCACATTGAGCTGGTCGCGGATGTCGTAGATATCCATGTCCCGGAGGGCGACCTCGGTGCGTTCGCGCGCCGTCTCTCGTGAGAACCCTCGGGTGAGGAGGTAGGTGTAGACCTGTTCCCAGGGGGTCAGGTGGTAGAAGGGATGTCCCTCCTGGGGAACAACGGCGATGTATGGGCGGACCTCCTCAGGGTGGACGCTTACGTCCTTGGAGAAGATCTCGATCCGGCCCGAAGTGGGCATGAGCAGGGTCGAGGCGATCTTGAGGAAGGTCGTCTTCCCCGCCCCGTTCCTTCCAAGGAGCGCCACGCGCTCGCCCCGTTTCACCGAGAGGCTGAGCCCCCGCAAAGCCTCCACGGAAGGTTTTCCCCGGGTGTGGTAGACCTTGCGCATGTTCTCGGCGAAGAGGGCGAGGCCTGAGGACGATACGGAATCTGAGACCGACATGCGGTGAGTTCCTCTCAATCCTTCGGGGTCGGACCCTTTGTTCGGGGGTGTTCCCGCGCTTCCTCGAGGAGATAGCTGATCTCGGAAGACTCCAGCTCAAGCCGCTTGGAGAAGGCGGACTGGAGGTCCTGGAATGCCATCATTTCGGAATCGTCCAAAGAACCGACGGCGCTGAAAAGCCTTTCCACGAACGGCAGCATTTCACTGGAGGCCCGGCGTCGCGACATGTGCACGTAGCTACCGAGTTTGCGGACCAGGGAATCGCGCACCCAACGGCGGTCCCCTCCGCGTCCCCGGAAGAAGGCGGGGAAGTCAACGGTGGGGGCCCGGTAGTAGGGTCCCGGGGGTCGTCCGTGGAAGAGGGCCGTGGAAACCCCTCCGGTCATGAGCTCGCTCGCGTAGCTCCAAAGGACCCAGACCCTCCAACGGTTCGCCAAAGCAAGGTGGGCTTCTGCGCTCGCAAGCACCCGGAATCCCTCCGAAAGCCCATCGGCGTCCTCGGCGAAGTTGGGGATGTTCTCCTCGATCCAGGGAAGGATCTGGTCGGGAGGCACGTCGACCATCCGCATGACCTCGACGGAAGGCAGGAACCGGCCCCCCGAGAGGAACTTCCGGGTCGCCTCGTAGAGATTGCTCTCGACCTCACGGACACCCAATACCTCCGCCGGGTCCACCCCAGGCGGGAGGCTGGAGAGCGCCTCCAGGTCGTTCAGGGCGGCCCTCACGTCCCCGTGGTCCCGAGAAACGATGGCGTCGATGAGCTCACGGCTGACCGTGAGACCCTCGGCACTGGCGACCTTGAGCAGGTGCCCACGAAGAGAGGTCGAATCTACCGAGAGGAATTTGACCCTCAGGACCGCGTTTCTGGGAAAGTTCGCGGCCCGGAGCAGGGGATAGGCATCGTTGGCGGTCATGAGGAGGGGTTGCCGGGTCGTGTGCACAATCCGGGCCAGCTCGTCCACGGCCCCTTCGTCCCCAAAGCTGACGGCAGCCTTCCGGGAACTCTGCCAGTCACCGATGTCCATTCGAGCCTCTTTGGGATAGCGGGCCAACCCGGCGGCGGAGGGTTCCTTGGGGAGTTCATCGAAGGAATCGTACGCGGACTTTCCGGTGAGCTTCCAAGCGCGGTTCAGGTCTTCGATCCGCTTGTACCGTCCGTGGAGGAATTCGCGAAAGGGGGTCACGGGGGCTTTCACACTGCGCGCCCCACCGCGGGAGGAGCCCAGGGGGAGTGCGTCGACCTCGTCGATGAGCACCAGGCTCCTCTCCCCGAGGGTGGGAGAAAGGAAGCGGCCATCGTCTCCAAAGGAGCTCGTGATCGCGGCCCGTCCCGCCGTCTGGGCGAGCGCCCCCTCGTTCCGGGCGTCCGAGGCATTCATCTCAACGATGGACCAGCCCATCTCCCGGGCGAGCGCGTAAGCGGCTGAGGTCTTGCCCGTGCCGGTGGCGCCCTCGAGGATGGCCGCAACGGTCGCCGGGCGGGAACTCCCCTTTCCCCAGGACGTCCCAAAGGCTCGGAGCTTGGCCACAGCGTCCAGCTGCCCCACGACCCCATCGAGGGTGGAGGGCCGCCATCGCTCGGAGAGCGAGGAGCCTTTCGGAGCGGTAGGGGAACTGAACATGCAGGAGGACCTGGGAGAAACATTCCCCGGGGGTATTAGCTTCATTGGTGCTCTCCGGGCGACAAACCGACGATGCGTGACCTGGGTCGGAGGGGAGAAGCCGCCAGGGAGACTTGAACTCTCGACCTGCTGATTACAAATCAGCCGCTCTGCCAACTGAGCTATGGCGGCACCGGTTTTCGTCGGTCATTGCGTCAGGGGATTTAAGGAAAGGCGGGCGAAGCTCTCGTATTCAAAGACCGTAAGCCATTCTAGCCGGCTACCGCCGAAAACCTAATTACTACCTGCGCACTACTCTGGGTGCGTATGTCCTATGTCCGCACCGTCACCAAGAGGGGTCACAAATACC
>JAKAYL010000047.1 GCA_021809545.1 Thermoplasmata archaeon
CTGTTACTCCGCTCCTGCCCGCCGGTCGATGCAGCAGGCCCTGGGCCGCATGATCCGGACGGAGACGGACCGCGGGATCGGGATCATCCTGGACCACCGGGCGGCCCGTTTCAAGGACGGACTGGGGGCGATGGGGACGCTCGAGGAGGTGGGACCGGTAGCCAAAACCTTCTTCTTGGCCGGGAAATCCCCCAAGATGAGGCAAGCATGATCATCAGCCGGACTCCGCTCAGGGTCTCGTTCGCCGGTGGGGGCACTGATCTCCCGTCCTTCTACACGCAGCACGGCGGGGGCGCCGTCCTCTCCGCGGCGATCGAAGCCTATGTCTATGTCCTGGTCAACCAGAAGTTCGACCGGGACATCCGCCTCAGCTACTCGAAGACCGCGGAGTACGTCCCCCGGGTGGATGCGGTGCGGCACCCCATGGCCCGCGAGGCGATGAAGGCGACCGGCGTCACCGAGGCCGTCGAGATCGTCACCGTCTCGGATATCCCGGCCGAGGGGACGGGGCTCGGCTCCTCGAGCTCCTTCGCCGTCGGGGTCCTCAACGCCCTCCACGCCTTCCGGGGCGAGCTCCTTAGCCCCCGGGAACTGGCGGAGGAGGCCTGCCGGATCGAGATCGAGGTGCTGAAAGAGCCGGCCGGCAAGCAGGACCAGTACGCCGCCGCGTATGGCGGTCTCCGCTACTACGAGTTCCAGCCGGAGGGCACGGTCAACGTCCAACCCGTCCCCCTGTCTCCGCAGGAGCGGGAGGACTTCTCCCGGCACTTCTCGCTCTTCTATTCCGGGCTCACCCGCTCGGCGAACAATATCCTTTCCCGCCAGCAGGAGAGGACCTCAGAGAACTCCTCGACCCTGCAGCGGATGCGGGAGATGGCCCTCGAGACGCGCAATGCGATCCTCGCCCGGGATTATCCCCGGGTGGGGCACCTCCTGGAGGAGGGTTGGAAACTGAAGCGCTCGCTCGCCGACGGCATCAGCAATCCCTCGCTCGACGAGATGTACGAGCGGGTCATGGCGGCCGGGGCCCTGGGCGCCAAGGTCACGGGGGCGGGCGGCGGAGGCTTCTTCCTGGTCGCCCATCCTCCCGAGAAGGCGGCCGATGTCGAGCAGGCGCTCGACGGGTTCCGCAAGGTCGACCTCCGCATCTCCCCTACGGGGTCACAGATAATATTCGTGGAGCGCTGAGGTAGGACATGCAGAGCGACGAAGCTGCACGGGAATACGCCAAGGAATACCTTCAGGTCACGAAAGAGAGCCTCTCGGGAGGGTACATCGAACAGGGGCTCGCGGAGCTCGTGCCCTTGTTCCGGAAGGCGAGGGAGGAGGGACGCACGATCTACTTCTTCGGCAACGGTGGAAGCGCCTCCACCGGGAGCCACATGGCGACCGACATCTCGAAGTGCACCATCAAGGAACCCCTGCGGAGGTACCGGTGCGTCTCGCTCGCGGATCCCATCCCCACGATGCTCGCCTGGGCCAACGACGTGAGCTACGCGGAGATCTTCAGCGAGCAGCTGAAGAACATGGGGGACAAGGGGGACGTGGCCGTCGGCATCTCCGGCAGCGGCAACTCCCCGAACGTGATCCGGGCCCTGGAGACGGCCCGCAAGATGGGGATGTCCACCGTCGGGCTCATCGGGAGCGGCGGCGGGAAGATGCGACCCCACTGCGACGTGGCGATCGTGGTCCCCTCCCACGACATGCAGCACATCGAGGACACCCATCTCCTCATCGGCCATCTGCTGACCGCCTACCTACGCGACCGGGCTTAGGTCCGACCTCCGCGCTCGGTCAGTGGACCGCCCCGGGGTGCCGGCCCGCCCTGCGGAGCTCTCCCCGCACGAAGAGGAAGAGCCACTCTATCTCGAAGATCCCGGGGATGAGGAGCTCCAGCGCGTACCCCAGGGGAACGTGCACGGTCGGGAGGGAAGCGAGCGAGGTCCACAGGGCCTTCGAGATGCGATGGCGGCCGTCGAGGGTGATCCGGACCCGACCCTTGCCGGCGATGATGATGGGGAAGGTGGGGTCGGCCCGGTCCAGGAACCCGGGGTACACCCGGAGCGCCCACCGGATCATCCGCTTCGAGAGCTGCGGGAGGCGCTCGAGGGGGATCGTCTCTACCGGGACCCGGTGGCTCCGAAGGAATCGCACCGTAAGGAAGAGCCCCGGCCGTAGGTGCCATCGGTATCCCATGGAATCCGTCATCTTCCCCACCCCTACGTTGGCTTCCCAGGGAAGTTCTGGAGAGGGGCCCCTTCGATTGGACGCCTTCGGGAGTGTTCCCGGAGGACATGGGTAGGAAGGGAGGTCCTTCCCGGTCCGTGGCTTCCCTTCAGCCCACTCGGATCATCTTCTCCGGCTCGGGGTGAGACTTGGGCACGCTCACCACGAGCACCCCGTCCCGATACCAGGCCGAGACCTTCTCGGGAAGGACGTCCTCGGGAAGGTCGATGCTCCGGAAGAACCCCTCGTAGCTCCGTTCGTGGGTCAGGTAGTTCCTCCCCTTTTCCTCCCTTTCGGCGGCCTGCTTGGCCTCGAGCTGGAGACAATGTCCCTGGATCTTCACCTCGATGTCTTCCTTGTGCACACCGGGGAGATTGGTACGGATCTCGTAGGAGTCCCCCTTGTCCTCCACGTCCGTCAGCGCGGTGATCCAGCGTCCCTCGAGTCCGGGGGACCAGTGCTCCCCCCAGGGGGCGAACTCCGTCAGCATCTCGTTCCGTAGCTCGTTGAAGGCGCGGTCCAGGTACTCTGCGAGGCCCGTGGTCCGGGTGGTCTGTACGGTCGCAGGGCGCGGGTTTGGGTGTTTGGACTGCATGGCAACTTTCCTCCCAAAGAACACATCCGGGGGCGGCTAGTTAAGAGGCCCTCCCATTCCAACGCCGTGGAATGATGGAGGTTCCTGGGTTTTCCCCCAAGCTTCTTAGAGTTCCGGATTCTCTGGGCGGTCGTGCCGCTCTTCAAGACGCCCGATCAGCTCATGGCCCTTGGCCAGGACCTGATGCTCCGGGGCGACTTTTCCTCCTCGAAGAACAAGTACGAGGACGCGGCCGAGAAGTACCGCGTGGCCGGCAACCCGCAGATGGCCGTGGTTGCCCATGCCTATGCGCAGCTCATGGCCCTGGGTGCGGCCGCTCCCGGTGTCACGGAGTACGCCGCCGCGGCCCAGGCCCTCTCCCCGCTGGGGGACTATCCCTTGAAGCTGGGACCACGGCAGGTTCCGGCCTCCACCCTGGCCCGGGAGGCAGGCTTGCTGGCCGAGCAGTCGTCCCTTGCCAAGTCCACCCCGCACACTCCGGCAGACTGGTCCGACGTCGCCCGGCGGAACCAGGCCCTTTCGATGGAATTCCGGCAATTGGGGAACCAGAACCTGCTGCTTCCCGAGCTCTTCCGTCACGAGACGATGAACCCGGCCCAACTCGCTCCCTCCGCGGCCGCACGGGCGGAGGAGGCGATGGGAGAGGCGGTGGTCCTCGATCACCCGAAGGAAGCCGCCGAGCACAACGAGAACGCGCGCAACTGGTGGGCGCAGGCCGGTGATCTCATGCGGGCCCAGGAAGCGGCGAACCGCGTGCAACTCTACGGGCGCTCGGCCCGGTGCTGGTTCTGCGGACGGGAGGTCACGGGAGAGGGGGTGCAGTACGTTCTTTTTGCGTCGGATATCGGCCCCTGGAGCTCAGTGGATTCGGGAGCGGGGCTCGGGTCGGTGGACCCGTCCCGGGGCTCGATCCTCGCCTGCCGGGGATGCGCGAGCGCCATCGACCGCATCGCCGACCAGCACGCCATCGAGCGGGCGAAAGAGGTCGAGGTGAAGCTCGAGGCCGAGATCCAGAGGCTCGAAGAGCAGATCCGTCGGATACCAAGGTGAACGAAGTGCGCGGGCTGAGGGCGGGGACAACGGGGAGGGAGCGATGGTGACCGCATCCGAGATGCCGCCGCTCACGAGCACCGTGGGCCTGAAGTGCCGTTCCTGCGGGGCCCCCCTCCCTGCGGACCCGACGGGGGAGATCCTCCGCTGCGAGCACTGCGGGACCGCCCAGCGCGTCGTCGATGCCCGGGCCTTCGTGGACCAGATCGCCCTCCAGATCAACAGCTTCCTCCGTCAGGCCCTTCCGATGGGGGCGGTGGGCGCGGCCGGGGGCGGAGCGATCGACCCGGTGGCCCGGCACAATCTCTTCGTGCAGGGCGTCCGGCCGCGGCTCGACACCGAGTTCCGGGAGATGAGGTTCCGTTGTTTCAACCTCCTTTCGCACGGGCAGATGGCCCTCCCGTTCACGGTCACGAGCTGGCTCACGAGCCCCGAGGACCCCAAGGGGGCCTTCCTCTTCCAGGAGAAGGTGCGCTCCGTCCGGTCGCTGGCGGTGGACGAGGAGAGCCAGGGCTACCTTTCCGAGATCGAGGCGATCGCCACGGCCTACGCCTACCTGCTGACGAACGCCGGGTTCCTTTCCCAGGTCCAGCCCGAGCGGTACCCCTTCGTCGCCCGGAACTGCCGCGAAGCTTCCCAAGCCCTCCAGAACACGCCGAAGCTCAAGGCCCTGGAACTGCGCCTGAGCGGCCTCTCCTTCCTGGCCGAGGCGCTCGACCAACTCTCCCAGGGAAACCCGCAGAAGGCCCGGGAGCCGCTCCGGTCGGCCCTTCCTCCCCTCACCCAGGCCCGGGAGATCGCGTTCCAGAACTTCGACCAGTCCGTCATGATCGGTGGGATCGACGAGGATATCGCGATCGCCAAGGCGAGCCTCGTCCTCACGGACGTGCTCACTCCCTCCGGGGGCGGTGACGCCGGGCGGTCCCTGCAGACGACCGAGGTGCTGCTGCGCACCCTCAATTCCCCCCTCCCGGGCGGGGAGGTGAACACGGCGACGCTGAGCGCAGCGCGCCTCGAGACCCTCCTTACCTTGGCGGCACAGATGCGCAAGGCGCAGTCGGGTCAGGGAGCCGTGCGGGTCCTGAACGGGCCCGGGGAGATCTTCGTCGCCTTCTGGGTCGTCGAGGTCCCCTACTCGTTCTCGACCGGCGCCCTCTGGAAGGCCCGCGGGGTCGAGGTCTCCGAGACCATGCTCGTCGCCTCGACCTTCCCCCTGGCCCGGCCGGGCCAGGGTCCCCTCGATCCCTCGAGCGTGGTGACCGACGTCTTCGCCGCCCGGGGGCCCTCCTCCTGGAGGGACCGGGTGGCGGGAAGGGAGACCGCGATCAGCGGGGGCGGCATCGTCCGCCAGGTGGTGGCGGGCTCCGCCTCCCTCCCGCTCCCGGGCCTTCCCTGCGTCCCTCCCCTCTCGACCCAGGACGAAGCCTCCCGTCTCGTGCAGGAGTATCTCACCTGGTCCCGCCAACGGGATGCCGAGATCGACCAGAAGCTCAAGCTCAGCCTGCCCCGCGTGGTGGACCTCGTCTATCTCTCCTGCGTTCCCGGGCGCCCCGGCTCCCCCCCGGTCCCCTTCCTCGGGCCGCTGAGCCCGCGCACCCTCGGAGACCCGGGAGCCCTCCATGCCCTCGCCTTCACCTGATGCAACGGGCCCCACAGCTAATATAGCCAGCGTGGAATGGCCAATTCATGTCCGCTGGGTCGACCGCAGTGCTCGTGATCGGGATCCTACTCGTCCTCGCCGGAGTCGCCTTCATCGCCCTGGACTTCCTGGGGCACGGGGATACCTCGGGCCTCGATGTGAAGGACCTTGGGATCCTCGGGGTCGGTGTCATCCTGGCGGCCGTCGGTGGGGCGCTCGGCTCGAAAGGCTCGAAGCCGTCCTCTCCCCCCTCCGCCTGAGCGACGGGCCCTTCCCCTCCCGCTCCCGGGAACCAGATTCTCTGCCGACAGGCGCTAAGTAGTCGCGCAGTGTCCTGTCCGCGGAAGGCAGTTCGCATGGGAGAGAAGGTCAAGGACTACATGATCCTCGATGTCGAGTATCTTCTCGAAACGGCCTCGATCGGAGAGGCCATCGAGCGCCTGATCCGGAGCCGGCGCGCCGGCATGCCCGTGGTCTCCGACGGGATGAAGCTCGTCGGGTTCGTGAGCGCCAAGGAGCTGCTCAAGAGCGCCAACTTCAAGGACCAGGAACTGGGCAAGATCATCAAGCAGGGGACCTACGTCGGCCTCCCCGAGATGGACCTGGACGACGTCGCCCGGATCATGTTCCGCTACGGCCTGCGGGACCTGCCGATCGTGGACGAGAACAGTACGCTCGTCGGGATCCTTTCCAACCTCGACATCGTGCGGAGCCACTTCGAGCGGGCCACCCCGATGAAGGCCGAGACGCTCAAGGCCCTCCTCTCCCAGCGCTACGGGGTCAGCTTCAGCCTCCGGCGGGAGACCGTCTCCATCGACACGCTCAAGCCGACCCAGTGGAAGGTCTTCGAGGACGAGCTCGAGGGACGGCGCTACGAGCTGGAGCGGGGGTTCGCGGAGCCCATCCTCATCCTGCGCAAGGGAGTGGACAACATCCTCGTCGACGGGCACCACCGGGCGCTCGCCGCGATGGAGATGGGGCTGAAGCGCCTCTCCGCCTTCGTGCTCCTCAGCGACCATCCCGAGGAATTCGACAAGGTCGAGATCGGTCTCGAGCGGGTCGCTCGCGAGCACCACCTCTCCTCCCTTGCCGACATCGAGGTCGACCACCGGAGCCACCATCCTCTTCTCGAAGTGACCCAGCAGCTCATCCGCCGTTTCGAGGGACGAGGGGATCTGGAAAACGGCGCCTGAGCCCCTATCGGTGGGGGGCGACCATCCGTAGGGTCGTCTCGTCGGCCAGCACGGGGCTACCCGGGACTTTCCGCGGAGCCGGGAAGGACGGGGCTTCCCGTCGTCCGTGGCCCAGCCGGTCGCGGAGCCAGTGCCGCACGTCCCAGAACAGGATATTGTCGTAGGGGCAGGACTCGACGCAATCGCCGACCCCGATGCACTTCAGGGCCCGGAACTCCCCGTTCTTGATGAAGCCCGCCGGGAGGTCCGTCAGCCCCACGGGGCAGGCCTTGGTGCAGGGCTTCGTGGTGCAGGCCACGCAGGTGGCCGGGTCCCGGGCCTTCAGCCGGAAGAACCCCAGCCTTCCCAGCAGCTGGTTGAAGGTGCCCCAGTAGCAGTAACCGCTCGAGACGCAGGCATAGGTCCCGACGAAGGGGATCGACACGAAGACGAGGTACCAGAGGAGATCGAAGTAGAGCACGTAGGTGAAGTAGGCGACGTCCTCGCCGTAGACCGTCCACTGGATCGTCCCGATGTGGTTGAGATAGGACAGGACCGCCGCGACGGTGATGGAGGCCCAGGAGAGGGAGAAGACCGCCCCGTAGAGCCGGGAGATCCTCGAGCCGAGGAGCTTCCGTCCCACCGGGGAGCGCCGGTTGAAGGTCTTGAGGGAGTCGTAGAAGCTCCCCTGGTACATGAGCGCGGCCGAGCAGAGGCCGGAACAGAGCTGGCGGGCCCCGAAGAGCAGGGAGAGGACCGCGGAGATGGCGTACGTAGCTAGGAGAACGAAGAGGAGCGGGGGAAAGAACCCACCGCCCGTGCCGAACCCCATGCTCCAACCGACCATGGGGATCCACCGAAGGGTGTCCGGGGCGAAGTAGAAGGCGGGAAGATAGAGCGTGTAGAGGAAGAAGGCCCCGAGCACCAGCCCGAGGCGGACCCGGGTCTCCCGGCTGCGGGTCCCGAGCATCTTGAAGACGATGAGGGCCCCCATCTCCAGCCCCATCATGAGGAGGAACCAAGAGGATCCGAGGACCGTGGTCACGAAGAAGATCCCCTCCAGGAACCAGGGACCGACCGACGTCGCGAGGGTCGGGCCCGCGGGGACGTTCGGGAGGAGGGCCAGGAAGGCGCTCCGCCCGTCCAGCGCCAGGTCGAACGTCGCCCCCATGAAGAACTCGGCGACGAAGACGAGGAGGATGATCCCGAAGACGACCCCGGCCTTCAGGTCCCACACGACGGTCGCCTCTCCCTGGAACCGGGTGGGCGAAAGGACGGCGTCGAAGAAGAGCACCATCTCCAGGACGACCGAGAGCGCGAAGAGGGCCGGGTTCCCGTCGTACTGCCAGAGGAAGAGCCCCGCCATCATCACCGCGTAGACCCCGAGGACGACCGTGACGTACCCGAAGACACCGGATTGCAGGCTCCGGTGGCGGGTGAAGTACTCCATGATGAGGACGAAGAGGACGGTCATCACCGCCCCCCCGGCGACGACCAGGGCCGTGGAGCTTCCGGCGGGGGCAAGGGTCGGGGAAAGGGCCATCAGGGCGGGCTGGAGCCCCAGGAGGGCCGCCGCGAACGTGGGGAGCTCCTTGCGGATGAGGAGGAACGAGAGGGCCATCTCCAAGGTCATCGGGAGCAGGAACCACGCCGAGGTCAGCAACGCCGTGAGGGCGACCCCGGGGCCCCCTCGGAGGGCAAAGCTCCCGGAGGCGAGGGCCAGGGCAAGGCCGAGCATCGCCTCGGTCCCGAGACCCCCGGCGATCACGATCCCGCGGAAAGTGGCGAGGCCCCGGGGGGTCGGCGGCGGGGCATTCTCCGGTTCCAGAAGCTGCCCGACCAGATACCCTATCCCGGCGACCATGATCCACATGCTCAGGAAGATGGCGATCTCGATCCCGAGGAGGGGAGGGAGCGTCTCGTAGAGCAGCGCCCCGCCCGACATGGAGACCATCATCGCGACCAGGACAAGGACGAGCGCCCGGTCGAAGCGGCGGCGGCTGCGGGAACCGAGCCAGATGACGAAGGCCCCGAACGAGGCCATCGCGGCGGCGAAGAGGGTGAAGAGGAGGAGGGGGCTCATCGGGGGGCCCCAGATCCGGGGGAGAGAGGGCCCTTCCCTTCCCGATCAAGGGGACCCCGGCGGAACCCGTCGCCCGGTGCGTTCCACGGCGCGTCCATCCTTTCTCCGGCGATTCCACCGCGGAAGTGCATTTAAACTCTCCTTTCACGCTCGCCCGTCCTCGCCTGGAGCGACGCCGGAAAAGGGGGGGGTCCGGCTTTGAGTAAGCATCATAAGGGAACCGTGTCCTAGCCCCCCCCAGAGGAAAGCAATGTTCGACAGCATGGACGACTGGCTCATCATACTGCTCGTCGCTGGCGTCCTGTTCTGGGGCTCCAGCAAGATACCACAGCTCGCACACAGCCTCGGCCGCGCCACCGGTGAATTCAAGAAGGGCCGGTTGGAAGTGGACAAGGAGATCGCCGACAGCAAGGCCAAGGACGCCTCCACGGTCAAGTACTAGGCGCTCCCTCGGACCATCGGATTCTCACACAAGGACCATGCAGGAAGGGCAGGACGAGCTACGACGGGCGGAACTCAAGCGCCTTGTCTCGGTCGCCGTCGGAGGAGGCATGGTCGCGTTCGGGCCGGACCTTCCCTCCCCTCCGGCTCCCCGCCAAGCCCCCGGGCTTCCCCGGCTCCCACCGAACCGCGGTCCCCCGCCCGCCATCCTGCTGGACAACGAATGGTGCCTCGTCAGCCAGGGCAAGTACCTGAGCATGGCCGCCTTCCGGGAGAAGCTCCGGGACGGACCGATCATCTTCGCTTGGATGGGGACCCAGGTCGGTCCCGGCGTCTTCCAGCCCGGCATCGGGATCACCCCCGGGATCGCCGAACTCCTTCCCAACGGGGACCTCCGGGCCGCGAGCCGGGAGTGCGTCCACGACCGTTCCCCCCTCCGCTTCGAGGCCAAGCTCGACCGCTGGCTCTGCGAGCACTGCGGCAGCGCCTACGCCGGAAAGGATGGGCGGGTGCTCTCGACCCCGGCCACGAAACCCCTGGTCACCTTCTCGCTCCTCGAACTGCCGGGAGGAGAGCGCCTGGCGCTCGTACCTCCTAACGCCCGCCCGCCGCGATGAGCGAGCTCGAGAAGATCCTCTCCATACTGGACGAACTCCGCTACCGGATGCTGCGCATCCTCTACGTCTTCCTCCCCATCTTCGGCTTCTTCCTGACCTTCCAGATCGATTTCGCGCGGGTAGGATGGTTTCCCTACCCGGTGCCCTATCCTTACCCGAACCTCTTCTACAACTGCACCGCCCAGGTCTTTGGCTGGCTCCGGGTCGAGATGCTCCCCTCGACCGTAACGCTGGTGAACATCGGGATCGGGGACTCCGTGATCGCCCAGATGGAGATCGGACTCCTCCTCACCGTCGTGCTCACGATGCCCTGGATGGTGCACGAGATCGGGGCCTTCCTCGCCCCGGCCCTGCGGCGGAACGAGAGGGAGCTCCTCCGGACCCTCGCCATCCCCGCCACGATCCTCTTCACGATCGGTTTCCTCCTCGCGCTCCTATGGCTCACTCCGTTCACCTTCACCCTCCTCTTCCGGTACGTGGCCGCGATGGGTCTCGTGCCCTACCTTTCCACGGACAGCTTCCTCACCTTCGCCTTGCTCTACACGCTCGCCTTCGGCATCGTCTTCGAGTTGCCCGTCTTCGTCTACGCGCTGACCCGGATCGGTCTCGTGAAATCGGCCTTCTGGACGAAGCACTGGCGCGGGGCGATCGTCGGGTGCCTCATCTTCGGGATGGTCATCACCCCGGACAACTCGGGGATCACGATGATGCTCATCGCCCTCCCCATGATGGCGCTCTACTTCGGCGGGGCGTACTTTGCCCGGCGGACCGAGCGCCTTCGGGAGCGGAAGGCCCTCCTGGCCGGACCGGTCTAGGGGTCGAGCACATGCTACACCTTGACCCACGGTGTTGCTTTGGGGTCCGGCCCCGAAGGCGCTAACTTTATAGGCACGGGTATTTGCCAACTTTCGAAGGAGGGCAAGTTGAGTCTTTTCTCCGATGTGGACTGGCTCATACTATTGCTGGCCGGCGCCGTTCTGCTTCTCGGCGGAGACAACCGGGAATTGCTGCGGACCGCGGGCCGGATGTACGCGAAAGTGATGCGCCTCCGCGACGAATTCCTCAGTGACCTCAGGGAAACGGGCAGCACGCCCGCCCCCGCCGCCACCGCGCCCTCCCCCTCCGAGCACCCCGGGATCTGGTCGGTCGGAACGGCCCGCCCGGTCTCCGCTCTCCCCGCCGAAGAGAGCCAGCGATCCCTCGCCAAGCTCACCGGTGGGACTCCCGATCCCCGCCTCTCTACCCCTCAGGAGGCCAAGAGCGCATGAGCTCTCAGCCTCGTTTCCTGGCGCTCCTTCCGCTCGTCCCCCTCCTTCTGCTGCTCCTTCCCGGCTCGCTGCCGTCCTTCGCGCTTCCTGGGACCCCCTCGGCCTTCGTCCTCTCGGGGGCGAACTCCTCGTCCCCTTCCTCTTCTACCCCGGCCATCACCTGCCCGGTCGGCACGGACATCTCCCTCGGGCCGGTGACGCTCAACTGCTTCCAGTCCCTGGACCTCTCCGAGGTCGGTGCGATCCTCATCGGCGTGGCCATCGCGGTCTACATCTATTGGGATTCGGACAAGGCGGAGCTTCCGGGGGATTCCAGTGAGGTCCCGGTGACCGCAGAAGAGGAGAAGGAGATGTACGAGAAGAGGAAGGAGTCCCCATGACGTACGAAGGCTCGACCTTGCCACCCGCTACGCTGCTCAACGAAAGACTGGAGTTCCTTCATTCCATGCTCGTGAGCGCCCAGCCGGGTGTCCTGCGCCGGATCCCGACCAAGGAGGAGTCCGCCACCGAGACCCCCGCGAACGACAAGACGGAGGATAGCACGGACGAATCCAAGCGCAACGCGCTCAAGCTCCTCGCCATCGGCGGCCTGGCCGCCGTCGGCGCGGGGGCAGGTATCGCGGGAGGACTGCAGCTCATGCAGCCACCGATGGAGGGCCTCTCCGCCTATCCCAAGGTCCAGATCCTCTACGACGACAAGACTCCCGTCATCGCCAGTGAGTACAAGTACACGTACAAGGACAACGGACAGGTCATCTTCGATTATCCCCTGACCAACGAGCCCAACATGCTCCTCAACCTGGAGTCCCTGGGCAGTCCCGCTCCCCAGAACCCGCTGGCGGGCCCGAACGGGACCTACATCGTGGCTTACTCCGCCATCTGCCAGCACCTCGGGTGCATCCCGCCGTACATCTCGTACTATCCTCCCGGCATGTGCGGTAACTTCAACGGCGGCAAGGCCATCATCCACTGCGTCTGCCATGGGTCCACCTACGATCCCGGGGTCCGGGAGACGTCCGTAGGTGGTGGCGCCAAGGTCATCACCGGCCCTACGGTGCTGCCCATCCCGCAAGTGCTGCTCGAGACCGATTCGAACGGTTTCATCTATGCGACCGGTCTGATCGGCCCCGCGGTCAAGGGACACCTGACCACCCTCATCGGAGGGCAGGGGGTCGGGGGCAAGATCCTGACCTCTTCTCCCTCCACCCCGA
>JAKAYL010000010.1 GCA_021809545.1 Thermoplasmata archaeon
GCACACCTTCGCCCTGAGACCGCCGTCAGCCTGGTGGTCACGGCTCGGAAACGCGGGTTGAGCCATCCCTCGCCACCGTAAGGCCCCCCTTTCGACACCCTCTTGGTGAGAGGCGCTGAGGGGGAGATTTGAACTCCCGCGGCTTGCGCCACTGGCTCTCAAGGCCAGCGCCTTACCGGACTAGGCTACCTCAGCAAGGACACCGGAAAACCCGCCGCTTCTTAACCTCACTCGGACCGGGAACCCCACCCGGGGCTCCCGCCGGGAAGATTTCTGCGGGTTCAGGCTGGGGCGGAGACCATCGTGATCTTGTTCAGGAGCACGCTCGGGTCGACCATGTGCCGCGGCAGTCCGAGGGTCTTCGGGTCCAACCCGAAGGCCAGGCCGAGGAGCTGGGGAAAGTGGAGGATCGGCATGTCGAGGTTCTCGCCGACGGACTTCCCGGCCTCCTTCTGGTAGGTGTCGAGGGAGATGTGGCAGAGAGGGCAGGGGGTGGCCATGGCATCGGCTCCGTTCCGCTTCGCGTCCAGGATCTGATTCCCGGCGAGGCGCTGACCGGTCTCCGGCTTGACGAACTGGATGGGGAAGCCACAGCACATCACGCGGCCCCGGTAGTAGACGGGGGTCGCTCCCAGGGCGGTGATCACGTCCTCCAAGGCGCGGGGTTCCTCAGGGTCGTCGAACTCCATGATGTCGTGCGGACGGAGGATGTGGCACCCATAGAAGGCGCCGATCTTGACCCCCGTGAGCGGACGGCGGACGAGAGGCCGGATCTTCTCTGCACCTCCAAGGTTCTCCACGATGATCTGAAGGAGGTGCTTGGGCTGGGCCGTCCCCCGGTAGCTGTACCCGATCTTGGAGAGGGTCTGGTCGACCCGTCCCCGGATCACAGGGTCCTTGGCCAAGGTGTGGCGGGCATGAGCGAGCATGCCCTGGCACGTGGAGCACACGGTCATGACGACATCGATCCCGGCCCGCTCGGCGATGGCGAGGTTACGGGCGTTGAGCGCAACATTGAGGGTCTGGTTCGCCTCGTCGATGAAACCGCTCCCGCAGCACGAGAAGGTGGGGAAGTCGACGATCTCGATCCCGAGCACCTGAGCGACCGCCCGGGTGGCCATGTCGAGTTCCTTTCCTGACTCTTGCGCTACGCATCCTGGATAGTAAGCTACCTTCATTGTTCTCCTCCCTTCACACCCTTTCCGGCCGGTCGCTGGCGTCCCTTGAGATCCTCGGGCTGGTTCAGATCGGCATAGATGGCCTTGACTTCGGAGACCCCCTGGATCGGCGGGTGCTTCTTGAGCGACTTTCCGTGCCGCATCATCGAGATTCCCTTCCCCACCTGTCCCAGCATTCCGAAGAGGCCCAGGGTCTCCCGTGCGAGTTTCGTCTCGTTGAGGACCCCTCCGTCTTCGATGTTGGTGAGGAACTTCTGGGCGTGCCGGCTCCCGTGCTCCGGGGTCCCGATCTCTTGGACCGCCAGCCGCTTCAGGTCCACGATCCGCTCTGCAGGGCGAACGTCCTTCGGGCACGCTTCGACGCAGAGGTTGCAGCGCAGGCAGAGCCAGAGCTTCTGGTTTTGGACGGACTGCAGGCGCTGGTGGTAGGCCGTATCCCTGGGGTCTACGGTGAACCGGTAAAGCTTGGCGAGCGCCATGGGGCCCAGGAACTCGGGGTCGGATCCCACGGCCGGACAGGCCGAATAGCAAGCGGCGCAGGCGATGCAACGGGGAGTCTCGTAGAACTGCTCCACCTGCTCGGGGCTCATGCGGGTCTCCTTCCCCTCGGGCATCGGGTGGGAAGGATCATGGATGAGGAAGGGCTGGACCGCGTTGTACCGGTCCCAGAAGGGGGTCTGGTCGACGACGAGGTCCCGGACCACCATCTGATTCAACATCGGCTCGATCCGGATCTTGCCATGGGCCCGGAACTCGGGGCCCACCATCGTGGTGCAAACCAGGCGGCTCTTCCCGTTCACCCGCATGGCGCAAGAACCGCAGATGGCTTGCCGGCAGGAGTACCGCATCGCAAGCGAAGGGTCTTGTTCGCTGCGGATCTTCAGCAGCGCCGTCAGGATAGCCTGGTTCTCTTCCACGTCCACGACGAAGGATTGGAAATGGCTCTGTCCGGATTTCCCGTCGTTCCTCAGGATCTCGAACGGTACTTGCGTCATCTTAGTACGCCCTCTCCTTGGGTTGGAACTCGGTCACGGTCACCGGCAGATACGTGAGGTTCGGTCCCTCCTTCGTCACGCTGGCGAGGGTGTGCCGCATCCATTTCTGATCGTCCCGCTTGGGATAGTCCGTGCGCACATGGGCGCCCCGGGACTCCGTTCGCGCCAAAGCCCCGGCCACGATGACCTCGGCCAAGTCGAGCATATGCCCGAGCTCGATGGCCTCGATCAGGTTCAGATTGAAGGTCGTGGACTTGTCCGTGACGATACACTTCGTGTACCGCACCTTGAGCTGGGATATCCGAGTGATGGCGTTGATGAGGTCGTCCGGGTGCCGGTAGACCCCGACGAGCTCGTCCATGGTGGACTGCATCTCGGTTCGGATCTTGGCCGGAGTCTCGCCATCCTTCCTCTCGAGCAGGGCATGTACGGTGTTCTGGCTGGCCTCGACGTCCGCCTGCGACAGCGTGCTGGCCGTGGCCGTCTTGGCGTACGCCGCGGCGTTCTGACCGGCGATCTTGCCGTAGACCAGGGTCTCCAGGAGCGAGTTGGCCCCGAGCCGGTTCGCCCCGTGGACAGAAACGCAAGCGGCCTCCCCGGCGGCATAGAGCCCGGAAATATTGGTCTCGGCCTTCGGATTCGTGGAGATCCCCCCCATCATGTAGTGCTGAGCTGGGAAGACGGGTATGCCCTCGACGACCGGGTCGATGCCGGCGAACGTACGGGAGTAGCTCACGATCTCCTGGAGCTTGCTCTCGACCTTCTCCTTGCCCAGGTGCATGAGCTCGAGACGCACGGTGCCGTCCGGGAAACCACGGCCCTCACGGACCTCGGTCACGATGGCCCTGGAGACGACGTCCCGGGAAGCGAGTTCCTTGAAGTGGGGAGCGTAGCGCTCCATGAACCGTTCTCCCTTGGCATTGCGAAGAATGCCGCCCTCCCCGCGGGCGCCCTCCGTGATGAGGATGGACGTGTGGGGGAGGCAGGTGGGGTGGAACTGCACGAACTCCATGTCCTTGAGGAAGGCGCCGGCGCGGTACGCGAGGGCGCATCCGTCTCCCGTCGACTCGTGGGAGTTGGTGGTCTTGCCGTAGATCCTGCCGGCCGGGCCGGTGGCCAAGACCACGGCCTTCGCGGCGAACCCCTCGATGTGACCGGACTTCCGTTCCATGGCGACAACGCCCTGGACCCGGCCGTCCCTCACGATGAGGTCGATGGCATCCCATTCCTCGTACACCCGGATCTTGCGGTCCCGTCCGACCTCCTCGTAGAGGGCCTGCAGCAACGCAAGGCCCGTGCGGTCCGCGGCATAGATCGTGCGGTTGTAGGAAGCGCCTCCGAACGCACGCCGGTCCAGCGAGCCATCTGGGGCACGGTTGAAGATCGTGCCCATGTGTTCCATCTCGATAACCGTGGGCCCGGCCTCCTTGCAGAGGATTTCGGCAGCGTCCTGATCGGCGAGGTAATCCGACCCTTTCACCGTGTCGTAGACATGGTCTTTGACCGAGTCCTTGGGATCGAGCGCGGCATTGATGCCTCCCTGGGCTGCCCCCGAGTGAGAGCGCAGCGGATGGAGCTTCGAAAGGACTCCCACGTCCGCTCCTGCCCGGAACGCTTGCAAAGCTGCGCGTTGACCTGCCAATCCGGCTCCAACAACAAGAACGTCGTGCGAAATTGTCATACCGGAGGAACCGACAACCGGCAGATTATAAAATACGTTCGCTCAAAACACCCGCCCGGGGTCGGCCGCCGGGGAGAGAGCCCCCAAGGGAGGGGAAGGAGAGGGACCGTGCTTCTCGTGGGAAGGGGGTGCCTCAGGCACGGACGAAGGCGCTCTGCAGTTCACGGAGAAGCCCCCGGCTCCCCACGTAGCAAGGGCTGGTCTCCGCGAGCGCTCGCGGTTCGACCTCGAGAAGGGAACGCCGCCCATCGCTGGAGGCCCCTCCCGCCAACTCGGCAAGGAAGCCTACGGGGGCGCTTTCGTAGAGCACGCGAAGCTTCCCGTGCGGCTTGTTCGTGAGCTCAGGATAGGCGAAGAGGCCCCCTCGCTTGAGGACCTGATTGAAATCCCCGATGAAGGTCCCCCCGTACCGGAGCTTCATGCCTCGCTTCTCGAGCGTTTGCACGAAGGCTTCCACGCGCGGGGTCCACTTGCCCCGTTCTCCCCCAATCCCATAGACTTCCGGTGTGTCCGGCAGGACCATCCCGTCGTTCGCCAAGACGTAGCTCCCACGGTGAGGGCCCGAACGTACGGCAACGAATTGGGCGACCTTCTTGCCTGCCGTCAAGGTGAGCGTGAGGGTGGGCCCGTAGGTCACGAAGAGGGACGCGAGGAGGGACCTGCCGGGCTGAGGCAGCGGTCCCCTCCAGATCCCGAAGATGGACCCGAGGGGGTTGTTGGTGGCGATGTTCGAGGAGCCGTCCAGGGGGTCCATTGCCACGGAGAGCCCGTGTTCCCGGAGGGGCCCGGATTCCCGGGGTTGCTCCATTTCCTCCGAGGCCACCTGGCCGACGACCCCGGAGGCGAGCAGGCTGTCGCAGAAGAGATCGTTGGAGAAGATATCCAGCTGCGCCTGTTGGTCTCCCGAGGGATTGACCCCGCCGGTCATCCCTGTGTGGAAGGGTAGTTCGTCGGAGAGTCGGAGTGCCGACTGTGCGATCGCCAGGTAGACCTTGACGATCTCCGGCGCGGTCCCTTGTAGGTAGTGCTCTAGCGTCCGAACGTTGTCCCTAGATCCAGTTTCGTTCATGAGTGTCCTCTTCGGCCCAGGTGGCGCTCAAGGACGCCCCGGAGCTCGTGGGCCTTGAACACGCCAGTGGGAGTGATGAATCCCGCCACGTACTCCGCAGGAGTCACGTCGAAGGCGGGATTCCAAGCAGGCGATCCCCGCGGAGTGCTGCGCACGCCTTGGAAGGAGGTCACCTCCTCGGGGGAGCGCTCCTCGATGGGGATCTCCTCCCCGGATTCCAGGGCAAGGTCAAAGGTGCTCCAAGGCGCCGCCACGTAGAAAGGGACCTTGTGGGTCTTCGCGAGGACCGCCTTCTCGTAGGTGCCGATCTTGTTGGCGAAGTCGCCCGAGGCAGTGATCCGGTCCGCACCAACGATGACCAAGTCGACCTTCTTCCTCTGCAGGAGAAGCCCCGCCGCATTGTCCGCCAGGACGGTGTGGGAGATCCCTTCCTGAGAGAGTTCCCAGGCGGTGAGCCGCGCCCCTTGGAGCAGCGGGCGGGTCTCATCCACCCAGACATGGGGTTTCCTTCCCTCCTGCTGGGCCACACGGATGGGGGCGAGGGCCGTACCCCATTCGACGGTCGCGAGCGCCCCGGCATTGCAGTGCGTCAGCACCCGCGCCTCCGCGCCCAACAGCGGGGCTCCGTGGCGGCCTATGCTCTGACATTGACGGACAATGCTTTCCCGGTAGTCCTCGGCCGCGGCCAGGACATCCTTCCCGGAGGTCCAGGCGGAGAGCACGGTATCCACCCCGACGAACAGATCGTGGGCGGTGGGGCGGGTCGATCGAAGCAACTGGGCCGTGGCCTCCGCCGCGGCGGGATCCTTCCGGTGCCCCAGCACCATCCCGTAGGCCGCGGCCACACCGATGGTCGGGGCCCCACGGACGGTCATGTTCCGAATGGCTTCCGCGGTCTCTTCTGCCGTGGAGAGCTCGAGGACCTTGCGCTCCAGCGGCAACTGGCGCTGGTCCAAGACCGAGAGACGGTCGTCCGCGAACCAGAGAGCTTTGACCGAGGACACGGCGCCCTATACTTCGAGATAGCCCCTGGGGGCCTTGCTGAGCATCCGGTAGCCGTTCTTCGTGACGAGGACGTCATCCTCGATCCGGACGCCTCCCATCTTGGGCACGTAGATTCCCGGTTCGACCGTGACGACCATCCCTTCCTGAAGGGCGTCCTTGACCCGGGGGCTGACCCCGAATCCATCGTGGACCGCGAGCCCGACCGAGTGGCCGAGCCCATGGATGAAGCGTCCTTTCCAGCGGGAGCCGTCGATCACCTTCGCCGCCGCCTCGTGCACTTCCGAAGCCGGGACGCCGGCGGCGATCTTGTCGAAGGCGGCTTGCTGGGCGGCCTCGACCGTCTCGTGCATGTCCCGGAACTCTTTCCCGGGGCGCCCGAAGGCGAACGACCGGGTCACGTCCGAGCAGTATCTCTGGTAGAGCGCTCCGAAGTCGACGACCATCGTCGTCGGTTTCTTGAGACGGGTGGAGGTAGGTTCGAAATGTGGCTCCGCACCGTGCGCCCCGAAGGCCACGATGGTGCTGAAGGATCGGCCCGAGGCACCGAGCGTACCCATCGAGTGCTCCACCTCCGCCGCAAGCTCGAGCTCTGTCATGCCCGACCGAAGCATCTTCGGGATGCGCTTCGCCGTCTCGGCGGCGATCTGCGCGGCCTTCGAGATGCGGGCGATCTCAGAACTGTCCTTGATGGAGCGGGCCTTGCCCACCGCCACCGAAACGTCGAGGAACTTGCCGCCCTTCGCATAGCGCCGGATCCCCCGGTAGCTCTCGTGGGTTATCTCCCGGTAATTGAGGCCGATCTTCTTCGCCCCCTTGAGGAGCTTTGCGAACTCCTTCCGGAGCTCGTCCCTCGATGCGGCGACGGCGACGTCAACATCCTTCCCTGCGCGAGCGCTCGTTTCTTCGAGGGGCGAGGTGAGGATGGTGCAGCTCCCGTCCGGATAGGCAGCGGCGAAGGAACCCTCGAAGAGGCCGCTGGGAACTCCCGTCACATAGAAGAATCCCATGTCGAGGTGCGGTTCGGCGGAGTTGGCGAAGAGGAGGACGTCCGGTGCCTCCGTGGTCTCGGTGAAGATGCGCCGTATGCGTTCCTTCATGCCTTGGGGTAGGAGCAATTTTATATAGAGTTGTGGGGATGGTGCTTTGTTGCGAGCGCAAGTTCGCACAACTGATGCACTCAGTAAGGGGGGGCCCTTGCTGGGGAAGAGGGGAAGGACCACGGCGTGGATGCCGGGTTCGATGTCCCTGTCACACGCAGTTCCTGGACGTTTGGCGAGTGAGTCAAAGACAGCTGTTACTATGTCACTTGGGGAATGGCCAGGCTCGAGCGCCGATGAAGGTCGTGCCAAGCTGCGATATGCCGGGGGTAGAGGCATGGAATCTAAGATCCCCGGATCACCTAATCGGAACTCCGGGCTGTTTCGACAGTCAGTCCTTATTGGACAGGGAACCCCCTGAATTAAAGCATTCTAGTAGGGGGAGGAAAAGAAATCAATCGAGATGCCGCAAGTAAAGGCGATCGAAAACGGCATAGGACAAACCGAAACCCTACGGGAAACTGTAGGGTGATGTGGGGTTGCGGACCTTCGTACTCCCTCGCCGCTGAAGCCGAACGTGGCTGGAATGCCAGACGAAAACGGGTGATAGTCCCATAGGCGAATGGCGGCAAGGAGATTGGAGGTATCCAGAGTACCACGCGTTGGAAATCGCGTGGGGAGCCGGGAGGTACAGACTTCCGATCCTAAATACGTCTCGAGACCGATAGCGCACTAGTAGCGTGAGCGAAAGGTGAAAAGTGTCCTAAAAAGGGAGGTGAAAAGGTGCCTGAAACCAGGTGACGATAAGCCGCATGTGGCCCCAAAGGAACGAAGCCAGGGAAACCTGGTGGACACAGGGTCCATGCGTCCGTTTTGAATAACGGGCCAGGGAGTTCCAATCCATGGCAAGGTTAGGTCGTTCAAACGACAAAGCCGTAGGGAAACCGACAGTCCGCAGCCATCGCAAGATGGTTAGGGACGGGATGCGATCGTCCGTAGTCATGGGTGGGATACCCGAAGCCAATCGATCTAAGCGTGGGCAAGACGAAGCCTGCCGAAAGGTAGGTGGAGGTCTGAACCGGTGCTGATGTGCAAATCGTTCGGATGACCTGCGCTTAGGGGTGAAAGGCCAATCTAGACTGGGAATAGCTGGTTCCTCCAGAAACTACTCGCAGGTAGGTCTCGGTCGAGACAGCGCGGTATGTAGAGCACCGATTATGGGATTCGGGCCCGAAAGGGCTCGGCCTGTTGTCGAACTCCGAAGTGCCGTGCGTCGAAGAAGCCGGGAGTGAGCGCGGCAGGGGTAAGCCCGCCGTGCGAAAGGGAATGCAACCCAGCCTCGCATTAAGGGCCCAAAGTGCCAGCTAAGTGCCATGGAAAAAGGAGTTCTTATCCTTAGACAACTGGGAGGTGGGCTCAGAAGCAGCCATCCTTCAAAGAGTGCGTAACAGCTCACCAGTCGAGGGTGAGGGCACTGAAAATGGACGGGGCTAAAGCTGGCCCCCGATATGCGAGCCAACCCCTGATGGGGTTATGGTGTATGGAGGCGCGTTGTGCGGGTAGAAGTAGGGGCGTAAGTTCCTATGGACCGCATTATGATGAAAATCCTGGGAGGAGTAACAGCAAAGACGGGTGAGAATCCCGTCCGCCGTAGGGGCCAGGGTTCCTCGACCACGATTATCAGTCGAGGGTTAGTCGAGCCTAAGCGATCCCTTAATCGGAGATCGCGAAAGGGAACACGGTTAATATTCCGTGACCCACGCGTTGAAGCGTGTTCGGTGACACATAGGGCTAACCGGAGTAGGCATGTGCCTTAGCTTATTTCGGTCTTGTCGCCTGGGGGAGTACCGTCATGGTGAGAACCCGGGGTAGAGATCAGAGGTCTGCGCGAGTGGACTTCCGGTGATGCTCCGTGTCCGTGAAAAACCGAGCATGGCAGGCGTGGTTCGTACCGAGAACTGACACAGGTGCCCCTGGATGAGAAGTCCAAGGCGTATCGGCGAGAATTTGCGCGAGGGAATTCGGCAAACCAGCCCCGTAACTTCGGGAGAAGGGGTGCCAGACGCCACTTTAAAGGGCGTCTGGTCGCAGTGACCAGGGAGCTCCGACTGTTTAACAAAAACATAGGTGGCCGCAAGATCGAAAAGGTTGTGTATGGCCGCTGAATCCTGCCCAGTGTCGGTATCTGAAACCCCGGTACAACGGGACGAAGGACCGATAAACGGCGGGGGTAACTATGACCCTCTTAAGGTAGCGTAATACCTTGTCGCTTAATTGGCGACTTGCATGAAGGACCAACGAGAGCTCTACTGTCCCCGCGCGGAAGCCGGTGAAACTGACTAACTGGCGAGCAGTCCAGTTGCCACAGTCTGAAAGCGAAGACCCCGTGGAGCTTTACTGCAGCCTGCGGCTGTGATACGAGAACTGATGTGTAGCGTAGGCGGGACACGTTATCAGGGCGCGCCGCTAGGTGCGTTCCGAGTGGACGATGAAACACCGCCCTTCAGTTCTTGTACCGCTCACCTCTCCTATGTTGGAGGGGGACACCTGTAGGTAGGCAGTTTGGGTGGGGCGCCACGCCCTCCAAAGTATAACAAGGGCCACCAATGGTTGCCTCAGGTGCGTCAGAAATGCACCGTAGAGTTTAAGGGTAAAAGGCAGCTTGACTGGGTTCTGCCTAACGAGGAACCCAGATGGGAAACCAGGGCCTAGCGAACCACTATGTCCTGTTTTGTTCGGGCTAGTGATAAGAGAAAAGTTACCCCGGGGATAACTGAGTTGTCTCCAGCAAGAGTCCCTATCGACCTGGAGGCTTGCTACTTCGATGTCGGTTCTGCCTATCCTGGTGGTGCAGCAGCTACCAAGGGTGGGGTTGTTCGCCCATTAAAAGGGATCGTGAGCTGGGTTCACACCGTCGTGAGACAGGTGTGTTGCTTTTTGGCAGTGGTGTTTTGGTGTCTGAGGATAAGGTTCCCACAGTACGAGAGGAACGGGGAATCGGCGCCTCTAGTTTACCTGTTATCCGGCAGGGTATCGCAGGGCAGCCACGCGCTAAGGGATAAGGGCTGAAAGCATCTAAGCCCGAAACCTCATTCAAAAATAGACACCTTCAAGATCATCCGTGAAAGTCGGGTTTGATAGAGTCTGGGTGTAAGACGGAAGCCTTCGGGCGACCATCTCAGCCCGAGACCACTAACGATCGAAGCTGTTGGAGACTCACTCTCCGTTATACAGGAACTGCATGTGACCAACCCCCCGGGGGTCCTCTCCCCCGGGTCTTGAGGCACATTTCTTCAGCGAGAGCCCTCCCGAACAGGAAGACCGAGCGAACTGCGTGGACCCCGCCCAGGGGTCGACCCTGGCTACTGGGAGTGGGCGAGGAAGTCCCGGACGTGGGTCACGTGGCTCGTGGGCTTGAAACCGGATTCGTAGACGTCCCGGATTGTCCCCTGAGGGTCGATGAGATAGGTCACCCGCTTCGCCATCCCGAAGGCTCCCAAAGAATCGTAGGCGCCGGTGACCTCCTTCTGGGGATCGGCGACGAGATGGAAGGCGAGGTTGTACTTGCGGGCGAACTTCTGGTGGGACTCGGCGTCCTGGGTGGAGACCCCAACCACCGTCAGCCCCAGCTTCGTCAGCGACTCCATGTTGTCACGGAAGGCACAGGCCTCCGCCGTGCACCCGGGAGTGTCGTCCTTGGGATAGAAGTAAAGAGCGACCCAGTGCCCTCGGAGCTCCGAGAGCCGGAAGGGCGCACCATTCTGGTCGATCGAGGAGATCTCCGGGGCTGCGGTTCCACTTTCCAACATATGCTTACGCTCCGGAGGAGGCAAGTGCGCGACCCTATATCGAGTTTGCGCTAGTAGCAGTGGCGGAATTATCGTGAGGGGGGGCGCGCGAATTGGGCCGTGCGACGCCCGCCGTCCCCGGTAGGACGTAATAAAAGGGACGGCCGATGGATGCCTTTCCGTCCTTAGAGGGGAAGCAAAGGTTTTTAGTAGCTCCTCGCTACAGACCCCAAGGAGCCATGCCAAGATCAGACCGTATTCTCTCCGAGGATGACCTCGAGGCGGAGACTCAGACCCGGGAGAAGCGCATCGCAGCGGAAGACAAGCTGGATTCCCTTCGCCACCAGCGGTACGAGTCCCTGCGCCTCGTCGATCGCCTCTCCGAGGAGATCATGGCCCTCCAGAGCCGCCGGCAGGCCCTCAACGAAGAGGTCCAGAAGATCCACGATTCCTTCCGGGAGTTCGGGGACAAGCAGCGCCAGATCCGGGAGACCCGGAAACGCCTCCTCGACCACCTGGACGAACTGATGAAGAGCCTTCGCCACGAGAAGGGCGAGGGCACGAAGGGCCGGGGACCCTCCTCCCGGAGCATCTCCGCCGAGATCGCCCGGCTTGAACGGGAGCAGCAGACCCGTGTGATGTCCTTGAAGGACGAGAACGCGCTCATCGACAAGATCCGTCACATGCGCGCCGAGATGACGGAGCGGGAGACGGTGGAGGCGGAGTGGATGAAGGTCGAGTCCGAAGCCACCAGCGTCAAGCAACAGATCCAAGAGACCCGTCAGAAGCTTCAGGAGGCCAACGTGGAGCTCGACGGATTCCACAAGAAGCGGGACGAGGCGATGGCCAAGGTCCAGCAATCCCTGACCGAGGTCGGGCACATCCTGAGCGAGATCCGTTCCAAGGGCAAGGTCCGAACCGAGGCCCTGGACAAGGCCCGGGCCACCGGCGACGAGATGCAGGCCATGGGCAGGGAAGTCCTCGACCTCGAGCGGGAGTCCCGCAAACGCATCTCCGAGGCCCGTTCCCGCCTGGCCGAGCACGGAGCCCACCACCGGACCAGTTTCAACGAGGGAGCACGCGAGAAGGCGGCCGATGACCTGCTCAGTGCCCTTCTGAAGAACGGCAAGATCGAGATCGGGGTCAACGAAACGGATCCCGTCCCTGCGGGGGACTCCGTCCCCGGGGACAAGGACTCACGCCGTCGACGGGCTTGATACGATACTGTAGACCGAGATCACGAAGATCAGAACGTTCCCCTGGACCTCCTGGTTGAAGTCCAGTGTGTAGGTGCTCGCGGTCATGTTCACGTCCGAGAGATAGAACGGCTTGTTGTTCTGAAAGTCCGTGCCCTTGTACTGGCCCACGTCTTGCGGGGTGAGCTGGTTGGTCAGGGTGATCGTCCCGTTCGGGGACGTGGTGGAACTGACGTTGTTGACGACGATCGGCCAGCCGAAGGGGTAGACCACCTCGCCCACGTAGGGCGAGTTCTGCACCGTCACGCTGGTGGAGTTCTCATTGAGGATGACGTCCTGCCAGCCGAAGTGGGGGTCGGTGAAGACCGCACCGTTCTGGGCGGAGATGCCGGAGAAGAGCTTCCCGAAATCCGTGGCGGAGTAGGTGGTCACCATGGGTGCCTGCTGGACGAGGGGCATCGTCACGAGGTTCGCCGGGTTCGCTGTCCCGTAGCCCTGGGAGGCCGGGATGACCACGGTGTGGGACTGATTGACGGTCAGGCCGATCATGCCCTTCCAGAAGCCCGTGATGAGGGAGGTGTAGGCACCCTCGGTCTGGGGACCGACGTGGGCCTTGAGGGGAGTGTAACCGCTCGCGCCACGGAACGCGAAGCTGATGGCCTTGGGATAGGTCGAGTTGTCCTGGGCGACGGAGAGGTAGGAGGTATCGAAGACCTTCCCGGTGTCGAAACCGCTTCCGAAGGTCCCGATGTAGTTCACCGTCACATTGTCTCCCTCCTGCACCGTCTGGGGCGAAGGGGGCGGGAGCGGCTTGTTGACCACGAGATAGAGGAACGTGCCCGCACCGGCTCCGGCGGCGACCACGATGATCGCCACAATGATCATCGGCCACGGTGAAATCTTCTGCTCCGCCATGGCCTTAGAACCCGAGGGGGGTCAGAAAGTCGTATGGTCTCTTCACTGCTTCGGTGAGACAGGTGCTCATCATTCCCCTGCTTGCGACAAAGTCAGGACTATATATCCTTTGGAAGGAGGTTTTATCTCCGGTTCCCGCTCTGGGTTGGCTCTGTGCGGGGATGGCCCAGCCTGGTAAGGCGCAGGATTGCTAATCCTGTGGTGCTTGCACCTCAGGGGTTCAAATCCCCTTCCCCGCGCTCTCTCTCCGTCAGGAACTGAGCCTGTCGGGCTGGTCCTTCTCCGAGATTTTTGCGGTGACGTTCTCCCGTATCCCAAAGGCTACGTGCCGGACGGGCGTAGAGCAGCGCAGGAATTCAGACAGAAACAGATAGCTTAAATACCGGCCCGCCGATGAAGAGTATGGAGCGAACATGTCCAGCAGTATCGTCAAGCTCGGAGCACCCCCGCCGTCCGCCGAGTCTTTCCAGCTCGAGGTCACCGACCGTGCGGCAGAGCAGCTCCTGAAGATCCGGTCCCAGACCGGTCAGGACGGAGCCTCGTTCCGTATCGGAGTCCAGGGAGGGGGTTGTTCGGGGTTCACCTACAAGATGGAGTTCGACCAGCAAAAACACGGGGACATCGTGGCGGCCCAGAAGGACGGGTTGTCCGTCATCGTTGACCCTATCAGCGCCCCCCTTCTCAACCACGCGACCGTGGACTTCGCCCTGTCGCTCGAGGAGTCCGGGTTCAAGATCCGGAACCCCAACGCGAAGGAAGTTTGCTCGTGCGGGAAGAGCTTCGGATAAAAGGGTATAAATACCTGATTTGAATACGAGAGTGTAGGAATATGGCAGCAGTAGCAGAGACCCCAAAGGTCCCGGAGTCGCCGTTCAAGATTGAAGTCACACCGGAAGCGCAGAACCAGTTGCGGGAGGTCCTCAAGGCCCAGAAGCCCGGACTCGGCGTCCGCGTCTTCGTACAGATAGGAGGCGGCTGCTGCGGTGGGGGCGGAGCCCAGATCGGGATGGCCCTCGACAACCCGAAGACCGGGGACACCACGTACACGGTGGACGGACTCAGCCTTCTCCTCGATCCCTACTCCGTCGAGTACCTCAACGGGGCGAGCATCGAGTTCGTCAAGGAGGGAGAGGAGTCCGGGTTCAAGATCGACAGTCCCAACCTGCCCAAGCCGACGGAAGGGGATTCCTGCGGGAGCGGCGGTTGCGGCAGCGGCGGCTGTGGGTGCGGATAGAGCCCCTCCACAAAGCTAACGTTATCTCCCCCGACCCGTTCCCGACCTGCCATGAGATGGGGGTTGGTGCTCCTCGGACTGGCGCTGTGCGCACTTGCGGCACTGCTCGTCCTCCTGGGGCTCTTCAGCTATCCTCAGAGCGTTGAGACCCGGAACACCACCAACTACACCCTGACGATCCCCCCCGGAACGACCGGGAACCTCACCATCCTCGGGGCCAACGGTTTCTCGGGGATCACACTTTCCTACACCACTTCGCTGCCCACGTACGTCTGGCTCACTACGTGCCCCCCCACCGGCTCGATCCCGCCTCCCTGCGTCGCCTATAGCAATCAAACCGGCTCCCTCTCCGGAAGCTACTCTAGCTCGCACTCGAGCTGGCCCTACTACCTCGTGCTCAGGAACGTGGGCCGGAGCACTTCCTCTCTCTCGCTGACCGTTGTCTTGACCGAGCACACCGAGAACGGACTCCCGATGTGGGAGGTGATCACCGTCTTCGCGAGCGCCGGGGTCCTGGCCGCCGGTGGCTCCCTCGCGGCGTTCCTCGGATTCTTCCTCCGGGGAGACCCCTACCAATCTCCGGCACCAGTGGTGACCGATACCGGTCCCGAAGGGGAAGATTCAGAGTCCCCAGAAACGGTTTCCCGGCCGTGACCGCTGCAGGGTGATGAACTCCTCCAGCACCGAGCGCTCCGCAGGGTTCAGTTCGATGTGTTTCATCTCCCGGACGGCGCTCTCGGTCAGCGCCACATAGAGGACGTCCCCCTCGTTGAGGTTCCTTCCCACGGTGGCGCCCTCGATCGCCGCCGCGACCTCGGCCCCCTGGGAAGCTTCCTGGATCGAGTGGTTGCTCTCCTGCATCCCCTTCAGGAGCCCGACTTCCTCCCCGGCGGCGTTCACGAGCCGCGAGGACGGCCGTACGGTACCCACCAGGATCTTGATCCCCACGATCGCGGGCTTCGAAGAACGGAAGACAAGCCCGGGAAGGACCTGGATCTTGGCGGGGTGACTGAACTCCTTCCGGCGCTCCTTGTCGACCTCCGACTTTGCCTCCACTTGCCACTGACGGTACTTGTCGATGAGACGGAAGATGACCTCGTCCGAAAAGATACGGACCCCGGAGGCATCCGCCGCGACCTCAGCCTCGGCGGTGATCACGTTGTTGAAGACGAGGATGGCGCGGGACGAGGCATCCTTCATGGCGCCCATGATGGTCACCTCCCGCTTGGTCACCGCTCCGACCTCGAGACCCTTGACAGCGATGTGCGCCTCCTGGCACTCGAAGAGGAGCGCGTCCAGACTTCCGAGGGTGTCGGCCTTGAGCCACACCCCGCTCTCCTGCACGGAACGAGCCGGGCTGGCCTCCATCTCCAATTCCTCCAAGAGCCGGGCACCGTCCGCCCCCGCCGGAACCACCTTCATGATGCCGCCGGGGAGGGCCTTATCCATATCCGGGGCCGCGACCATGAGGCCCGCCGCGGCGTCCGCATGCTTGACCCCGACCAGTTTCTCGCTCGCAGGTTTTCCCGGCTTGTAGAGGGAGCGGATCCGAGAGAGGAAAGGTTTCTCCTGCCCGCTGACGGCGATCGTGTCCCCTTCCTTGAGCCGACCCCGGTAGAGGACGATGCTGGCCACGGGTCCGAGTCCCTTCTCCTCGCTACATTCGAGGATGGTGGCCTCCACTTGCTCTGAGTCCGCCTTGAGGTCCTCGGATAAGAACTTCTGTGAGAGCCCAACGAGGAGAAGCGTGATGTCCGGGATGCCGGCCCCGGTCTTGGCACTCACCGGTACCAGGGCCACGTTGTGGGCATAGTCGGTCACCCGGTCGTAACGGTCGGCGGAGAACCCCGCCTTGTAGAGCTCCTCGGCGATCGCGTAGATACGGTCATCGATGGTCTTCCGGGTCTCGGGGGGAAGAGACTCCAGCGCCTTCGCGATGGGGACATTCTTCGGAAGGGGCCGGAACCCCTGGATGAGATCGATCTTGTTGACGGCCACCACGAACGGTGTCTTCTCATGGCGGAGGATCTGGAGCACCTCCTTTGTCTGGGGCATGAACCCCTCGTTGATGGCCACGACCACCACGGCCATGTCGGAGAGGGAGCCCCCGCGCCGGCGCATGGAGATGAAGGCCCGGTGGCCCGGAGTGTCGATGAAGAGCAAGCCCGGGAGGTTCATCTGGCCGGGCCGGATGAGCCCCTTGCTCAGTTTCTCAATGGAGGCTGCGGGAACCTCGATGGCATGGATGTGCTGGGTGATCCCTCCGGCCTCCCGCTCGGCCTTCTTCGAGCCGGTGATGAAATCGAGGAGGCTCGTCTTCCCATGGTCAACATGACCCATCACTGAGACTATCGGTTGCCTGAGCGCCATGGACCACGGTTACCTCGGTAGGGACCATTATATAAGCAGAACGGATTTAAGGTGATTCTGCAGCCCCGTGGTGTAGTGGCCAAGCATTTGGGCCTTTGGAGCCTGCGACGGCGGTTCGAATCCGCCCGGGGCTACTGCTCGACAAGATTCCGCTGCCAACGCTGAGTCCTGTCGCTCCTCCCACCTCCCTGAAGGGTCGTGGCATCCAGATACTCCCGCCGCCGGACAGGTGGTGACAGAGGAAGCCGGGAGAAGGTCGATCTCCCCTTGAGAAACGTCTGAATATCGTAGAATAACGAGCGTGCCTATTTGACCACAATCCGATGTCCGGCACCCATGGAAAAGACTGCAGAGTGCAGGTCCGAAGGCCAAGAACCCCGCCAGCCAGTGAGCCGAATATCGCTGAGAACCCCGCTCGCAGCCGTGCGTCGCGCTCCGAGGAGCGGGGCCCTCTTCCTCGCCCTTTTGATGCTGGTGCCGGCCTTCGCCGGCCTTTCGATGCTCCCGGCGCACGGACCCGCCGCCGTTCACACTGGTATCAACCTTGAACCCTCCCTCGCCCAGCGCTCCCCGGTTTTCACCGCCTCCCCGCTCGCCTTCACCCAGCAGATCATCGGGAACGTCACCGACCAGACCCCGTACGATGTGGCCTACGACTCCCAGAGCGGTAACCTCTACACGGCGGATTATACGGCCAACAATGTGAGCGTCATTAACGGAGCGACGGGTCAGGTCACCCAGAACATCAGCGTCCTCGCCTACATCTCCGACCCGACCAACGTCCTCTACGATCCGATGAACGGGGACATCTACGTCAGTGGGACTAGTCCCAACTTGGCGCACGACAATGTCACCATCATCAGTACCGCGTCCAATACGGTGATTGGGACCGTCGACCTCCTGAACCAGTCGCAATCCTGGGGCATGACCCTCGACACAACGAACGGGTTCATCTACGTGACCGATTCGCAGTCCTACAACGTCTCTGTGATCGACGGGGCCACGAACACCTTCGTGACCAACATCCGTGTCATCGGATTCCCAGAGGCCGCCGCCTACGACAGCGCAAACAACGAAGTGTATGTTACGAACCATTCCGGAACCATCATCATCGACCCGACCACGGAAACGGTTGTGGGAGGCCTCATTTGGGGTACCAGCTCCTTCAACTACCACGTAACCCAGTTTGTCACGTTCGATCCCAAGAATGGGTATCTCTACGTTACCTCCTCAGGGTACGACTCCGGCAACCCAAACAACGTCTACTACAGCGACGTGCTGGTCATCAACGGAGCCAACAACAGCTTCGTTACCGAGATCGTGCTCGGGAACCAGACGGACCCCTTGGGACTGACGTTTGACCCGACCGACGGGGAGATCTACGTGGCCAATTCGGGCCAAGACAACGTGACCGTGATCAACGGGTCGACCAACCAGATCGATGCCCTCGTCTCGCTCGATAACCCGCTGGGCGGACAACCCACAGATGTCGCCTACGACGCGTCGAACCAGAACATCTATGTGGCCAACTGGATCGACGACAGCGTCGGTATCATCTGCACGCACCCAGCCTGTGCGAGCGGCGCCCAGGTCAACTCGCTGACCGTGAATCCCCCAACCGCTTCGGTACAGGTGGGAACCACGCTCAGTCTCTCGGCCACCCCCACGTGCTCTGGAGGGTCCTGTTCTAACACCATTACCTACGCCTGGACCCTGAACAACACCCTCGGGCAACTCAGTTCCTCGTCGGGGCAGTCCGTCACCTTCACGGCGTCTTCCGCCGGTCTTACCGCACTGACGGTGACGGCGACCCTGGGAGCCTCCCACGCCCAGGCGACCGCCAACCTGACCTTGACGACCTCGGCCGTACCGGGCGTGGTCTCGGTGAGCATCACCCCCTCCTCGCTCTCGGTCGTTCCCAACGGAACCCAGACCTTCGGTGCGAGTGCCCAGTGCAGCTCGGGCAGTTGCCCCAGCGGTGGGGTCAGCTTTGTGTGGTCGCTCAACAACACCCTCGGACATCTCAGCTCCTCGACGGGGCAGAGCGTCACCTTCACGGCGGGACCTCACGACGGAGTAGTGACGCTCACCGTCACCGCCACCCTCTCGGGGACCACCCCGAAGTCGAATCACGCTGTCATCACGATCGGTTCCAGCGGTGGAGGAGGGAGCGGCGGGGGCTCGTCCAATGGTTGGCTGCTATGGGTACTCGTCGGAGGCATCGCCGGGGTCGCCGTGGTAGCGGTTGTGCTCGTCTACCTCCTGAAGATTCGCAAGCCCCGGGCTCCCTTCCAACCCTTCGCCCCTGCGCCGCCGCCGGGTAGCTACCCCCCACCTCCCTCGACAGCGCCTCCTCCTCCGCCACCCGCCTGAGGAGCGGTATTCGGCAAAGGGCCCTTCTCCTACGGTCTGCGATAGGGGAAGGGCCCGGACAGGGGCAATGGTAGCGGAGAGCCTGCCCCGTCTATGGTCGAAAGCATCGTCCAAGGCCGGCAAGCCAGGGGAGTAGGTTTTCCGAGAAAACCCGAATAGTCCGTGCGAAACCTCGCAACGCAGGAGTAGCTCAACTGGCGGCCACCCGCATAAAGTGATTTGGTCAGGTCGCGATAATCGGTCCTGGGAACGGGAAAGCGCTCCCGAACCTGACAAAAGGCCTGTTAAATCTAGGCGAAGTTTTCAGGGAATTGGCAAAGCCGCGGTGAATACCGCGGAATAAAGACCGACCGTTTAAATAGGTCGGACCGTCTAAAATTTCGCTATGGGAATCGTCGTTGAGAAACAGGATACACTGTCTATTGGCCAGACCCACCTTCGCCCCGGTACCTCGTCGAGGGGCCTTGGGTTGGTTCTCGTATTGATCCTCGCCGCCGTGATGGTCCTGCCGGTATCCCCCGCGCTGGCATCGGCAACTTCGGGTTCGCTCCTTCAGAGTGGCATCACGAGCCACGCCGAACAACCGTCGGTGGCTGCGGCATTGACCCACCCCTCGGCCGTGCCCACCTCATCGGGATCTCACGTGGCCAGCCACGTCAGTTCGTCCAACGTTGCAGGGTTCCACTTCGCCTCGGCCGCCCATCCCCTTCCAACGCTCCCTGTGTCGGTCTTGCCGAACCCTGTGCTCCAGGCTCCCCAAGAGGTCTCCCCCGCACCCGCCGCCATTCCCACAGGGTCGGGAGAGGTCACGCACACGGCAGGGAGCCAGCAATCCATTGTGAGCGTTTCTGTTTCCCCCCAGGCAGGGATCGGGAACATCCCACAGGTCTCGCCGCAGCCCCACTCGAACGCCATTGGTTTGGGCCATGCGTGGGAGGGACTGGACTACGGGCAGGGCACCTCAGGGAATTGGTATCCTCCGGACGGGGCCATCGCTGTCGGTCCCAACTACGTGGTGCAGGGCGTTAATGTGGAGTTGGCGGTGTGGACCACCAGCGGAACCTTTGTCACCGAGAACAGTTACCAGTCGATGTTCGGAGGCATCGGAGTGCCGTCCACAGATCATCTCAGCGACCCCCAAATGCTCTACAGCGCCTCGGACCAGCGCTACTTCATCTCTATCTTGGACGTGACGAAGGGAGAGTTCTTCGTCGGCGTCTCCGCCGGCAACTTCTCCAACGGAGGATGGGTCTTGTCCTGTGACAATATTCACTGGTACTGCAATTATCCGATCAATGGCGGGATTCCCACCGGGGATTTCCCCGACATGCCCAAGCTCGGGATCAGCGCCAACGTCGTGACGGTTTCTGCCTCGATCTGCGTCATCTCCACCGATTCCTGCAGTGCTGGTGGGATGATCTGGTCGATCGCCAAGGCAGGCATGCTCACCGACTCCGGCACCAGCTGGCAGTGGTGGGGGCCGTTCACTACCTGGGGGCTGTATCTTAACCCCGTGAATTCCCTCAGCAGCACCACCACCCAGTACGTGATCGGGCAAACGTCGACCAACCTTCAGGTGGTCTCCATCACCGGCACACCTCCCTCGGCGGTTGAGTCGCTCGCTACCCCCGCTGTGGGTACGTTCGTCAGTCCCGTGAACGCCCCTCAGGCCGGGAGCGCGTCCCTTGTCTGTGTCGCATGCATCGCGGACCCGACCCGCGCAATGGATGCCGTCTATGAGAACGGGATGGCCTGGGCTGTCTTTGACGTGGGTTGCAACAACCCCGTTCAAGACTGTGTGCGGTTCATCGAGTACAACACCAACACTGCGACGGTGGTTCAGGACGGCACCTTCTTCTCCGGCGCCCTATACGACTATTACCCGGTCCTTACCTTAGACCCGAGCGGGGATATGGCGGTCGAGTTCGCCGCCTCAAATGCGACAGTCTACCCAAGTCTCGCCGTCGCAGGGGAGTCCTATGATGTCACCGGCACCATCTCGGGCTCGTCTTACTTGGTCCAGGGTCTCTCCTCCGAAACCACAGGACGGTTCGGGGACTACTTCGAAGCCGCCCAGGACCCCTTGAACCCGTACAGCCTGTGGGTCGAGGGGGAATACGACGGCAACAATGTGTGGAACACGTGGATCGCCAACGTGGGTATTTCTCCCGCAGGACCGCTACCGATGAGCTTCACGGCCACGCCGACCACGGTCGATGTGGGTCAGCTGGTCAGTTTCGACCTGTCTTCCTCCTCTACCCAGTGTGGTTCCGGCCAAGCGGACTGGTGCACATGGTACGTCTCGGGGTACACACCCACCCCGGACAGTTGCAAACAGCAGGGGCCAATTTACGCTTGGCAATACTACTGGACCTCCCCCCAAACCGTCTACATTGGGAACACGACCTACATTGACGAGTATAATTCCGGAACCTGCTCCCTTTCGAACTATGTGGGAGGTACTTTGCAATCGCCGGGACTCACCATTACTGTGGATCCTGCGCTCGTTGTTCCTGCTCCGAACGTGACTCGAAATCCCGCGGACATCGGTCAGTCGATCACGTTCACGGCCTCTCCCAGCGGAGGCTCCGGCAGCTACACGACCTATGCGTGGAGCGGTCTCCCGACAGGGTGCCTGCCGGTCAACAGTCCCTCGATCACCTGTTCATCGAACTCCACCACCGGTTCGCCCTACACGGTAACGGTGGCGGTGACGGACTCGAACACGAACACGGTGACAAGCTCCGCCCTTTCGGTCACCGTGGATCCGGCGCTCGTGGTACCGGCCCCGGGAGCCACCTTGAAGGTACTCGACGCAAATCAGCAGAGCACCACGCTCACAGCCGCACCGACCGGGGGGTCTACGGTCTATACCACCTATGTGTGGACGGGGCTCCCGACCGGATGCAGCTCGGCCAACAACGCCAACATCTTGTGCAGTCCAACCACCGCGGGGAACTACTCGGTGACGGCGACGGTGACCGACTCCAATGGGAACTCGGTGGTGAGCCCCGTGACCACGATCTTGGTAGATCCCACACTCACCATCGGGGGCATCACGGGACCGTCCTCAGGGTCGATCGGGACCCCGGTCACCTTCACGACCTCCGGAGGCGCGGGAGGTTCGGGTGCGGGCACTTACTCCTATGCGTGGAGCGGGCTCCCTACGGGCTGCGCGACCGCGAACTCCGCCACCCTAACTTGCACTCCGGCCGGACCGAACGGACTGTCCAACATCAGCGTGTCGGTAACCGACCTCAATGGCGAGACCCAAGCGAGCCCCGCGCACCCGTTCCTTGTTGGGAACGCGCTTGCTGTCCCCGTTCCCACGGCTTCCAAGCCCTCGGTGGACGTTAACCAGATGGTCGTCTTTACCGCGGCACCGACCGGAGGTTCCGGGACGTACACGACCTATCTCTGGCAAGGTCTTCCCACAGGATGCGCTACCGCGAACCAGGCGAAGCTGAACTGCACTCCAACGTCCGCGGCGGGCTCACCCTACTCGGTCAACGTCACGGTAACCGATAGCCTCGGGAACGTGTACACGAGCCCCGCGCTCAGCTATACAGTGTATGCCGATCCCTCGGTGACGGTCCCGACACCCTCGACCTCTTCCGGGAAGGTAGGCCAGGCGGTCACCTTCTCCACTACGGGGAGCGGCGGATCTGGCGGGCTGACGTACGCGTGGACCCCCTCCGGGGTAGGACTGGGATGCGTGACCTCCACTTCGACGACCGTGACCTGCACTCCAACGTCGGCAGGAAACTACACGCTGCAGGTCATCTTGACGGACTCCAACGGGATGTCCGTGAACGCGACCTCGGCCAACTTCGCCGTATCGGGTGGCTCCGCGAGCGGTCCCACGATCTCCGCCTTCACGGCGAATCCCGCCACCCTGGCGCTGGGCGCCTGGACCAACCTGACGGTCACTGCCTCCGGGGGCACCGGCACACTGACGTACAACTACAGCGGGCTTCCGGGTGGCTGTGCAAGTGCGGATCTCTCCAAGCTGGCGTGCCACCCCTCGCAGACGGGCACGTTCACGGTCAAGGTGACGGTCACAGACCAGGCAGGAATGACGGGGACGAAGTCCGTGTCACTCACCGTGAATGCCGCGGGAACTAACCCGCTCGCCATCGCATCCTTCCTGGCGAACCCCTCGTCGGTGACCCTAGGGTCGTCGACCACTCTCACGGTCTCGACGACCGGCGGGAGCGGAACGCTGAGCTACGCTTATACCGGTTTGCCGGCGGGATGTTCTAGCGCGGACGTGGCAGCCCTCACGTGCAAGCCGACCGCCGCGGGAACCTTCCACGTGACGGTATACGTGAACGACACGGGAGGAGAACATGTGACCGCGCAGACGACGCTCACAGCAACCACGGGCAGCGGGTCGTCCGGTACTCAGTCCTCGGACCTGATGTTGGTTCTGCTCCTCGTGGCCCTGGCGGCCGTGGTAGTGATCGTGGTCGTGGTACTGGCCTCGCGACGCAAGAAGGGACATTCTGGAGCACCCGCTCCGTACGCCCCACCCCCCGCAGCACCAGGCACCCCCCCGAACACGGCTCCCCCTCCCCCACCGCAGTGAGTCGATACTGATCGAGGGAAGCTCGCAGTCGCCGGAGAACGTAGGATCCCGCCCTAAGCCGGAGGGGCTCTCCGGGGCAGGGTCATCCGCACCCTGCTAGGTGAGCGTCCGCCGTACCCGGAGCCCTGGGGAGCCCGTCCCCCAGGGTGACGTGCGGTAACTTCAGCAAGAATCCGAAGAGGGCGGCCAGCGACTGGCGGATTCCCCTGAATTTAGCTATCAGGACCAGGAAATATCTTCTACTTCCGCGCCGTGTCCTGCTCATGGCGATAGTGCGTAAGGCCCAGGCGAAGTGGCAAGGCGACCTGCTCAGCGGAAACGGAACGGTAAGCTTCGAAGCGGGGGCCCTGCCCGAAGCCCCGGTCACCTGGAAAGCGCGTTCCCAGAGTGCGGAAGGGAAGACCAGCCCTGAGGAGCTCCTGGCGGGAGCCCATGCCACCTGCTTCGCCATGGCGCTCTCCCATCAGCTGGCCAAGAACGGTACCCCGGCTCAGCACATTCAAGCGAACGCCGCCTGCACCTTCGACAAGGTGGGAGATGGCTTCCGGGTGGTAAGGATGGAGCTTCATGTCGAAGCGAAGGTCCCCGGGATCGCGCCCGACAAGTTCGCGGAGTTCGCTCGGACCACAGGTGAGAGCGGTTGCCCCATTTCGGCGGCTTTGCACGGAAACGTCCCGATCACGGTCTCGGCCACGCTGCTGTAGACCTCAGTCCCCGAAGGCCCGTCCTAGGCCCGGGCTTGCGACGCCCGAAGGAACTCCCGCGCCAATTCCATGTACCGGGGCCTTTCCTCCCAGAATCCCAAATGGGAGCTCTGGGGGAGGATCTCGAGCCGGGAACCGGGGAGGTTCTCATGGATGAGCTGTCCGACGGCAGGCGTGACCTCGTCGTACTTGCCATGGACTAGAAGGGTGGGCACGGTGACCCGGTGCAGGTCGCGAGTGAAGTCGATGGTGCGGATGTTCCCTGTGATCGTGAACTCGTTGGGTCCGTTCATCGTGTGATAGACGGGCAGGCTCACGTGCTCCATGGTATGGTTCACCTCCCGCGGCCAAGGGTCGAGCCGACAAAGGTGCCTCTTGTAGAATGTCTGGACGGCGGCCAGGTACTCGGGATGGTCGAACTCGCCCGATCGCTCATGGACCTGCAGCGCCTCCCGGGCCTTCGGAGGAAGTTCCTCCCGCAGCCGGTTCATCTCCCGCACCGTGAAGGGCACGTCCGTGAGCCCTCCGGTGCTGATCACCCCGAGGAGAGCTTCAGAGTGCCAGGTGGCGTACTTGAGGACCAGAAGTCCACCGTAGCTCGATCCCATGAGGAATACCTTGCCCCTCGTGAGCGCGGACCGCACATCGTCGAGCACTCCGCTGTCGTGCTCCACGGTGAAGAGGCTGTCATCCTCCGGGAGCTCGGACTTGCCGCATCCCAGGGCATCGTAGAAGAGTACCCGGCATCCATCCTTCGCCAAGTCGACGAGGGGCAGAAGGTAGTCGTGCGTCATTCCCGGGCCCCCGTGAACGCAGAGCAGGGTACCCTTCTCCCCGGTACCGAAAGACCGGAAGTAGATCCGGTAACCGCCGGAGTTCAGGAAACCATCCTTCCCTCGGTCGACCATGTAGGGAACAGGCGGGAACGGGCCATAACTCCTTCCCAGAGGGATCCCCCAGGCGATTCCGGACCGCTTTCCCGGTCCTCTTTATACTGGAGGAACCCGTACCTTTCCGTATGGCGAACGAGGAGCTCGCCGGCCTGTTCTATGAGATCGCCGACCTCTTGGACCTCGAGGGGGTCCCTTTCAGACCCGAGGCCTACCGACGTGCCGCCCGAGCCCTGGAGCAGGAGCCCGAAGACCTTGAGATGCTCCGTAAGCAAGGTCGGCTGAAGGATGTCAAAGGGCTGGGTGAAGCCCTGACGAAGAAGGTCGAGGAGTACCTCGAGAGCGGTAAGGTCAGCTATCTGGAGAAGCTCCGCACGCAGCACCCCGCGGGGGTCCTCGATCTGCTCCGGTTGGAAGGTGTGGGACCGAAGACGGCAGGGCGCCTCATGGTCGAATTCGGTGTCCAGAGCGTCGAGGACCTGAAAAAGGCCATCATGGAGGGTCGGCTCCGCGACCAGAAGGGTTTCGGGGAGAAACGTATCGCCGCCCTTCTGGAAGCTGCCCAGGGGGCTGGGCTTGCTCATCTCCGACTTCCGCTGCCGAAGGCCCAGCTCATCGCCGACGGTCTCATCGCTGACCTGCAGAAGCGATGTGCCCACCTCCAGCGCATCTCCTACGCGGGAAGCCTGCGACGGCGACGTGAGACCGTGGGGGACCTCGATATCGTGACCTCCTCCGCCCGGCCATCGGAGCTCATCGAGGCGTTCACTTCCCACCCCTCGGTGAAGACCGTGCGCCTGAAGGGAGACACGAAGTCCACCGTGGTCCTCGACTCTGGCCTCCAAGTGGACCTCAGGGTGGTTCCCAACGAGAACTACGGTGCGGCGCTGCAGTACTTCACGGGTTCGAAGGACCACAACGTACGGTTGCGCTCGATGGCGCTCCAGAAGGGATTCAGCATCAATGAGTACGGGATCTCCCGGAACGGCCAGTTGACCCCGATCTCCGAGGAAGAGGGGATCTATGGGGCCCTCGGACTTCCACTCATCCCCCCCGAGCTCCGAGAGGACCGCGGGGAAGTCGATGCCGCTCTTGCGAAGTCGCTTCCCCCGCGCCCCTCCCTCGGTTCGCTACGGGGGGAGATCCACATCCACCTCAACCCCTCGGCCGGGGTGGAAATGCTTGCGAAGTGGATCGAGGCCCTGGCAAACAAAGGTTTCGCTTACGGAGGCTTTGTCTTTCCGGGTACCGACCGAAGCTTCCCCGCGGTCCCTTCGATCTCCAAGGGAGTACGGATCTTACGCGGTGCAGAAGTTCCGTCGCCATGGGTCACGGTCGGGGAGATCGATTGGAAGGAGCGGGAGTACGCCCTGCTACTTCCCCCTCCCCGGGGAGCGTACGATGAGAAAGCCCTCGGGGACGCGCTGCACGAACTTTCCCGGCGGGGTCGCCCAGCGATCCTGGCGCATCTGGAGACACGCGCACCTTCTGAGACCCCGCCTCCCTTCGAACTCCTGGCGAAGCTCGGAGGAGCCCTGGAAGTGGGGATCACCTCCGAGGGGGTGACCCTCGAGAGCACTCTCGTGAGGAAGGCCGTTTCCCTGCACGTTCCGCTGTCGGTATCCTCCCGCCCCGAACGGACGGAGGACCTGGGCCGCCTGGGCTTGGCGCTGGACTTTGCCGTCCGGGGCTGGGCCAAGGAGAGCGACCTCTTCCGGCTGGAGGGAACGCCCGCGCCCCTCGTCAGAGCGGCGTGACGTACGTGGGGCGATAATCTGCCGGGAGCTCGCCCATGATGGGGATCGCCCGTCCGCAGGTGGGGCAGTGGTTCCCCGGCTCAAGATTCCATTCCTCGATGTAGAACCCATTGCGCTTCACCACCAGTGTCCCGCACCCGGCGCAATAGGTGTTCTCCAGGGGGTGCCCCCACACGTTCCCGAGATAGACGTACCGGAGCCCTTCCTCCTTCGCCACAGCATGGAGGGCTTCCAAGGTGGCGACGGGGGTCTCGGGAAGGTCCCTCATGAGATAGTCAGGATGCCATCGGAGGAGATGGAAGGCAGTGTCCGGGCCCAGGCTATCCCGGACGGCGGCCGCCAGGGTGCGGAGGGCCTCTTTGCTGTCCCCCACCCGGGGGACGATGAGGTTGGTGATCTCCACATGGGTACCCCCCCGCGCCAGGCCCCTCATCGTCTCGAGGATGGGCTCACTTCCTTTGGCCGAGATGTACTTCCGCAGGAACCCCGCCTCCCCGCTTCCCTTGAAGTCGATCGACACGGCATCGAGGTTCCCTTGGAGAAGGGAGACTGCCTCGGGAGTCATGTACCCGTTCGTGACGAAGTTCGTGAAGAGCCCCCGGGCGTGCGCCTCCCGCATGATATCCCGTGCGTATTCGAGGAAGATCGTAGGCTCGTTGTAGGTGAAAGTGATCCCTTGGCATTGTTCCCGGATCGCCCAGTCGACCGCTTCCTTCGGGAGAAGCCGGCGCCCCCACGCCTCCCGCTCCTGGCTCACCTCGTAGTTCTGGCAGTACTGGCAGCGCCAGTTGCACCCGACCGTGCCGATCCCGAAGACCCGGCGGCCCGGCATGTAATGGAGAAGGGGCTTCTTCTCGATGGGATCGACTTGGATGGCGGCGGCGGTGCCGTAGACCGTGAGGTAGAGCTTTCCCCCGATGTTCTTTCGGACGAAGCAGAAGCCCTGCGACCCCTCCGGCACCACGCAGTACCTTGCGCACGCCGTGCACCGCACCTTGCCTTCGGGCAGGCGATCATACAGGAGGGCTTCCTTGTCCACGGAGTTTCTAGGCGCGGGTCCTTATTTATAGGGGCCCGGCCCGGGGAATCCAGACCTCAGTAAGGTATCGGGACCCCGGTGCTCCGCACCAGTTCGAAGTACCGCTTCTGCAGGTCCTTCGTGACGGGGCCAGGGAGGCCCTGGGCGATCTTGTGACCGTCAATGTCCACCACCGGAGCGACCTCGCCGCCGGTCCCCGTGATGAAGACTTCGTCGGCCTTCAAGAGGAAGTCCGTCTTGAACCGCTCGACCTTCGTCTCGTAGTGCCCCTTGGCCAGATCCATGATGGTGGCCCGAGTGATCCCGACCAGGTTGGTGGTGGTGGGTGGAGTGTAGACGACCCCTCCCTTGACCGCGAAGATATTGTCGGCCGAAGCCTCGGCAACGAAGCCTTCCTGGTCTAGGAAGATGGCCTCGTCCGCCCCACGGGCGTTGGCCTCGCTCTTGGCCAGGATGTTGTTCAGGTAGTTGAGGGATTTCACGTTGGGGTTGATGGACGAGGGCGGGGTCCTCCGGACCGTGGCGATGATCGCGCTGATCCCCGTCTCGTGCTTGTTGCCATAGAGACTGATCGTGGAGCAGATGATGACGACCGAGGGCTTCTTCGACTTGCGAGGGTCGAGCCCGAGGTCTCCGATCCCGCGGGTCACGAGGGGACGCAGATAGCCGTCCTTCAGACCGCTCTTTCCCGTCGTCGTCAAGATGGCGCTCGAGAACTCCTCCTTCGAGAGAGGGATCGTGAGGCCGATCATGGAGGCGGAAGAGAACATCCGGTCGACGTGCTCGGCGAGTTTGAAGATCCTGCTGTTGTAGAAGCGGATGCCCTCGAAGACCCCGTCTCCGTAGAGCAGGCCGTGGTCGAAGACCGAGACCTTGGCATCCTCCGGCTTGTAGAGCTCACCATCGATGTACACGATTCCAGCGACCATTTTTCCTCCGTTGCGACCTCCGCAAGGTGGCAAGCAATATAGCTTTGCTTTCGAACCCGGCGCGTCCGCGGCTCCCAACGGCTCACTTCGTCGGTCGGGTGAGGACGTTCTCTAGCCGGACGAGCTCTTCCGGGGAGAGTTCCTCAGGACGCTTCTCGGGCCAGTCGGCGGGAAACCCTGCCTTGTCGGGGAGGAGGGCGATCTCCTCCGGGGACAGCTCTGGCCGCAGGCTGGCCAGAACCCGAGGGAGCGTGTGACGCAGCTTCTTCCTCCGCCAAGAGAAGATCTGGCGCACCAAGGTACGGAAGAGGGCCCGGTCGGAGGGACCTGGTTCCAGCGGGGACCTCCGGAAGATCACGATCGCCCCCTCCACGCTGGGCTCGGGGTAGAAGGCGTTAGACGGGACCCGTCGGGCAAGCAGGAACTCCCCTTCAACGCGCGAAAGGATCGTCAGCGGGCCGTACTCCCGGTTGCCGGGAGGGGCCGAGAGTCGCTCGGCCACTTCCCGCTGTACCAGGAAGACCCCGTGGTCCATTCCCGCTTCCAAAAGGCGTTCCAGAATGGGAGTGCCCGCGGAGAACGGAAGGTTTCCAACGTAAGCCTCTGCGGCGGGGAGGGGGACCGAGAGGGCGTCCCCCAGGATCACCTGGATGCGGGGACCGAAGGTTTCCTGAAGAAGGGCCGAGAGCTTGGGCTCGATCTCCACGACGGTGATCGGGCGGAACCCGCGCTCGATCAGTGCCCGGGTCAGGGCGCCAAAGCCCCCTCCGATCTCCACTACGGGGTGATGGGGGGCCAGGTCGACGAGGGCGGCCTCGGCCTGAGCCACGGACTCGTCGATGAGGAAGCTCTGTCCCCTCCCGCGGGAGGGGGAGAAACCCAGTGCGTCCAGCGCATCCTGCAGGTCCGCAACGTTCCTTTCGGGGCCCCGGGCAAAGCGGCGCCTACCGGGGGACGAAGATGCGGTACTTTTCCTCTTCACCGGAAAGTTCTTGCTCGATGCGGGCGACGATAAGCTTCTGGGGGCTCCGGATCTTCACCCGGGCTTCCAGGTCGGCGAAACTGGAAAAGGGAGCCTTTACCCTCTCCCGGACGATCGTGTCCATGGACTTCTTGCCGACCCCGGGGAGGAGTTCCAGCATGTGGAACCGGCGGGTGATGGCCTGGGCCTCGTTGAAGAAACGCAGGAACTTCTCAGGATAGGACTCGATGATGGCCTCGATGGCATGGGGGAGTTCCGACCGCGCCGAGGTCGTGAGGTCCTGGAAGGAAAGGCGACGCTTGACGTGCTCCACGGCCACCGAAGGAGATTCCGTCGGAGGGAGGGTGAGGCGGTCCCCTGGGGAGACCTTGGCGTTCGGTTTGATCAGGATCTCGAGGAGTTTGAACTCGTCTTCACCGAGGGCGAGGGCTACGGACTCACGGCTGAAGTTCCGGTCCGACGGCCACCCCGTAGGTAGGAAATCCAGTACGTACGCACGCTTCTCCATTTACATCCTGCCTGTAACAACGTTTCACCGGTGTTTTGCAAGCGTCTCGAGTACGGTCTTGATCTGAGCTTCGTCGAGGGGCAGACTGTCCTTGGGGAAGAGGAGCCAGACCTCTTCAGGGGTCTCGGGAAGGATGTCCAAGATCTTGACGGTCAGGCTGTCGCTCAGGAAGGGGAGCGTCTTGAGCTCCTCGGCGAGCTTCTTCGCGACCTCGGGTTCGAGCTTCTGGGCGGCGTCCGCGTGCTGGAGGGCGGATACGCCCTCCCGCTGGAGCGTCCTCTCTGTGGACACCTGGGTCAACATCTCCTTGACCCTCCAGAGAGCGACGGGCTCCGTCATTCCTTGCTCTCCATCGGAACCAGGTGCACGGGGTTGGCCAAGACCATCTTGCGCTTGCCGCCGTCGTAGAACTCGACCTCGAAGCAACGGCCGCGCTGCGCCACGATCACACCGACCTTGCCCTGGTACCGGGGATGGGGCATCCCTTTCTGAAAGGACGCTTCTAACCGGATGATGACCTTGCTTCCCTCAGGGAACTCACGCACGAAGTGGCTGGGCGCCGGCAGGCCCTTCTCCCGGACCTTCTTCGTGAGGATCCCGCGCGTTCGGCTGTTAAATCCCTTGGAACTCTTCACCATGGTTCTCCCTCAACATTATCATGGATCTCCAACACGTCCAGCGAGACGACTTCCAGCGGGGTCCCCACCAGTTCGGAAAGGTTGGGCTGGGTTCGACCGCCATCCCCGGTGACAAGCTCCTTGATGTACGTCCCCGCCTCGGCGCGGACCTCCACCGTGAAGAGTTGCCCCTCCTTTTCCGTCATCTTCATCTCTCGGATCTTGCGATGTCTCATCAAGTCGGCGCGCCGGTGAGCTACGCGCACGGGCGTCCGCTGAACGAGTTCGCATCCGGACAGTAGATTCAGAGCCTCTTTAATCTTTTCCTCTGGAACTTCGCCGCGGACCACGACGCGATAGCTCTTGTCGTGAAGCTCTTCCTTGACCTTCCGCACGTCCAGCGCGGCGCATGGGGCGAGTTCCGTGATCTCGATCCTGCCCTCCGCTCGTGTGTTGATCTCCTGGAGGGCCGCCGCCACATCCAGCGTCCGTACCTTGGGGGAGAGCACCTCCGCAACGAATGGGCGGCCGCGGCCGAGCATCCGGGCATCGATATCTTCCCGGCCCATCCCATGGAACCGGTGTCCATTCCCCTGGGCGAGCTCGGTGAGGGGACCGGCTGTGAGCTCCTCCACGCTCGTGGGGTACATCTTGCCGGTGCCTTCGCACCGTTTGCACCCGCGTCCCCGGCAGACACGGCAGGGCCATCGTGTCTGGGGGATGGTCCGGTCGAGCTTTCGGTATCGGCCCCGGAAGTAGAGCGAGAAGACGGTGGATTCGACCCGCCCGGCGGGAACATCCGCCAAGAGAAGGATCTCAGAACCTTCCTGGAGAGCCACCTTGCCGGTGGCCCGTGCCAGCGCTTTGCCGAACTCGCGGTTGAAAGCGGTGCGGAGGCTCTCGCCCCATTTCGAGCCCGTGGTCGCCCAGAGGGCTTCCTCCGTGGCGAGATTCTCGGGCCCCCAGCGGGAGCCGCACAGGAAGGTGCTCCACTCGTACCCTTCGACGACCCGGAGCGCCCGTTCCACCCAGGCATCGATCCTGGCGAAGGCCCCGCCACAGATGGCACACTCAGAGGGGGTGGGAAGAGGAGCGGGCAGGGTCTCCTGCAGATTGCTCTGGAGGATTTCCCAGCGTTCGGGATTGCTCATCCCATGCCCGAGCTTGCCGAAGAACCGGCCGCTGCACTCGGTACAGAGGGGCTCCGAGAGGCCGAGGACCTTTCGTGTGACCTCGCGCACCTCGGGTGAGAGCGGGAGACCTGTGGAAGCGGAGGTCACGTTGGCCGTGTCTCCTTGGGCGAAAGGCCGGGGAGGTATCGGTCCTTCGATCCCCGGCTCAGCAGCACGACGTTGCCCTCCTCGGATTCGTCCTCGACCCGGTAGCCCAGACGACGAGAGAGCTCCTGGGAGAATCTCCGGATCTCCTCCATCGAGGGCACATTGTCCCGGGTGAGGCGGTGCCGGGAGCGTCCCATGAAGGCATACGCTTTGATCTCTATGAAATCCGGTTCGGCCAGGGAGTCGAGCCGTGCATACTGCTCCTCCCATCCCAGGTTCCACCCTTTCACCACCGTATGTCGCAGGACTCGGCGGGTAGGGAGATCGTGTACGATGGAGAGGCTTTCGAGAAGGCTTTCCCATGCGTCGGGGGTCGGCGGATGGGTCAGCCGTTCGAAGATCTCCCGGTTCGGAGCCGTCACAGAGATGTAGAGTTGCGTGGGCAGGGTCTTCAGGGCGCGTAGGGCGTCCGGGTGGGTCCCGTTCGTCACTAGGAAGGTGGTCATCCCCCCGGCGTGACAGAGGGCAAGGTACTCGGAAAGCCGCGGGTAGAGCGTAGGTTCGCCCGTGAGGGAGACGGCCACGTGCCGAGGTTCGAGAGCGGCTGCGAACCGGTCGGAATCGACCCGGGGATCGCCTCCGTACCCGCTCAACAGCGCCCGCTGGGCCTCTAGGGAACGCGAGAGCACATCTTCCGGGGAGTCGAAGTCCGGAGGACTGTCCGAGTACTCCCAGGCCTGGTCCCGCCAGCAGAAGCGGCAGTGGAGATTGCAGGAGTCGGCGGCAGGGCTCATCTGGAGGCATCGGTGGCTCTCGATCCCGTAGAAGCGCGACTTGTAGCAGCCCCGTCCTTCCGTGAGCGACTTCGCCGTCCAGAAACAGACCTTGACCGCAGAGTGACGGCCCGCGGCCTGGTAGCCGGGCACCGTGACGATGTCGTCCCCAAGACTCTCCGAGCCGTCCATTCAAGCGCGGCAAGATTCCCACGGCTATTTAGTCTTGTTGAACGAGGGGAACTGGGAACGGGCGACCAACGTCGTCCGAGATTCTCGGGCCCAGGGTGAACCGGGGACATCCGATGTCTCCGCGGAGGAACAAAGACGATAACCCCCTAGAGAAGCTTGGGTGCTCTGGATGAAAGAAAAGAAGGTCCTCGATTGGCTCCTTGAGGAGGATCAGCCGTCCATACGCTACCGCACCCTGACGGAACTCTTGGGTCGACCCGAAACGGATCCTGAGGTCCGGGAGGCCCGGGGGGAGATCCCGGTGCGAGGCTGGGCAGGGGACATCCTCGCCCGCCGGGACCCGGCGGGTTGGTGGTTCCGAGAGAAGAACTTCTACTCGCCGAAATATGTTTCCACGAACTGGAACCTGCTCGCGCTCTCTGACCTCGGAGCGACACGCCGGATCCCCGAGGTACGTGCTTCGTGCGAACTCTGGATGGAGCGGTCCCCACTGAAGGGAGGCGGGGTCGGCGGCAATTCCAATGGGAACGGTCACCTCTGTTACACCGGAAACATGGCCCGGGCGCTGACCCGATTCGGATATGGAGACGATCCGCGGGTTCGCAAGGCGTTCGAATGGCTCGTCTCCACCTCACACCCGAAGGGTGGATGGACCTGCTGGAACTACGGTGACGGACCCGCCCCTGGGCGAAACCTGGATTCTTGGGAGGCTCTGAGCGCCTTTGCAGTCTACCCCCGCACCAAGTGGACCGCCGCCATGACGGACTGTATCGACCGCGGGGCCCAGTACTACCTCGAACATGAGCTGCACCGACAGGGAGCTCGGTACGAACCGTGGTACCGGTTCCATTGGCCCGTGCACTATTACTACGATCTCCTGGTCGGCCTCGAAACTCTGACCGCGCTGGGTTACGGGAATGACCCGAGGATGCGGTTTGCCCTGGAGCACCTCAGAAAGAAGCGACGACCCGACGGGCGCTGGAACCTCGATGCCGTCCATCCGGATGTCGAAGGGAGCACCGCCCGGTGGTTTCTCGAGCATCCCAAGGACCGGCCCATACCCCTCAGCTTCGAGCTACCTGCCCAGCCGAGCAAGATGATCACGCTCCGTGCGCTGCTCGTCCTGAGCCGGGTCGAAACATGAACGAAGGCGGTCGCTCGTGGAGCCCGACAGTGCGCCGTGGACCTTACGGTCTCAGGGCGGTTCACGGGCCTCTGGAGGAACTAGTTCACGTGTCGTTGACTCAAACCCAGTCCCGTTCTCCCCCTCTCAAGGGAAACTTAAATTACCCGTGACCTTCAGGAAGCTGTGGTAAGGCATGACTGACCCGATGCTCACCGAGAACTATCACAACGATACGGCGCCGAAGCGGCACATCCCCCAACACATCACGTTCTGGGACGAGACCCTCCGGGACGGGGAGCAGATGCCGGGCGTTCACTTCTCCGCCGAGGAGAAGCTTGCCATCGCGGAGAAGCTTGCGGAGGTCGGCGTCGAAGTGATCAATGCCGGGATCCCGGTCGTGAGCCAGGAGGAGGCGCAGACCGTTCACCGCATCGCCCACGCGGGCATCAAGGCCCACATCCTCGCCGCGGGACGCACCGTGCCCGGCGATGTCGAAGCCATCATCAACAGTGGGGCCACCCATGCCGCGATCTTCGTTGCCGCCTCCGAGGTCCACCTTCGCTACAAGCTTCGCATGACCCAGGACGAGGTCGTCCAGGCGACTGTGAACTCCGTCCGGCGCGCCGCCGAGGCCGGGCTTTCCGTTGCGTTCGTCACGGAAGACACCACGCGCGCCCCGCTCGACTTCGTGGAGCGGCTCTATTTGAGCGCCCTAGAGGCAGGGGCCAGCCGGCTCGTGGTGAGCGACACCGTCGGGGTGATGACCCCCCTCACGTTCCGCTGGTTCCTCCGGGAATTTTCCGCCCGGGTCCATCCGAAGGATTGGTCGGTGCACTGCCACAACGATTTCGGGATGGCGACGGCCAACACCCTGGCTGCCCTTGAGGAGGGGGTCAACGCCCCGCACGTCTGCGTCAACGGACTGGGGGAGCGGGCCGGAAACACCTCCCTGGAGGAGGTCGTGATGTCCCTCGAATCCCTTTACGGGATCAAGACCGGCATCAAGACCCACGAGCTCTATGCGCTTTCGCAGTTGGTGGAGAAGTACTCGGGGATTCCTCTTCCCCCCAACAAGGCCCTGGTCGGCTACAACGCGTTCTCTCACGAGGCGGGGATCCACACCCATGGAGTGCTCCGCAACTCCCTCACCTACGAGCCGCTCCAGCCCGAGATCCTCGGACGTCAGCGCCGGTTCATCCTGGGAAAGCACACCGGACGGGCCGCCATCCAGGAGAAACTCAAAGAGAACGGCGCGCACGCCACGGACGAGCAGATCAACCACCTTGTGGACCTCGTGAAACGCAAGGGGGAGCAAGCGGGTAAGGACGTCAACCAGGAACTTCTCAAGACCTACAAGTCCCAATTCGAACAACCGGGCCTCAAGGACTCGGAGTTCTGGGACCTGGCCGCCCAGGCCGGCATCGAACGAGGAAAGCAGGCATGAGCGGGCAGACCCTGGCGCAGAAGATCTTGGAGCGGGCCTCCGGGCACGCGGGACCCCGGCCCGGCGAGATCGTCGTGGGGAAGGTCGACCTCGCCATGGGGCACGAGCAGGGAGCCCAGGCCATCGCCCCCTTCCTCCAGATGGGAGCGCCGCGCGTGTGGGACCCTGACCGCGTGGTCATCGCGATCGACCACTGGGTGCCCGCCTCCACGGAAGGTGCCGCGAAGCTGCACCAGATGCTCCGCCATTTCTCTGCCGAGTACCACCTCCCGCATTTTTACGACGTGGGAAACCACGGGATCTGCCACCAGATGTTGGCCGAGAACGGTTGGGTGGTCCCGGGGGACCTCGCGGTCGGGACCGATTCGCATACCAACATGCTCGGGGCCATGGGAGCCTTCGCGGTCGGCATCGGCCCTACCGAATTCGCCGCGGTGCTGGCTACGGGCAAGATCTGGTTGAAGGTTCCTTCCTCCATCAAGATCAACCTCAAGGGTACCCTCGGGAAAGGGGTCTATGCGAAGGACATCGTCCTCAAGGTCCTCTCCCAAGTGAAGACAGACGGGGCCCGGTACAAGGCGCTGGAGTACCACGGGAGCACCGCTGAGGGCCTCTCCATGTCCGAGCGGTTCACCCTTTCCAACATGACGACCGAGATGGGAGCGAAGGCGGGGATGTTCCTACCCGACGCCACCACGAACGAGTACCTCCGGTCCATTGCGAAGCACGAGTCCCATCCCCTCCTGCCCGACGCCGATGCCACCTATGAGAAGGAATATTCCTTCGACATGAACGGGATGGAACCTCAGGTCGCTTGCCCTCACTCCCCGGACAATGTCCGACCCATCTCCGAAGTGGTGAAAGAGCACGTGAAGGTCGATCAGGTGTTCCTTGGCTCCTGCACGAATGCGCGGATGGACGATCTCCGCGAGGCGGCGGGGATCTTCCGGGGCCACAAGGTTGCCCCCGGCGTCCGATTCATCGTCTCCCCGGCCTCCACCCAGATCTACAACCAGTGCCTGAAGGAGGGGCTGATCGAGCTCTTCACGCAGGGAGGGGCGGTCTTCACGAATTCCAGCTGCTCGGCGTGCTTTGGGGGGAACATGGGCATCATCGCGCCCGACGAGGTCTGCGCCTCGACCTCGAACCGCAACTTCCCCGGCCGCATGGGCTCCACGAAAGGGAAGATCTACCTCATGTCACCGGCCGCCGTCGCCCTCACCGCGATCCGAGGGGAGATCAGCGACCCCAGGGAGGTCCTATGAACAGCCTCCTCCGAGGAAAGGTCTGGTGCCTCGACGACCAGGTCGACACCGACCAGCTCATCGCAGGGAAGTACCTCACGATCATCGACCCGAACGAGCTCCGGAAGCACGTCATGGAGGACCTGCTGCCCGAGTTCTCCAAGAAAGCCCAGCCCGGGGACATCATCGTTGCCGGAGAGAATTTCGGTTGCGGATCCTCGCGGGAGCATGCCCCGGCCGCCCTCGCGGCCATCGGGCTCGGGGCCGTGGTCGCCAATTCCTTCGCCCGGATCTTCTACCGGAACTGCATCAACCTGGGTCTCGCCGCCATAGAGGTCCCGGACATCCGTTCCCACTTCCGCGCCGGGGACATCGCAGAGATCCACCTCTCCGAGGGCTACGTGAAGAACGTGACCCAGGGGAAGGAAGCGCGGTTCCCCCCGCTCCCCACCCACATCCTTGAGATCCTCGACGCCGGCGGCCTTGTCAACAAGGTGCGCAAGGAACTAGGGACGGCCTAAGACCTCCTTTCTCCGCCTCGGAAGACTCCCCCGTGGGGGGGACCCCTTTTTAGTCGAGCAGGGCATGGGAAGCTGATGGCACCGTTTCCTGAAGGACCTGCTCCTGCGCCCCCCACGGAAGCTCGCTGTGCCACGTATGGCCAGGGGACGCCCCTCCGCGTTCGGGTCGTCACCGCCACAGAGGTCGCCCGGGGGATGGCCCCAGAACCCTCGGGAAGCGAGGATGCCCGCATCTTCGGGAAGGTCTTTGAGGAAGAGTACTCGCTGGAGACCCATCTCCAGCGGGACGAGAGGGGGCAGGGAAAGGCCTCCCTCGAACGCTTCGAGAAGTCCTTCTCGGCCCGACTTCGGGAGGAGGGGATCTTCTCCTCCGAACGGGTCCGAGAGGGCGTGGGGCTCTATCAGTGTCTCTTGCGCGCGGGAGTGCGCGGGAAGAAGCCGAGGACGCGCTTCCGGAAGCTGCGCGAAGGGGTCTATCTCGCGGCCCAGCCAGATATCGAGTCGCCGACACGCGATCCGAGGTTCGTGGAGTTCAAGACCTACTCCCTCACCCCCTTTGCCCGGGCGCAGACCCGCGTTTTCGCCTGGGTCCTCCAGGAGACGGTCCGGTTGGTAGGGGTTCGGAAGGAGGGAGACCGGTACGTCCCGGAGGCCGAAAAGATCGGACCCGAGGAACTCGGGTCGGTCGACATCCCCGAGGGGGTCGGGACCCCTCAGGAGTTCTGCCCGAAGCACGAGGTCCCGGTCGGCCGCTGCTTTCCGCGGAGCCAAGGCAAGACCTGGAGGTAAGGCACCCCCTTCGGCCGCCGCCTTCCCCGAGACATATTATAGATTCGAGGGTACGTCCCACGTCAGGGGCCACGGGGAGAGGGGATCGGCATGGCAGCGCAACGTGTCGGAACCACTCCGCAGGTCTCGGTGCTCATCACCGCCTACAAGCGCAAGGAGTTTCTCCTGAGCGCGGCCCGTTCCGCTGCGGCGCAGACCCTTTCCCGGGACCGCTACGAGATCGTGGTCATCAAGGCTTTCGAGGATGAGATCATCGACCGGGAACTCCTTTCTCTGGGATGCCGCTTGGTGCGGGACGATCACGAGAGCATAGGGGAGATGATGCGGGTCGGCTTCCTTGCCTGCCGGGGGGAAGTGGTCTCCGTGCTGGACGACGATGACGAATTCGCGGAGGGGAAGCTCGCCGCGGTCCAAGAGGCTTTTTCCTCCGACCCGGGACTCGGCTATCTCCACAACGGCATCTCCCTCATCGACGAGCAGGGTAGGACGGCGGGTCCCGCAAACCCAGGACCGGGCGATAGGGCCTTTGACATGTCCCGGGACTGGGGCTTTTGCACCAGCGCCATTTCTGTCCGGCGGGCCGCCCTCGCACCCGTCCTTGCTCACTGGCCCGAGGTGACCAAGGGGGAGGACAGCTTCCTGGACTTCGTCACCCGGGCCCTCGAAGTCCACCGGCGCCAGATCCTGGACCCCCTCACTCGCTATCGTGTGCACGGGTCCATGTCCTCTCCCCGGACGAACTTCGCCCAGGCGTACCTTGCGACGGCCCGCGTGATCCGGACGCTCCCCCGCAGCTCCCGTCGGGACGCCGCGATGGCGTCTTTGCTGGGCAAGTACTTCTCCGCGGCAGTGCGGGGAAGATCCTCCGACCGGGGCTCCGCCCTATGGGCGCTGCTCCAACTCGCCGGCACCCGCCGCCCCGACTGTGTCCGAGAGGATGCCCGAGAGGTGCTCTGTGGAGGGCTCCTCGTCGTGAGCCCGGGACTCTCCCTCCGAGTCTACCGGTCGCTCTGCCGCGGCCAGGTGGAGTGGTTGCCCTCCTGACCCCGTACCTTCCCGCTCCGAAGCAGACCCTATAAGCTGCGAGCGCTGGGGACGGACGAGGAGCCCCCATGTCGAAGAATGTGTATGACATTGTACTGCTTCCCGGAGATGGAACCGGTCCCGAGGTCATTCGGGAGGGTCAGAAGATCCTCGAGGCTCTGCAGGAGGGTACCCAGGCCCGCTACGCCCTCACCACGGTGCAGGGTGGGGCCCAGTACTATAAGGCCCATGGTTCCGAATGGGAACCTGGGGGCCGGGAGAGGGTCGAGAAGGCGGATGCCATCCTCCTCGGGGCCGTCGGCTGGCCCGGGGTCGTGCGTCCCGACGGGAACATCGCCGGGTACGAGCTCGTGCTCGGACTCCGGTTCGGACTGGACCTGTACTCGAACGTCCGTCCGTGCCGGCTCTATCCGGGGGTCGTCCATAAGATCGGGAAGGAGTACAAGCAGGTCTGGAACCCCGAGAACGTCGACATGGTCATCTTCCGAGAGAACACGGAAGGACTGTACACCACGGCCCATGGTGAGCTCACCCGGGGCGGAGCGACCGAGGTCGCGATCGACAACCGGATCATCACCCAGAAGGGAGCCGAGCGGATCATCCGCCGGGCGATGGAGTTCGCTCAGAAACGGGAACGTGGGGCCCCCGAGGACGGAGTCCGCCGGATCACCTGCGTGGACAAATCGAACGTTCTCCGCGGGTGCCAGTTCTTCCGAGAAACCTTCCAGCGGATCGCCAAGGAGTTCCCGGAACTCGAGACAGACTACGCTTACGTCGACGCCTTCGCCCAATGGGTCGTGCGCTCGCCGGAACATTTCAACGTCGTGGTGACCACCAACATGTTCGGGGACATCGTGACCGATCTTGCCTCGGTCATCCAGGGCGGGATGGGCTTCGCCGCGGGCGGGAACATCGGGGACCGTCATGCGATGTTCGAACCGGTCCATGGTTCTGCGCCAAAGCACGCGGGAAAGAACGAGGTGAACCCCTTCGCCACTTTCGAGGCTACCCGCATGATGCTCGATTGGCTGGGCGAGAGATTCTCCGACCCTCGTCTCACCGCCGATGCCCGGCGTGTCGAGCAAGCCATTGTCAAGGTACTCCACGACGGTACGGCCCGTACGTACGACCAGGGCGGGAAGGTCACCACCTCCCAGGCAGGGGATGTCCTGGCGGCAGCCGTTCGGTCGATCCCCTGAGCCCGCGGAAAGCAAACATAATTACGAAAGGCGGGTTCGTCTCCTCCCGGTCAAAATGAGGAAAGTGGCACTGGTGGCAGGGGGAATGGCGACCTGGGGCATCCGCCCCGCAACATGGAGCGACCTCGTACAGGAAGCCGGAACCGCGCTCTTCTCCTCGGTGCCCAACCTCGAGGCGAAGGATGTGGACAGCCTCTTCGTCGGCGCAGCGCAACCGGAGCGGCTGGCCTTCCAGTCGCACGTGGCCCCGATGGCCGCCGAGCTGCTGGGGATCCGACCGACCCGGTTCATCCGTCGGGTCGAGCTGGCCTGTGCCTCCGGACAGAGCGCGATCCATGACGCCTACGCGGCGATCGCCGCGGGGCTTTCCGATGTGGCCGTCGTGCTGGGAGTGGAGAAGATGAACCTCCCCTCCATGGCCGAGGCGACCACCTCCATGGCCAACGTGCTCGACCGGGCCTGGGACGGGGTCCACGGTGGCACAGCCCCCCCGTTCTTTGCCATGGTCGCCCAGCGGCACATGCAGGAATATGGCACCACGCCGGAGCAGATGGCTGCGGTTTCGATGAAGAACCACCGTTTCGCGAACACCAACCCCACGGCCCAGTTCTACAGCAAGACGTTCACCCTGGAGAAGCTCCTGGGGAGCCCCTTCGTCTCCCCACCGCTCCGCCTCGGGGATTGTTCCTCCATGACGGACGGTTCGGCCGCGGTGCTCCTTGTCGGGGAAGAACTGGCCCGCAAGTACACGGACACCCCCGCCTGGATCGCGGCCACCTCCCAGTACAGTGACTTCCACAATCTTGCCAACATGCCCTCTCTGACCCACTGGGTCGGCCTGGAGAAGGCGGCGCAGGATCTCTACCGTCGGGGGAGGACGAGCCCCTCGAACGTGCAGGTGGCCGAGGTCCACGACTGCTTCACGATCTCCGAGATCATCGAATACGAGGAGCTCGGGTTCTGCGCCAAAGGAAAGGGAGGCGCCTTCGCCGCCGACGGTCAGGGAGACCTGGGAGGCAAGGTCGTAGTCAACCCCCGCGGGGGTCTTCTTGGGTGCGGCCACCCGCTCGGGGCGACGGGAGTGGGCCAGGCGGTCGAGGTCCTGCACCAATTCCAATCCAAGGTACCCGAGAAGCGGCTGGTCTCCGGGGCCCGGGAAGCGCTCACCCACAACCTTTCGGGAAGCGCGAACGCGCATACATTGACCCTCTATCGGAGGGAGAATTGAGCGCGCCAAGCACCCCCTTCCTGCTCGACTTCTTTCCCCAGGAGGATGCGAAGTTCACCCGGGTCGCTCCCTTCTTCACCCATCTCAGGGAAGGACGCCTGACGACCACGAAGTGCCCTGCGGACGGATCGGTACATTGGCCCCCCCGGGTCTCCTGCCCTACCTGCCACCGGGACCAGCTCACGTGGATCGATCTGCCCAAAGAGGGTCGGATCTACGCCTTCAGCGCCCTCTATCTCGGCCTGCCGCTCGGGATGGAGAAGGAGGCGGGGGCCGTCGTCGGCCTCGTAGAACTGGGCGATACCGGGCTCAGGATCTTCTCCCGTATTGTCGGAAAGAAGTATGAGGAGCTCAAGATTGGGGACCCCGTCCGGCTCGACCCGTTCCCACTCCCGGACGGCCGGGTCTTCTATCGCTTCATGTCTAAAGTATAAATAGCCGACGCTTTCTCGGTGGCGGGGAAAATGGACGATAGTCAGCCCGCAGGCTGGTGGCAGCGGCACGCAACCGCAGCCTTCATTCTCGCCATCGCCGCCGTTACCACGTTCCTCATCCGTACCATCTATGCTTACCAGCTCATCTCCCAGTGCAACATCTCCTACTGTTTCGCAGGCGGCTCGGATTCTTTCTACCACGCCCGTGTGATGACCTGGATCATCCAGCAGCACACGAATCTGATCAAGGACCCGCTGCTCAACTACCCGCTCGGCCTGAACAACCCCCGGGAACCCCTCTTTGACTGGATGAACGCTATCCTGGGGATCCTCTTCGCCCCGCTCTTCGGAGGGAACGCCGTTACCGCCGGGATGTGGTTCCTTGAGATGCAGCCCCCCTTCTGGGCGGCCATGGGCGTCTTCCCGCTCTACTTCCTGGGCAAGGAGGTCAGTTCCAAGCGCACGGGCCTGATCGCCGCGGTGCTCTATCCCCTCTTCGTAGGAAGTATCGAGAGCACGGTGGCCACGTATGCGAACTATCTCTCGTTCTATGCCTTCTTCGTCTTCCTCAACTTAGCTGTCTACATCCATACCGTCCGCCTCTCCGGCACCCGACGGTGGGTGGAGAACTACATCTCTCCCCGGTCGATCTGGAGCGGGTTCAAGAACTTCGCACGCGTGGAAAGGAACAGCTTCAACTGGGCGGTGTTCGCGGGAGTCTCATTCGGCGCGACCATGCTCGCCTGGCAGGGGTACACCTACGTCATCGCGGTCGTGGTCGTCTTCCTCGCCGTCACCCTTCTGGTGGAGCGGATCCGACGGGTCGACTCCTTCGGCACCTACGTCGTGACCTTGATCATGGGGACCATCGGGTTCCTGATGGCCATGCCCTACTACTACGTCCAGGGGGTCTTCGGCTACTGGTTCGGCCTGCCGATGATGATCTTCTACGGGGCGATGCTCGCCCTGCTCCCGTTCATGATGCTGAGGGACACGCCGTGGCTCCTCTCCCTCATGGTCATGATCGCATCCATCGCCGGTGCGGCGGGTGGACTTTACCTCTACAACAAGAACGACTTCAACGCGGTGATCACGGGACAAGGGTACTTCGTGAAGACCCTCATCTACTCCACCGTCGCCGAGGCGCAGGCCCCGAGCTTCGACAGTCTGATCGTAGCGTACGGGCCCATCACGTTCTTCCTAGCCATCATCGGCCTGATGGTCTTCATGTTCTACCTCTACAAGTTCAAGTTCCGGCGGGAACACGTCTTCATGGTCATCCTCGGGCTCGTCGGGATCTACCTCCCCATCTCCGCGGCGAAGTTCTTCCTCATCGGGGCCCCGCTCTTTGCCCTCCTCCCGGCCGAGGTCATCCTGATGGCCATGGACCGGATGGGCTACTCCGACATGCGCCACACCGCGACCTCCCTGTCGCAGAACGGCAGCATGTTCTTCGCCTTCAAGCGCTCCTTCAAGCTGCGCCACCTCTTCATCATCATCATCGCTCTCGGGGTGCTGCTGCCCAATGTCTGGTACGCCGTCGACGCCGGGATCCCCTACAACGAGAAGTCCACCTACGGAAACCAAATCTACAACACGCTTCCACCGGCCATCCGCTCCACCCTGGGCTCGAGCTCCTACCTGGGGGCCGCGGGCATCGAGACCGACACCCCGACCCAGTACGACGAGAGCGGGTACAATTGGTTAGCTGCGCAAGATACTAATCAGATTCCTGCCCAACGTCCCGCGTTCGTGAGTTGGTGGGATTACGGGTTCCAAGCGCTCGATCAAGGGGGCCATCCCACGGTGGCCGACAACTTCCAGGACGGCATCGTACCCTCAGGACACTTCCTCCTGGCCCAGAACGAGTCCCAAGCCATCGCCGTCATGGCCACCACCCTGCTTTACGCCGAGCAGCAGGTCTCCGGGAAGCCCTACCTCCCCGCGGGTCTCAATGCCCAGCTCCGGGCCGACGGTCTGAACCTCACCACCCTCCATAACTACATGGTCAACACGTCCAAGGACCAGACCATTGTCATCAACAACCCGCAGATCTACGGGCCGGTCAACGCCGGCAACCTCCAGGGCACCGGCGGGGCAGAGAACGCGCTGTTCTTCACCATGGACCAGTACCTTGCCAGCGCCCTGAACGAGAACGGGGTCGTCAAGGTCTACCAAGACGTGCAAAGCTACACCGGCTGGTCCATCGGCTACGCCATGGCGGATACCCGGCTCTTCCCGACCTCGGGATCGAACACGGGGATCTACTACGCGCCGGTTGATCTCACCGACGGGGTCATCGGCTCGGGCGGCATTCCCACCTGGTACTTCACGGTCAACGCAACTGGCTCCGACGGCAACACCTACCCGCTGGGAAGCGTTCCCCCAGGGGTCCAGGTGGTTTCGACCAGCATCAACTATAACAGCCCCTTCTACAACTCGATGATCTACAAGATCTTTGTCGGGTACAACGGGACCGACGTTGGCGCCGGGACCGGGATCCCCGGCCTCTCCAACAGCCTCACCTCCTACCCGGTCCAGCCCGGCTGGATGATGCAACACTTCATGATGCAGTACCGGACAGCGTACTACTGTCCGTACAAGAACTACACCGACCACCCAGGTTGCTTCTCGGCGGTGAACTACGCCCAGGCCCTGCAATACCAGAAGAACAAGCAGGGTACGGTGGACGCCTCGAGCAGTTCCTACTTCTCGGGCGGGGAGACTATTCTCCGATACTACCCTGGCGCCACCGTGACGGGGTACGTGGCCCTCCCCCAGGGGCAACCGATGAAGAACATCCATGTGACCGTCCTCGACCAGTGGGGCACCCCCCACCAAGTGGTGACCACCAACAAGTACGGGGCGTACACCCTCCTTGCTCCCCCTGGGAACGACACCCTGGTCGTCAGCTACGGGGCGGTCGGAGGCCTCCAGCAGACCGGGACGACCCTGGACACCGTGAACCTCACCGTCTCCAACGCCTATGCACTGACGTACAACTCCCCGGCCATCTTCGAGCCCATTACCGTCAAGCCCGCCTCGGTCTCCGGACGCGTCTACTGGAACGTCGCCAACTCTACGAGCTATTCCCCGGCCGAGGACCTCCCGATCTCTGGGGCCACCGTGACGCTCGAGAACAACAACTCGTTCATCACGAATGTCACGTCGGACGTCACGGGAACGTACCTGGCGACCGGGCTTCCTCCCGGACTCTACAACGTGAGCGTCTCCCTTGCCCCCGGAAGCTCGTTCTCCACCGGTCAAGTCACCCTCTCGAGCGGGGAGAACAAGTCCCAGGACCAAGCGATCAAGGACTCTCACATCATCGGGGTCGTGACCTCGGAACAAGGAGCGCCCGTCGTGGGTGCCCAGGTGACCCTCACTTCCCCGGGCCAGCCCACGCAGACGCTGACCACAGGGAACACGGGGCGCTTCAACTTCAGCAGTCTCCTCCCGGCACAGTACTCGGTCCGCGCCGTTACCCAGGCAGGGCTGAACTCCGCCCCCACCGTCGTGGACCTCTTTACCGAGGGTCAGAACACCTCCGTCAGCCTGACGGTGAGCACTCCCGTCATCACCTCGATCCGGTTCACCTACAACGGTCAACCGATCCCCAACCTGCCCGTGCGGTTCTCCCCCCTCAACGCGGTGGCCAATTTCTCCTCGATCGCCATCACCGGGACTGACGGGGTCGCCATAGCGCGGCTTACCCCCGGGATCTGGTCGGTCTACGCCCTCGGCGCCATCAACGGCACCTGGGTGACCTCGCTCTCCAACTTGGAGATAGGGAACGGTACGCAGACCGTCAGCCAAACCTTCGCTCTTCAATCCGCTCAGGTGCTCCGCGGCACGATCTACGGTCAGGGCACCAACCTGCCGCAGAACGGGGTCCAGATGACCCTACGGTCCTCCACCGGGGCCATCCTCGCGGCGGCTACGAACTCGACCGGGCGCTATCAGCTCTATCTCCCCACCGGGACCTACACGATCCTCGCCAGCTACGCACCCTCGGGAACTACCCCGACCGTCGCTGCCGTGGGAACGGTCGCTCTGGTCACGCCCCGCACCTTCGACCTCACACTGTCGGCCGCGATGTCCTATGCCCCCCTCGTCGGATACCGGGCCTCCAGCGGCAACTTCATCGCCCTCCCAGGAACCGTCGTGACGGTGGGGTTCGGTGGGAATTCGCTCCAGTCCATCACGAATGCCTCGGGTTATGCCAGTTTCATCCTTCCCCAGGTGAACTCCACCTTCACCGTCTCCGCGTACCACTACGGGTACAACCTCACCCAACCGCTCACCCTTCCGAACCAGCAGGCGCTGCTCAGCGCCGTCAAGATATCCATGGGAGCGGTGCCGGTCGAGGTCACCCTGGATCTCGTCTGTTCCGGCTGCACGTCCGCACCCACGGTCAACTTCACCGCGGTCGCACCCCCGGCCAACAGCACGTCTGTGACCGCACAGTACCAAAACGGGTCCTATGTCGTCCACGCGGCCCTCTCCCCCGGACCCTACACCATCAGCTCGGAGACCATGGTCCTCGGAAACCGTTGGTCTCAGATCGGAACGGTCTCTACCTACGTGCCGGTCGGAGCGGGACCGATCACCCTCCCCTCGCTCACCCTGATGCTGCAGAAGCCCTACAACGGCTCGATCGGCCTCCCTCCGTCGACCAATTCGACCGTGGCGGCGGATGCCAAGGTCCTGCTCTACTCGCCCACGGCCGGCAACATCACCCTTAGCGGAGAGAACTTTACGAACGCTTCCTCGCCCTTCTATGCACCTCCGGGGAATTACACGGCCTGGATCGTCTCCTTCAACGGGAGCACCCCCTATTCCTTCCTCGGAAACCTCTCCTTCCCGACCCAGGGGGGAGCACTTCCCACCGTCCAGTTGCACCCGGCGAGCAACTTCACCTTCGTCTTCACCTCCTCCTACGGGAAGACCCAGAACGCCAAGGTCAACGTGACGCTGAGCTCCGCGAGCGCCTCTTCGAACGGAGCGCTCATCCACTTCGCCTCCACCTCCTCGGGATCCGTGGGACTCACCCTGCCGAACGGGACCTACCGGATCTCCGTCAATTCCACCGCACTCCTCAACGTCTCGGGGATCTCCCACTTCGTCACCTTCCGGACCGAACCCAATCCCAACTACTGCACCCTCAACCTCACCTCGAGCGTCTGCAACATCGATCTCAACACCACCAGCGCCCTGACGAACCTCAACGGGGTGGCCTACCTCGGTTCGCAGGTCTCGGGCGCCAATGGCCTCGTTAGGATCCTCCCCGCCGGTGGGAACGCTTCCCAGGAGATCGTCCTTCCCCTGGTCCAGGGCCGCTTCTCGACCGCCCTCCTCCCGGGAGACTACACCCTCTACACGAGCGAAGACGTCGGGGGCTACGCGGAGGTCAACGTCACGACCGTTGCCCTCTCCTACCAGAGCACGGGATTGAACCTGCGGCTGAACCTGTCAACGGGATGGCAGGCCTCACTCTTGCTCTCGACCCCGCCGAGCCTCCCCACCGTTTCCACCGCCGTGCTCAACGTCTCCCAGGATGGGAACACGCTCTTCTACGTCACGGGAATCTCCCCGAACAGCGCGTACACTCTCTCCCTCCCCGCCGGGACCTGGACCCTCTCGGTCCGTGCGTCGACCACGATGGGAGGAGTGACTGTGCCTCTCCTCGCCAACGCCAGCGTCCCGCTTCACCAGTCCAACGCGGCAGTGAATCTGCCGCTCTTGCCTCAGTGGACCCACACCGCCACCCTTTCCGTCACAGGTGTGACCACAACCACCATCGCTGGCGGAGGGAACGCGACCTTCTCCTTCGTCGTCAAGAACACGGGGAACAGTGTGGAGACGCTCCGCTTCAAGGGAGCCCCCGTCACGTGGAACTACACCTTCTACCCAGCCAATGTGACCCTCCAGCCAGGACCGACCGGCAGTTCGGCGAGCGTCAGTGTCAACGTCCAGGTCCCGAGGAACACGCTGGTCACCAGCAACTCGGCGACCTTTGAGGCCCTGCTCAACGGAACGGCCGCTCCTCTTGCTTCGGCGAGTGTCACCATCAACCTCATTCCCCGCCATGCGATCACGCTGCTCTCGACCCCCTCCTCGGACATTGTCGGCAACAAGTCCCTGGTCCTCGGATACAGCATGGGCGCGTCCGGGAATGCCATTGAGAACGTTACCGTATCCGTCCTCAACGGTGCGAGCCTCAACCAGCAGGGATGGTCCTATTCCCTCACGGGCACCTTCACCTCGCTGACCCCCCAGAACCCCGCCACGATCGGCACCCTCACGCTCTCCGCACGGATCGCCGGGGCAGTCTTGCCCCACACCGTCACCCTCCTCGCAGTGGACCACGCCGCTCCCGGGCTGACCCAGACCCTCACGATCCAACTCCCGACGGCCAACCTGACCGTGCCCGGGCCTCTCCTCGTGACGGGACCGAGCATCGGTTCACCCGCCCCGTTCTACATGACCTATCTCCCGATCGTCCTGACCATCGCTCCGGCGATAGCGATCGTGGCCTTTGCCGTGGGCCGACGCTGGTGGAAGACCCGGCGGTGGGTGCGCAAGTGAGGAGCAGCCGGATACTCCAGTTCATCATCTGCCTGGGTTTGCTAGCCACCCTGCTCCCGCTGGCCGGGGCCGCCGCCCCGCACCCCGCGGCCTCCTATCCTCCGGTCAAGGCCACCCTCACCGGACCTTCGGTGCTGGCAGTCTCCGCCACGGGCTCCTACGTGCTCAAGGCGTCCGGGGGACCGGCCCAGCTCCTCGACGGCTCGTTCGTGGGGAACTACACCTACAATGCCTCCCTCATCGGTGCCAACACGACCGGTGGTAGCGTCTCCCCCGCGTCGGGAAGCCTCACCAACGAGAGCACGACCCTGAAGGTCACCGCCCCCAACAACACCGGGACCTACACGCTCTCCGTGAACGTCACGAGCACCTTTAGGGGCAATTCCACCTCGACGTCGACCGGCTTCACCTTCACGGCGGTCGTCCCCTACGTGGTCTCCGCAAGCCTCGTCAACCACAACAGCTACACGATCAAAGGCGCCTTGGTCCAGGTCAATCTGGACGGGACGCAGGTCGCGGTCGTGACCCTTCCCTCGATCCAGGCCAACGGGTCCTACAACTTCGTCTACAACTACACCACCACCGGGCTTTCCCCGGGGGATCACACCTTCACCCTCACGCTCCAGGGGCCCTACGGTCTCCTGCAGTTCAGCCAGGGCGGCAACTCCATCTCCAGCAGCTTCTATGTGACTCCGCCTCCTGTCGACTATACGCTCTACTACGTGACGGGAATCTCCCTCGTGGGCTTGGCCATCTTTATATCACTCTTGATTGTGGGTGGACGGAAGAGGAAGAAATCGAAATGAGCGCGACCGAACTCAAGAGCTGCACCTCGTGCGGAGTGCCCTTGGTCGGTAGGGGATCGGCCTATTTCCCCTGCCCGCAATGTGGGAACACCACCGTCGGACGCTGCGCTCGCTGCCGCGACCAGTCCGTCGAATACACTTGCCCCGCCTGCGGCTTCGTGGGTCCCTGAACGGGAGGTAAGGACGATGGGACAGGTCGGAGTCGTGTACCGGATGATGCCCACGGGAGTGGACGTCGATATGAAACAGTTGGCCGAGAGTGCGCGCCAGGCAGTCCCCTCCATCGCCAAGCTGAGAGGCATGCAAGTCCAGGACATCGCCTACGGATTGAAAGCGCTCGTGGTCGCCGTCCAGTTGGAAGATGCGGGCGGTGTGGTCGACCAGGTCGAAGAGGCGCTCCGCAAGGTACCCCATGTCGAAAGCGTGGAGGTCATTGACACCAGCCTCATCTGATCGAGGATGGACCTCTTCACTCACGTCATCGTAGCCTATCTTCTCAGTTTCGGACTCACCTTAGGGAAGAGCCCGGTATATATCGCGGCCGGGGCCTTGGCCGGCGGTTTGCCAGATTCGGACATCCTGCTCTTTCCACTCGCCACCCGCTTTCCCCTGCTCCGACACCATGGGATCACGCACTCCTTCCTGGGAGTGACCATCTTCGCCGTTGGGGGAGGTCTCCTGGGACCGTTCGTGGTCCCGGGAGCCAGCCCCCTGTACCTCTTCCTGTTCATGGAGGTCGGGGGACTTTCCCACATCGCCCTCGACGGTTTCACCAATTTTGCCGTCCCCCCGCTCGCCCCCTTCTCCCAAAAGGAGCTTCGCCTGGATGCGGATCGCGCGGTGAACGGGTTCACCCTGGTCCTCAGCCTCGCCGCATTCTACATCCTTGCCGGGGAGCGGAATGCCGTCCCCTTCGCAACGTGGATGCTCACCGGATGGGTCTTCATGGCCATCTACGGGGGCTATCTGCTCCTGCGGGGAGTGGCCCGTTGGCTGGCGGGACGCGAGCTGCGGCGGTCGGGCTACACCGCGATCCTTCCGACCAGCAGCCCCTTCACCTGGGTCCTCATCGAGGAACATGAGAGCCCGCATTCGTGGAGCACCCGAT
>JAKAYL010000048.1 GCA_021809545.1 Thermoplasmata archaeon
GAGTACCGTCACATTGGTGGCGGCCGAATTGGCTCCAGCGATCGGGGTCGAGGCCGAGGAGCAGGGGGTGGCGCCGGTCGAGGTGAACCACTGGTAGTGGTAGGGGAGGGCGCCGCCCGCGGGAGCCGAGGTGAGCGTCACCGTCTGTCCGGCGTCGAGGGTGGTCCCGGAAGCGACCAGGGGTCCGGCCGTGAGGGCGGGGTCCACCGTCACGAGGGCGGCGCTGGAATTCGCGACCAGCCCCAGCGAATCGGTGACGTGGTAGCAATAGTAGGTGGAGGTGGTGGGAGAAGCCGCGTACTGCACACCTGTGGCTCCCGGGATCGGGGATCCGGCAGGGCATGTGGAGGTGTTGGTCCCGTACCACTGCACGGAGTAGGGCGGGTTTCCCCCGGTCGGGTTCGCAGTGAGGTTCACGGTTTGCCCGAGGTCGAGGACGGGCGCCGACGGGGACGGGGTCCCGGCGGTGACAAAGGTGAACCCTCCCACGACGGCGCTCGGCATGACCCCGCTGAGGGGGAGGCTTCGGACCCGGACCCATTGCAGGGTCATCGAACCGGCTCCGCTATTGGCCTTGCCGAAACTCACGTACTCGAGCGAAGGGAAGGAGTAGTAGGTCATGCTCCCTGGGTGCTCGGTATAGTTCACATACCACGTCTGATTGGCGCTCCCCCCCCACGCCCCACCCATGATCCCGGTCGTGAGTTGCAAGGAGGGACTTCCCGGGCTTACTCCGTTTGGAATGTTCCCCCAGGCGACACCGCAAGCCGAGCAGGAGCTGGTAGGGGTAGTGGCCAGGAGGGCATACCCCGTGGAACTCGTGGTGTTATCACCCGACATGAGGAAGAGACCCGGGTATGCGCCCATGGCCCGGGTCACGTCCGCGTCGAAGACGAAGGGCGTTGCGAACCCGGTATTCCAGACCACGCCTCCATAGGTTCCCCCAGAGATGTTGAAACTATTGCTCAGGGATATCGTGGCTCCGCCCCCGCTGATCACACCGTAGCCCGGATTGAGCACCGTTCCGGAGAAGTTGTCGTAGAAGCGGAAGATCTGCCGACCCGTGTCGTACTCACCATAGACGGGCGAGAGCTGAGGAGCCTCCCCGACAGGACCTTTCGCCGACAGGAAGTCACAGGATTTGGCGTAGATGACCAGGTAAATGGTGAGCGACTGGGCGGCGGAGAGGGAGGGCATGTGCAACCAGACGATCGTCTGGTCCGCGGTCGGGCTCGCACCGGATTCGATCCACGCGGGGATGGCGGTCTGGTTCGGGAGGAGAAAGAGCACATTGGACCAGTTCGCGTTCAGATAGGGGGCGTAGTGCGTGGAATTCACCTGAACCATCTGGTCGTAGGAGCCGGTCACCATCGAGTACGCATTCTGGAGCGTGATGGGGACGGAGACTTGCGGCGGGCAGTTGGTGGGGGCCAGGGGGGAAGACACGCCCGGAGAGACAGGCCCCGCGGGGACGGCGGGAGACAGCTCTCCGGCGACCGTCACTTTTCCTGCGGAGACCGCGGAGGACCCGCTCCCAGCCGCCACGGGAGAGGGAAGCAAGAAGAGGGCGGTGACGATCAAAGCCAGGAGCCAGGACTCGCGCTTCCAAGGGTTCATGATTACTTACGAGGAAGCGAAGATATGACGCTTTCCGCTACTTCTCCGGTGTCCGCGTCCCTGGACCCGCAGGGGCCAGGGAAGGAATCCGCGGAGCGGCTCAGAGGACCCGAACGGTCTCGAGGTTGTACGGGACCCGGGATTCCAGTCCGAAGCGCTTGTGGAGGGTCGTGGCGAGCTCGAGGGACTTGCTCTCCTCCCCGTGGCAGAGGAGGATCCTCTGGGGGCGGGGGTCCAGGGTGGCCACGTAGTTGACGAGCTGCACCCGGTCGGAGTGCCCGGAGAACCCCTCGGCGTTCGTCGTCTCCATCTTGACGTGGACCGCCACAGAGCGGCCTCCGTCGTTGAGCGTGACCTCGCGGGGGCCCTGCTGGAGGCGCTTGCCGAAGGTACCCTCCGCCTGGTATCCGGCGAAGACGAGCCCGTTGTTCTCGTCCCCGGCCCAGGCCTTGAAGTATTCCATCACGGGCCCGCCGTTCATCATCCCGCTCGTGGCGAGGACGATCGAGGGCTCGCGGTCGTCGATGATGCTGGCCCGCCGCTGGGAGCTCTCCACCCGCTGGAAGATATCCGAAAGGAACGGATTGTCCCCCTGCTGGAAGATCTGGGTCCGGAGCTGGTTGTTGAGGAACTCGGGATAGGCCGTGTGGATGGCGGTCGCCTCGTAGATCATCCCGTCGAGGTAGACCGGGACCCGGGGGATCTTCCCGAGCCGCATCTTCTCCTCGAGCACGAGCATGACCTCCTGGCTCCGCCCGACGGCGAAGACCGGGATGAGCACATGTCCCCGGCGCTGGAGGACCTTGCCCACGAAGCGCACGAGCTCCTCGGCCCCCTGGGCCCGGCTCGGCTGGATGTCCTTGTGACCGCCGTAGGTCGACTCCATGATGAGGGACTCCAGGCGGGGGAACCGGTTGTTCGCGGGGTTGAACAGCCACGTCCGCTCGAACTTGATGTCCCCCGTGTAGGCCATGTTGTAGTCCCCGTCCCCGATATGGAAATGGGTGATGGAGGAACCCAGGATGTGCCCGGCGTTGTGGAGCGTGAGCCGCAGGTCGGGAGAGACATCCGTCGTCTCCCCCCAGCGGAGGGGGATGGTCTGGCTCACGACCTTGCGGATGTGCGAGGAATCGAAGAGCCCGCGACGGCCCTCGGAATTCATGATCTTCACGGAGTCGAGGAGGAGGAGCGCCATGAGGTCCCGGGTCGGGGCCGTGCAGTAGATCGGGCCGTCGTAGCCGTACTTGATGAGCGCGGGGACGAGCCCGGCGTGGTCCATGTGGGAGTGCGTGATCACGACCGCGTCCAGGTTCTCCAGGGGGAGCGCCTCCGGGGCATTGAAGTAGGGGGTGCGGTCGGAGCCGGGGTCGATCCCGCAATCGATGAGCACCTTGGAGTTCGTGGTGGTCAGGAGGTGGGCGCTGCGGCCGACCTCGCGGTAGCCTCCGAGGGAGCTGTTGCGGGCCCAGATCCGGTCCTCGGACCGCTCACGGGACATCCGCGTGCCGACCTTCTTCAGGAACTTCTGACGGTCGTCGAAGACGCTGCGGAGGAAGACCCGGACCTCGTCCACGGTCTTGGACTGCATCGGCGGGGTCCGTACGACGGTCGGGACCCAGCCGATCTTGCGCTTGAGGTCGTTCAGGGTCGAGGCCTGACGTCCGATGGCCGCCCCGGGGTTGATCGCCTCGATGGTGACCTCGCCCGTCTCGGGCTCGAAGAAGATCTGGGAGATCTCCGCTTCGGGAGGCACGACCTCGCGGATGATCTTCTCCGCCTCCTTCGTGCCCATGAGGCTGCCCGGGTCGGACCGGACCAGGACCCGGCGGTGGATCTTCTGGGAGGCCTGGCGGATGAGGTTCCCGTCGGATAGGAAGGGTTCGAGCTGGTTGGTGTAGATGACCACGTACGGGCCTTCCAGCTCGACGGAGGTGACCTTCACACCTTCGGGTAGGCCCTCTTTGAGAAGGTCCTTTATTCCTTGAATCAAGCTTTCGTAGCTCATTAGAGATGGATGGCAAGGGAAGGGGTTGGGCCCAAGGTATCCGGGCCGATGGCGAGAGGAAGGGGAGCGGGGCCCTTCAGGCTATCTTGAGCTTGGTGAGCCGCTTCTTGATCTCGTCGTCGGAGAATTCCTTGAACTCTTTGTCTGTGATGGTGGAGAGCAGGTAGCCGTCCCCGCTGGCCGAGTCGCGGCGCATGGCCACGTGCAGGGAACGCAGGGCGATGTCAACGCCGTCGCTCAGGGCGAGGCCCTCCTCGTAGTTCTCCTCGAGCACACCGTAGGCGAGGGTGGAGCCGCTGCCCACCGAGACGTACTTGTCCTCGATGTTGCCTCCGAGGGGATCGACCGAGTAGAGGTGGCCGCCTTCCGAGTCCACTCCGCCCAGGATGAACCAGGCGTAGTAGGGCATGTAGCGGTTGTTGTTGAGGATGTTGGCGAGGAGCGTGGACGCGCCTTCGACCGAGATCCTCGAGCCGCGGCGGAGACGGTAGAGCGAGACGGAGGCCCGCAGGTACCGGAAGAGGGACTGGGCATCCCCGACGAGCCCGGCGATCGTGAGGCCGATGTTGTCGTCGATCTTGAAGAGCTTGATGGTGGCCTTGTTGGCGATGAAGCTGCCCGCGGTGGCCCGGCGCTCAGTGGCCATCACGACGCCCTCCTTGCAGACCAGGCCGATCGTAGTGGTCCCTTTGAGGACCTTGTCGGGGGTGATGCCGGCCAGCGGCGCTCCTGGGGAAAGTGCCTCGTTCATCATTAGTAATCGAACAATGGAGATTCCTGAGCTATAAAACGGTTTGTCCTGAGGACCGGCCCTTGCGGAGCAGGAGGAGGAGCGGTAGGGGCACGACGCAGATGAGCGCCAGGAACTCGAAGAGCCCGGTGTAATTCCCCGCCCCGAAATAGTAGTAGCCTCCGATGAGGACAAGGAAGGATCCCCCGAGCACCTCGATGCCGTTGATGAGGCCCAGCGAGAGGGCCGTCGTCTCCCGGTCGAAGTCGTGGAACCGGGTGGGGAGGAGGTAGAGGGCGGCGAAGAGGTAGCCCGAGATCACTCCGAAGCCGACCCCCACCCCCCAGAGGGCGTCCAGGCCCACGAAGGGGATGGCGAGGATCGAGAGACCTACCCCAGCGCCTCCGGCGGCGAGGAGGAGGGTCCCCCTCCCGGTCCGGCTGGCGATGTAGCCGCCAATGGGCCCGCCGATGAGGGCCGTGGAGACGAGCACGGCGTCGAGAAGCCCGGAGCCCCCCGGGGAGAGCCTGTACACCTGCTCGGCGAAGGGCACGAGGAACTGGGGGACCGCAAAGTTGGCCGCCCAGAACCCCAGGAGGGCGAGGGCCAGCACCCATAGGATCTTCGAGCGGAGGATGAGGGAGACGTTCGGACCGCTGCCCGGAGCCTGGGGACGACGGGAGACCGGGGGAAGCGCCACGAGGTTCTCCCCCGCGATGACCAGCATGGCGATCCCCCCGACGAGCAACGCCACCTCCGTCCCCGCCCAGTCGGCGAGCACCGGGGTCGCGAAGACGGCGAGGGCCGCCCCGATGCTGAAGGCCCCGTTGAAGAGCCCGAAGGCGAGCCCCCGCCGGGATCCCTCGAAATACTCGGTGAGGAGCCCCATGGCGGGCGAGAAGAAGAAGGCGGCCCCGATCCCCACCACGAAACGCAGGAGCAGGAAGGCCCAGAGGGTCGTGACGAGGGCGCTCGCCGTGGCCCCCGCTCCAAGGACCACGATCCCGACCAGCGAGGCGGTGCGGGCGCTTGTCCGCAGCGAGAAGAGGCCGGCGGGGATCTGGAAGAGCCCCACCGCGAAGAGGAAGGCCCAGAGGGAGAGCGAGACCTCCCCGGGAGAGACGCCGAAGCCCCGGGCCAGGTTGAGCTGGACGGGGCCGACATCGTACCAGTTGAAGGCATAGGCGATCCTCGCCGCCAGGAGCGATGCGAAGGCCAGGGTCAGGCGACCCCGGGGTATCTCCCCCATCGGACTACCGGGGGGGCGTAGCGCCGTGCTCGGCGCCCGGGTGCCGGGGCCCGGAGTGCGCCTCCCCAGGGGACGGGGGGGGCTTCCGCGTGAAGTACCGGTGAAGTCCCATCGCGGCCATCTGGTACCCGGAGATCATCCCCGAGCGGCGGGCGATCAGGGCCTGCTCGCCGTCGCGGCGGGAACGCTCCTCGTCGGCGGCCTCGAGGGCCTTCGTCAGGGACTCGACGGTGGGTTCCCGGCGCATCGCCTCGCGGGCGACCCCGACCCACCACTGCACGTTCTCCTCGGCCTCGAGGAGCCGCTCCATCCCGCCGTCGGCGGGGCCGAAGTGGCTGAAGAGGATCTTCTGGGGAGCCCACGCCCGCATGCGCTCCAGGCTCCCGATGAGCTTCTCCACGTCGAGCTCGGGGGGCGGCATGGCGGGGCGGATGTGGCTCGAGCCCGGCAGAAGCACACCGGCGCCGTCGCCGGTGAGGACCCCTGCCAGCCCCGAATCGTAGAACGAAAGGTGATGGTTGGCGTGACCGGGCGTCGCGAGGACGCTCAAGTGTCCTCCCCGCTCGAGAGGGAACCGCTCGCCACCCTTCAGTGCGTGCACCCGGTCCGCTGGGATGGGAACGATGGGTCCCCAGAGCGCCATTCCCGCGTCCCCCCAGGCCCGCTGAGCGCTGGCGATCAGCTTGCTGGGGTCGACCAGATGGGGAACCCCGAGCTCGTGCATATGGAAGGTGGCCTTCGGAAGGCTGTCGACCAGCGCACCGGCCCCCCCGGCATGGTCCAGGTGGATGTGCGTGACGAAGACGTCCTTGATCTCGACCGGGGCGATGCCCGCCTCTGCGAGCCCCCGAAGGAAGGCGGCCTTGCAGGAGGTCGGGCCCGTCTCGACGACGGCCCATCCCTCTTCCTCCGGGATGAGATAGCTCCCGATGATCCCGGGGCTACTGTTGAAATCGAGATCGATGAGGAGACGCCCTTCTCCCAGCTCTTGGACCGTCATGACGGGGCGCCTACAGTATGTAGAAGGATAAGAAGGCGGCGATACAGCCGATGAAGGCGACGGCCCAGATGGGCCGGTTCCAGTTCAACACCTTCCTTCCGTCGAGGGGACCGAAGGGGATGAGGTTGAAGATGGCGAACCAGAGGTTGACGAAACCCACGAGATAGAAGACCTTCGACCAGTAGCTGAAACCGCCGAGGTGGATCGGGAGGAAGCCGAGGCCGGTGAAGAGCGCCGCCCAGACCACGTTGATCGCGGGCCCCGCCAGGCTCGTGAGCCCTGCTTCCCGCTGGGACCCGACCCCCCGCACGACGGTCGCACCGGGCGCGGCAAAGAGCACGCCGAAGAGGGCGGTGACCATGGAGAGGAGCAGCATGTCGAGGGACATGCGGAACTCGGCCCACATCCCCATCCGCTGGGCCAAGAACTTGTGCGCCATCTCGTGGGAGAAGAAACCGGTCGTCGCCACCAGGAGCGCCGCCGGGAGGGCGGCCAGGAGGTCGGGGATGATCGAGGACCGGGGGAGACTCCCGAACATGCTCGTCCCCGCCACCCCGCTGTAGAGGATCGCGAAGTCGAGCGTGAGCACCGAGAAGGCGACCAGGATGTTCCCGATCTCGATCCGGGAAAAGGTGTGCCGGGGTGGCGGCGTGGAGGTGGAATGGACTTCGTAGGTGTAGGTCGGGGTACTGTGCCACATCGCGGGAGCCTAGTGCTTTCGGGCCGCCCGGGCCGGTTTCGAGGCCTTCGGGGACGGTGCGGGCTTGGCGGGCTTCGCCGGCTTCGGAAGCTCGAGGTGCATGGTGTCGTAGACCCGTTGGAGATCGTCCCCGGAGACCCCGAGGGAGAGGGTCACCCGCTCCTCCTTCTTCGCCAGGAGCACCTCCCCTAGATGGTGCAGGAGGGCGGCCTTCATCGCATGAAAGCGCCCCTCGCTGGGGGCGAGGCGGATGAGCTCATCGACGTGCGTGACGGCGTCCGGCCAGCTTCTCGCCTCGACCAGGGCCGCGAGAAGATGCGCCCGCACGGCCACGCTCCCGGGGGTTTCCCGGAGCAGGGTCTCGAGCTCCAGGATCTCCTTTCTCACCCGACCGTGAAGGCCGTGGAGCCGGGCCCGTCCGAGCCGGGCGGAGACGTTCCCTTCCTGGAGTTCGAGCACCCGGTCGAAGGAGGTCTGGGCGGGCTCGAGCAGACCGAGGGCCAGGTAGGCCTCGCCCAGCCCCAGGAGGGCCGGGACGTACTCCGGTTTCAGCCGGGCCGCCTCGTTGAAGAAGCGGGTGGCGAGGGCGGGGACCCCGTAGTCGGCCCACTCCCGGCCGAGCCGCATGAGCTTGTCGAGCTTCTCCGCGGTGGGGAGCACGCTCCGCATCTCGTCGGTCTTGGGCTTCACTTCGGGGATCGATTGCAGGTCGAGGGCGCGCAGGAGCTGTTCGAAGCGCTCCCCCTGGACGAGCGAGATCTTGGACTCGGGCAGGCCCTGGGTGAACTCCGGGGTCAGCGGGTGCTGGGAGAGGATCACCACGTGCTTGAAGTTCTTCAGCCCGTTCTTCACCACCGCCACGAGGTCGGCGGGGTTGACGTCCTTCGGGTCCTCGACGAGCGTGTAGAGGAAACTGTCCGGGGTCGAGAGGAACGTGATGTTGTTGGCCCACTTGGCCTCCGTCAGCTTCTGTCCAAAACTTGTCGTGATGCTCTCCACGAGCTTCGTCATCGTCATGCTTTCCATACCCCTGCGAGCGATCCGCCGGGAACTGCCTCCCCTGGGGACGGGCTGGGAAAAACCGCCCCTAACGCAAACGCTCGCACGAGGCGATGGAGGGTCCTACGATATTTTAGAGTTGCGTGACGCGGGTTCGCGACCGGGAGAGTAGGGAAAGACGTTCCAACCACCGGATTTGTAGAGCCAGTGTTATATGGTCCGCGTAGGTGCGCCTTTCGGAGCAAAACAAAATGGATCTGGAGGAACTGCTGTCCTACAAGAAGCGGGTCGAGAAGACGCTCGCGGCCGAGCTGAAGAACGAGGGGCGAGCCGCCTCCAAGATCAGCCCGCGCCTCACCCCCTTCACGGACGCCACCGAGGAGTACACCCTCCGGGGCGGCAAGCGCTTCCGAGCCCTCCTGCTCCTCGCGGGATACCATCTGGCCGGAGGGAAGAACCTGGCGGTTCCCCTGCCCGCCGCCGCGGCCCTCGAGACCTTCCAGAGCTGGATGCTCATCCACGACGACGTCATCGACCACTCGGAGACCCGCCGGGGCGGTCCCTCGATGCACGTCAAGATGGCCGAGTTCCACGTCGACCAGGAGCTCTCCGGCGCCGACACCGACTTCGGGTCCGCGGCGGCCATCACGCTGGGCGACCTCATGGAGACGCTCACGGTCCGCCTCCTCCTTTCCGTGAAGGTCCCGGACGCCCGCCGGACGGCCCTCCTCCAGGAGTACGTCCAGATGACGCGCCTCACCGCCCTGGGACAGATGCTCGATATCTACTTCGGGACGCTCCCGGTCGGCCGGGTCACGGAGAAGGACGTCCTCACGGTCCACCGCTTGAAGTCCGCCGCCTACAGCGTGAGCAGCCCGCTCCGGCTCGGGGCCATCCTGGGAGGGGCCAGCCCCCGGTTCCTCGAGAAGCTCGGGGAGGCCGGCGATCTCCTCGGCACCGCCTTCCAGTTGCGGGACGACATCCTCGGCCTCGGGATCACCGGGGACGACGTGGGAAAGCCCACCAACGACCTCTTCGAAGGAAAGCGCACCCTCCTCGTGGTCCACGCTTGGAACCACGCCTCCCGGCCGGAGCGCCTGGCCCTGGAGAAGGTCCTCGGCAACCCCCTCTCCACCCCCCGGGACCTTGACCATGCCCTCGATGTGATCCGGGACACCGGCAGCCTGGAGTACTCGGAGGAGCGGATCGCACAGCTCCGCGAGAAAGCGCTCCGTTCCCTCAAGGGTCTTCCCAAGGACAAGTTCCACCTGCTCAGCCAGATCGCCACGCTCCTGACCGACCGCAGGATCTGAACCCAACCCCTCCTTCACGGGAGGAGGACCCGCAGCGTGCCCATCGCCCGGGACTACGCCCGGTCCGAGGACCCCGCCGGTCTATTCCTTGCCTTTGGACGAGGCCGACTCGGCGAGTCCCGCGGCCTGGATGGCCTCGGTGAGCTCCTTCTGCATGCTCTCGTAGCGCTCGCGGAGATGGTTCTCCTGGCGCTCGACCGCCTTGATACGGACCTCGAGGGTCTCCTTCTCGTCCGAGAGGAGGTCGACCACGTCCTTCTTGGACTTGGCCTTCACGAGCAGACCCCCCACGGTGCGGTACATCGGGGTCTCTTCGGGGAGACCCTGGATCTCCTCCAGCGTGCGACTGGTCTCCCGCAGCTTGAGCTCGAACTGGGCCCGCTGCTGGCCGATCGCCCCGAGTTCTTGCTGGAGCCGCTGGTACACCTTGATGTCGTTCTGGAGCTTCGCTGGGATGGCCATACGGGACAGGTAGTTACCCTGCTATTAAATGGTTGTCGAGCGAAACAGAAGCACGGAGTGCCCCGGGGGGCTACGAGGAGAAGACACGCCCCCTACGTGGGGAACTTCCACGCGAGGACTTCGACCAGAACCCCGACGGCGATCCCCAGGATGACCACGATCTCGGGGGGGACCTTGAGCGCCTTGGTCTCCTCCATGTCGTAGTACTGGATGAGCCCGGCGGCCGAACTGAATCCGCGGTTCTTGCCCTGCGCCATGTATCGTCACCCCCACCTTCCTGGGGCTATTTACCTTTTGCTTTTCCCAGGAAACCCCACTCCCCTGGGGAGGCGGACTACGGTCCTCCCCTCTTGCGCTCGGCGATGTAGAGCACCTGGATCGGGAAGTCTCCCTTGCCCTTTTCGAATTCCTCTTCCTGGACCAGGGTCAGTTCGTCGGGACGGAGGCGACGGGCGTACTCGCTCGAGAAGAAGTGCATGGTCGTGCCGTCCGGTGTCGAGTCGTAGGTGTCTTCGCCTACCTTCCGGCCACGGCCGTACCAGCGGTCCTTCACCGTCCGGACCGAGTAGAGGTGGAACCCTCCCGGGCGGAGGACCCGCGCCGCCTCACGGAACAACTCCCGGTGGTCTTCCTCGGTGAAATCCATGTTGTAGAAGAGATTGGAATAGACCACGTCGACGGAAGAACTCCCTTGCTGTTGCAGGAACTCGAGCGCATCCCTGCACTGGATGTCCAGGGGCTGGAGATGCGGCAACTGGCGAAAAGGGACATCCCCGGCGCAGTCCACTCCCCGCACCTGGTAGCCGAGGGACTGGAAATAGCGGAGGTCCCTCCCGTTCCCGCACCCCAGTTCGATCAGGGTGCCTCCGGGGGGCACGTTCCCGACGGCCTTGAGCCCCCAATGGGCAAGGGCGCTCTCCGATTCTCCGAAGAGATTGGGGTCCTCCGCGTAGCGGCCGGACCAGTACTCCCGCTGTCGGTGGGTGCGCGCCGAGCGCCCTTCGTCGTGACCGGACTGGTGAGGCACGGCGCTTTCCATTCCGGGTTCCCTCTTAGCGATTGTCCCGTCCCGTGGCCGGGACGGGGGCTCTGAACTGACCCGCGGGGATGGCCGCCGAAGGTCGGGTCTTCTCGATGGCTTTATGCGTTCGCGAAAGAATTGTACGCTCATGGCCGCCAATCCTCCACCGCCCCTGGAAATGCGCCTCGAACTGTACTCGGATGGGCCGCTCGAGGCTACGGTCTCGCAGGCGATCTCGGACCTGCTCGCCAAGCGTTGGCCCGTCACCTGGGACGTGCACATCCCGCCTCAGCCCAGCTTCGAGTCCCCCGCCCGATGGCACGCCGTGGTCCCGCCCATGGAAGGGGAGACCGCCCAGCTCCTGCACCAGAAGGTCTCCGCGGAGGTGCTGGGACTGGACCCTGCCCACGCCCTCCATTTCCGGACCCGATGGGACTACCTCCAGACCCCCAACGAGCAGGAGATCTACGAGGTCCACTGGAA
>JAKAYL010000049.1 GCA_021809545.1 Thermoplasmata archaeon
TCCTCGAGCCCCGGGGGGTTCGTCCGGGGCCGGGGTCCCTTTCCGCCGGCGAGAGATGGCCGCCGTTCCCCTCGGGGGGGCTCGGAGGGGATCCACTCTCTCACTCCCTTCCAGAAGGTAGGTTGGGAGAAGAGACCGTGGATGGCCGTGCCCCACACTCTCCCGTCCGGCGAGAAGGCACCGTCCTCTTCTGGGGGTTCCGAGCTCGAACGGGACTGGACATGGAAGAGCGGGAGAGATCCCTTGTGCCGTCGGGTGCGCCCCCTCCGGATCTCGTAACCTTCGAGCGGAGCACTTCCCAGGGTGAGCGGACCCTTCCCCGTCGGGACAGCCTGGACCCGGCGCACGACCTTCGGCTCGCGGAACTCGGTGCGGATGGGGAGGAGTCCCAGGCCCGGGGATTCTCCGGGCGGTCCCTCGAATCCCTTGGGGTCGATGAGGCGTTCGCCCAACATCTGGTACCCTCCGCACACCCCGGCGATCCGGACCCCGAGCCCGTGGGCCTCTCGGATGGCGTCGTCGAGCGAGGTCTCAGCCATCCAACGGAGGTCATCCCGTGTCCGACGGGAACCGGGCAGGATCAGGAGGTCCAGCCCCTCCAGTCCCTGCGGAACATCGACCCAGCGCACGTTCCCCACCGAACCGAACCACGTGGCAGGGAAGTCCAGGAAGTTCGACAGGTGCGGATAGCGGAGGATCCCGATGCGGGGCCCTTTCCCCGGGCTCGGGACGAGCGTGGGGTCGATGGGCGGGAGCGAAAGGGAGTCCTCTTCCGGGAGTCCCGGCCCCTCCAGATAGGGGACGACTCCGAGCACGGGGATCCCGGTGCGCTCCTCCAAGAACGTGCGGGCTCCGTCGACGAGGCGGGGGTCGCCCCGCATCCGATTGAGCACGATCCCCTTCACCCGCTTCCTCTCCCCGGGCGAGAGGAGCTCCAAGGTCCCCACCACCTGGGCAAGGGAGCCTCCTCGCTCGAGGTCGGCCACCAGGAGGACGTTCAGGTCCAGTGCTTCCGCCGTGAAGAAGTTCGAGAGGTCGGAGTCCCGCAGGTTCATCTCCACGGGGCTCCCGGCACCTTCGGCCACGACGGTCCTTCCCTCTTTCCGCACCTCCTCGATGGCTTCGAGAACGGCCCGGCGGAGCTCGGGGAGGATCCGGGGCATCTCCGTTCGCCAGGAGCTCACGCGGAAGCGGGTCCGACCCCGCACGATGATCTCGACCTTGCCGGGGCCCTCGGATTTGAGGAGCACGGGGTTGGAGCAGGTGAGGGCGGGAACGCGGGCAGCGACCGACTGGAGCCATTGGGCCACGGCGATCTCCCCTCCGTCCTCGGCCGGGACGGAGTTGAGCGACATGTTCACGGCCTTGAACGGCTGGACCGGGATGCCACGGTGGTCCAAGAGGCGGCAGAGGGCGGTCGCCACGAAGGTCTTCCCCGCGTCGGAGGTGGTACCGGCAACGAGGATCCCCCTGGGCGGCCGCATCGCACGTCGAGCGACAGGAAACGACAAAAGGGTTTTGGTCATGGGCCTCCGCACGATGAAGACGTTCTCGAAGGCCGAGTGCCCCGAATGCCTCGAGCTGGACAAAAAGCTCCGTGCCTTCCTGAAGGATGTTCCCCCGGACCCCCAGGAGGAGCCCGTGAAGGACCCGACGCCCTACATGTGCTCCGTCCACGGCGGGCTCTACCGCTCCCGGATGAGCGGGAAGCTCATCCCGATGCCGCTCGATTTCGTCCTCGGGAAGATGGTGCTGAAGTCCAACGAGCACGGCGTCCCGAACTACGAGGCCGAGTTCCCGTCCCTCGAGGGAAAGGACGTTCAGGTGCGGCGGAAGAAGGACGCGCGGGACACCTACGAGGTCTCGGTCGACGGCCAGTCCTTCCTCTCGGTGACGGACGTCAACCTGGAGGACGGCACCTATGTCTTCCACGAGCCGTGGATCGTCACCGAGGGATTCTGGAACGAGGAAGGCAACCACCAGGTGCCCTCGGATACCCAGGTCGTCTACGCCCGGTACCACGCGTTCCCCGTCACGTACGATGAGGACGCAGAGGCCGGGAAGGTGCAGGTCTATTGCGAGAAGCCCCATCTCACTCCGGAGGGGAAACCCTGCCGTGCCCGTCTCACCGATGCCGAAGAGCATCACGTGGTCTGCCCCACCTGCGGCGTGGAGATCAAACTTTGGGAATACGCCGTGGGACCCGAGCAGCACGAACATGCGTGAGGGTCTTCGGGCGCCCCCCTTCTCCGGTGCATTCCGGGCCTTCCGGCCCTCCCGCAATGTTAATATCCTAGCTTCGGTAGGCCCGAGAGATTTCGAATGAAACGAAGCTCCCGTGTCTGGAAGAAGCGTGGACACATGCGCTGGAAATGGCGCAAGAAGCGAATGCGACGCCGCATCCGGGCACGCCGGATGAGGGAGCAGTAGGCGCTTTAGCCCTGCTCCCTCAGGTCCTCGGGCAGGTTCTCCAGCACCCGCAGGAGCACCTGCCCCTGGTCCAGATTGGAGGAGTCGATCTCGAGGTCCTTTCCTTGGGACCCGAGGTCGATTCCGTAATATTTTAGGTATCGGTGGGTCTCGCTGGCCTCCCGAACGTGCATCGCTTCGAGGACCTCTTCGTAGATCCCTCCGTCCCGTCCGGTGATCCGTTGGGCGCGCACCTTCTCGTCCGCGACCACGAGGATGCGGTAGGCCGGGATCCGGCGCCGCACCAGGAGCTCTCCGATGATCCTTCCGTCCAGCAGGTGGGTGGGACCCGCCAGTCCGACCATCTGCTCGTCCAGGGCGAGGTCGATCCGCTCGTCCTTCTCGGCGAGGGCGCCGAACTGGGCCAGCGTGAGCTTCCGTCGGGCCGCCTCGGCCCGGAAGACGTCCCCTGCGCTGGTGTACTCCCGTTTGAGGATCTTGGCGAGCGCCTTGGCGAGGGTGCTCTTTCCGCTGCCGGGGGGGCCCCCGATGGTGATGGTACGGCCGTTCATGGCGCCGTGGCAGGTGCGGAGGGTTCGATCTTCAGTTGGCTGGTGAGCGTCTGGTGCTTGAGCAGCCTGCGGATGAAGAGGTTGAAGGGCACCGTGTAGAGGGAGAACACCAGGAACCAGAGGGGGAAGATCGCCACCTGCTGGGTGAGGTCGACCTGGACTCCGAACATGAAGACCGTCTTCGCGGTCGTGGACATGGTCAGGAAGATCCCGACCCAGGTGTACATCGCGATCAGGAGGAACCACGTGACGGCCATGCCCTTCATCTGGCCCATCATCATCTGGGACTGGCGAGCGTTGAGATCGCTCATGTGGGGCTTCAGGGCCTCCATGTGCTGCTTCTTTCCGCTCTTCATAGCCTGCATCTGGAGGGGCCGGATGGCCTTCGCATGGTGCTGGACCTTCGCGGACTCGACCCAGTTGGTGGTGTAGTTGTAGGCGATGGCGCTGATCGTCATCTGGACCAGGGCCACGAGGACCATGGTCAGGAGGGGATAGTGCCCATCAAACCCGAAGGCCGGGTAGAGCAACGCACCGAGGCCGGTGGCCACCTGTGTCCGGGCGTTGGGGTCGATGATCATCCACAGGCCCATGAAGAACAGGAAGACCAGGATGAAGGTCGAGAGCTTGAAAGCGGGAGGCTGCGGTGCGGGAGCCTTTTCCTCGGCCTCCTTCTCTGCCGGTTCGGAGGAATCGGTCGTTTCCTCTTCTTCCTCGGTCTCCTCTTCCTCCTCTTCGCTCGGGAGTGCCTCTTCCGACGCTACGGGCGTCTTCGGCTTCCCAGCGAGGGGCTCGCTGTCTGCGGGCATGTCTACTCTCCGCCGAGGAAGCGACGGAGCAAGGGGTTCATCTCCATGAGCTGCTCGCGTCCCATAGTCTCATAGAGGTTAATGATGATTCCCACTGTCAGCAGAACCCCGGTTCCCGAGGTTTGACCCACGGTCCCTATGAGGTCGGCTCCGGCGGCCAGGGCCCCTACCGTGGCCCCCGAAAGGATGGTGATGACCGGGATGTACCGCTCCAAGACCCGGCGGAGCACCCGCGGGTCCCGGCGGAACCCTGGGATCTGCATGCCGCTCGCCTCGATCTGGCGGGCGACGGCCTCAGGTCCCATGTTGGTGGTCTGGATCCAGAACTTGGCGAAGAGGATGGACCCCCCGACCATGAGCCCGAAGTAGACGACCACATGGATGAGCCCCTGGGCGACGGAATGGCCCGTGAGGAAGTTACCGTAGAGGCTGGGGTTGAAGATGGGCAAGAGCCAGCTCTCCAAACCGTTGACCACGGAGACGTAGTACGCCCCGCCTGTGAGCGGGGTCGACGTGGAGACTCCCATCTGCGAGGCCTGGGCCTGAGAGGTGGGATAGCTCCCGATCCACCATTGGTGCCCGATCCCGGGGAAGTGCATGAGGGTGGGGTTGGACCAGAGGAGTAGGGTGAACATCGTAACGTTGGCAAGCAGCGCCGACATCAGGATGACCGGGATGTTCGAGGCGTACATCAACCGGAGAGGGTAGCGACCCCGGGCCCCGCGGGCCTCGGCGTGCGAGAGAGGAAGCTCGATACGAGTGGACTCCGTCCATGCCACGAAGAAGAAGATGGCCGCCGTGCCGATGAGGGCCGAAATGGGATTGGGATACCGGAGGAGGATCTGCTCCAGGCCTCCGCCCGCAAGTTGGGAAGCGCTCAGGTTGGTCAGGAGGTAGTACGTCTTGAAGATGGTCCCGGCGGGCGGATTCGAAACCGACAGGGGTTGGTTGGGAGTGGCCGGAAGCCAGTTGATCGTCCCTGTGATGATGGCCTGGGAGACTCCTGCCGCGATGAAGAGGGAGATACCGCTGCCGATCCCCCATTTGCTGACCACCTCATCCATCAGGAAGACGAGATAGCTGCCGAAGGCGATCTGCGCGATGATGAAGACGTCGGCCAAGAGCTGGGCGTTCCCCGGGGAGATGCCGCTCAGGGCCGACACGAACGTCGAACTCGGATTGAGGTACCCGTAGACCTGCGGGATGGCCTCGACGAAGATCATGAGGAGAACGATGATCTTCTGGGAGCCCTGGTAGATCCCCTTGTCCTCGTCGTCAGTGAGGTCCAGGTTGATGATCTTCGCGCCCGTGAAGAGCTGCATGATGATCGATCCCGTGACGATGGGGCCGATCCCGAGCTGCATGATCGTCCCCTGGGCCCCGGCCAGGATGGCCCGGTAGCTGGCGAACAGATCGATGCTGTTGGTCTGGCTGATCCCGTAGATGAAGATGTTGGTGAGCATGAAGTAGAGCAGCAGGACGGTGATCGTCCAGAACAGCTTCGTCCGGAAATGGACGTGGCCGGTGGGTTTCGACACCGCCGGCAGCCGGGTGGTGATGGGCTTCCACCCGTAGAGCATGGACTTCTTGTCCCCGTCGTAGGAGATGAGAAGGAACGTGAGCGCCAATATCACGAAGAGGATCAGACTCACCAAGGCGAGGGCCACGTAGGTGGGGTGGTCCCAAAGGTAGAACAGGCCAACGATGAGCACCCCAAAGGCGATGAAAAATGGGAGGCTGGCGTAACTGCGCGGTATCTCCTCTTCCGCCATCTTGACTATGAATCCGAGGGAAGCCCAAAGGGGAGTGCCATATATAGTCTGCGAAGCTCGCGGTTACTAGGACGGGCCGAAGGGGACGGACCGAGCGCTCCAGCCGTGCTTCTTGAGACCCGCCAGTACGGCGCGGGCATGTTCCCGGTCCCGTACCTCGATCTCCACCTCGACAGCGACCTCCCCTGGGTTGAGGAAGGGGGATTCCCTCTCGTGCCGCACCCGGACCACGTTGCCGTCCAGGGAGGCCACATCCTTGAGCAGGCCCGCGAGCATCCCGGGCCGGTCCGCGAAGACCGTGAGGACCCGGAGGACCCGCCCCTGGGACGCGAGACCGCGCCAGAGGAGGGAATCGAGAAGGAACGGGTCGATGTTGCCCCCGCTGATGACCGCGACCACCGGACCGTGGTCCAGCAGTTCGGGATGCGCCATGAGAGCGGCCACGGGCGCGGCGCCGGAACCCTCGGCGAGGACCCGTGCCTTCTCGAGGAGAAAGAAGACCGCGGTCGCGATCTCGGACTCGCTCACTTCGAAGACCTGGTCGACCCGTTTCTTCAGGAGGGAGAAGGTGAGGTCCCCCACGTGCCGGGTGGCCAGGCCGTCCGCGAGCGTCGGGCTCGGGCCCACGGTGACCGGTTTCCCGGCCATCAGAGCGGCGAGGAGATTGCCTGTCGCCTTCGGTTGGACGCCGATGATCCGGGTCTTCTTGCGGCGCTCCGCCAAGGCAAGTGCGATCCCGCTCAGCAACCCTCCGCCGCCAACTCCCGCGATCACGGTCCCGACGTCCGGCAGATCCTCCAGGATCTCCAGTCCAACCGTCCCCTGGCCCGCGATGATGAGCGGATCCTCGTACGGGTGGATGAAGACCAGGCCCTCGGCGGCCGCGACGCGTTGCGCCTCCTCGTAGGCCTCCTGGTAGTCCCGGCCTTTGAGGACGACCTTCGCTCCCAACGCCCGGGTGCCCGCAACCTTGGCCGGTGAGGCGGGCTCCGGCATGATGATGGTGGCCCGGATCCCCATCTCCTTGGCGGCCAGGGCGACCCCCTGGGCATGGTTCCCCGCACTCGCGGTGATCACCCCCCGGGCAACTTCCCCCGGTGTGAGATGGGCCATCCGGTTGAAGGCCCCCCGGACCTTGAAGGACCCCGTCCGCTGAAGGTTCTCGAGCTTGAGGAATACTTGGGCCTCCGGTTTGCCGGGCCAACCAAAGAAGGGGATGAGCGGGGTGCGGACGACCCGCCCCTGGATCTCCCGGCGCGCCTTCTGGATGTCCTTGAGGCCCACCTGAGACATGGCCGGGCTAGACGGCCGGCGGTTTTCAGGATTTCGGGAGGCAGATCCGGGAAAGCCCGAGCTCCGTCCCCTTCGGTTAGGTTCATTAGCCACGGAGGAGTGAGGCTACCTCGTGCGCAAGCTGCGGATCTTCGTCTCCGGTGTTGCCCTGATCTTGGTCGTCTCCCTCCTTCTCGTCCCTCCGGTCGCCAACGAAGCCCGTCACGGGCTGGGTGTGGCGGTGGGGGGGATGACCGCGATCTTGCCCGCGCTCCAAGATAGCGTGTCGGTGGCGAAGGACCTCGGTCCGTACAGTTCCTCGCACCTCATGGTCGGCGTCGCCTTCTCCCTTCCGGATCAGTCGGCGGCCGATGCGTATGTGGCCGCCGTATACACCCCTGGCTCTCCTTACTACCATCATTATCTGACCCCTGCCGAGTGGCGGAACCACTTCGCCCCCTCGTCCCAGGAGTACACCGCGGCGGACCAGTATTACCAGCACCTCGGGCTCCGCACCGTCACCACCAGCGATCGCCTGATGCTGGGGGTCACGGGCCCCTCTCAGCAGCTTTCCATCGCTTTCCATACGAGCTTCGAGAACTACTCCCTGTTCGACGGGCGGCAGATCTTCGGTCCCTCTCAGCCGGTCTTTGTACCGCAGGGGCTCGGCATCTCGGGCGTGACCGGGTTCAGCAACATGACGATGCCCCAGCCCGCGCAGCTCTCGCCCGCCGCCGTCGCCTCCGAGGTGGGCGCTTACGAGGCGGCCCACTCTTCCGTCTCCGCGAATTGGTCGTGCATCTCGGGCACCCAGCCGTGCGATGAGCCAGGCTACTATGGGGAATATCCCCTCTTTGACCAGGGCTATACCGGCGCTGGCATCAAGGTCGGAATCGTCGACGCTTACGACAGCGCCGAGACCCAGTCCCAGCTCGTCACTTCCCTCCACCAATGGGCCCAGTTGGGAGGGCTCCCCACGCCCAAGGAGAACTTCCTCTATCCCATCCCGACGACCGCCAACCTCAACACGACGGCATCGAGCGGTTGGGGTGGGGAGACGGCCCTGGACCAGGACATGGTCGACATGACCGCCCCGGGCTCGACCATCGACCTCACCTTCGCCTCGGACAGTTCGTTCGCGGTGTACGAGGCGGTCGACTTCCTCGTCGCCCACAACGTGACCCAGGTCATCTCGATGTCCTGGGGGGAACCCGATGTCGGGACGATGCACGAACCTCCGCAGAATCCCTGCATGCCGTACTACTCTTGCAATGCCTCCTGGGACGGCTCGTATGCCTTCCTGCACCCCGTGTTCGCCGAGGCGGTGGCTGAGGGGATCACTCCCTTCGCCGCGGCCGGGGACTGCGGGGCTGCGGACAGCACCTCCGGGGTGGCCACCGATTACCCAGCCAGCGATCCGTATGTGGTGGGGGTCGGAGGCACCATCCCGAACGCCACCGGCTCCGTCTACCAAGGGGAGGTCGGCTGGAGTGGGAATGGAACGAACTGCACGGCCAACACGGGCGGAGGCGGCGGCGGGTACGCTCCCTGGAACCAGCCCTGGTGGCAGAGCGGTCCCGGTCAACTCACGAAGGGCCTCCGTGGCGTCCCGGATGTCTCGGCCGACGCCTCGGACGGGACGAGCCAGGCCGCACCGATGTGGGCAGGGTGGATCGCAGTGGCGGACCAGATCCACGGAGGGGGCCTCGGACTGATCGGTCCCTCCCTCTACTCCATCCTCCGCAACTCCACGGCCTACAAGGCCGACTTCCACGATATCGTGCTGGGGAACAACGGATACTCCGCGGGTCCCGGTTGGGATCCGGTGACCGGGATCGGGACCCCCATCGCCAGCTCGCTCCTTCCTGCCCTCTCGGGCTACCGGCCTCCCTCGAACCCGGCCTTCAATGTCACGCTGACGGCGGATCCCTCTTCGGGAGCCTCGCCCCTCACGGCCCTCCTGAGGGCCACGGTCCACGGTGGCACCGCTCCCTATAGCTACGACTTTGTTCCGGGTCTCTATCTGGGGCAGTGGACGAACACTTCCACTCTGAACTACACTTACAGCACGGCGGGCCCCTACACGGCCATGGTGACGGTCTTTGACAAGAACGGGAACTCTTCCACCTCGGCTCCGATCCTCGTGAACGTCGGGGGCGGTGTGCTCGCACTGAACGTCTCGGAGTCCACTTCCCTCCTTCAGCCGGGCCAGTCCGTGACCTTCAATGCGACGGTGACCGGAGGAAGCTTGCCCTACCAGCTCACCTACTATTACGGCGACAACAGCTACGGGTACAACGGCACCCTGTCGAGCACGCACGTCTACGGCACCAAGGGCACCTTCTGCCCGACCATCATCGCCGTAGACTCCGGGTACCCACAATCTGCCGGCGTGGCCCGGCCCCCCTGCATCACGGTCTCTCCCACGGCGAACCCTGTCGTCATCAGCTCCTTCGTGGCGAGTCCCGCCAACCTGACCGTGGGACAGTCGACCCTCCTCAACGTTACCGCGACCGGAGGGGTCCTTCCGTACACTTACGTCTATTCCGGTCTGCCCTCGGGATGTTCCACCCAGAACCTATCCTCGTTGCCCTGCACCCCTTCGACCTCCGGGAACTACTCGGTGACGGTCACGGTCACCGATGCTTCGGGATACCATGTCCAGCGCACCCTGACGCTCACCGTGAAGCCGGCGCCTCAGCCACTGGTGATCGTCTCCTTCACCATAACCCCAACAACAGTCCTTGTGAACCAGACCCTCGCCTTCGCGGCCACGGTCCAGGGTGGGGTCGGTCCGTTCACCTACAACTACACAGGGCTCCCGAAGGGGTGTTCTTCGGCAAATCTCTCCCAGTTCTCCTGCCGCCCGTCCTTGGCGGGAAACTTCTCCGTGACCCTCTTCGTCCAGGATGCCTCGGGTGCCCGGAAGCAGGCCCTTTCCAATGTCTCGGTGCTTCCGCTGCCCCCGGTCATCGTCCACTTTGGAGCGAGCCCTGCGAACGTGACGGTGGGCAACTACACCTTGCTGACGACCCAAGTGTCGGCTGGGGAAGCTCCCCTCCACTACCAGTACTTCGGACTTCCTGCCGGTTGTACCTCCTTGGATTCCAGTGTTCTGAAGTGTTCCCCAACGGCGCCCGGCCAGTTCACGCTCAGGGTCTTGGTGACGGATGCCCTGGGCCGTAGTGCGGAATCCAATGCGACCCTGAAAGTGAGTCCCGCTCCGGTGTCTTCGGGTCCGAGCACCCGCGGGATTTCGGGCTACCTGTTGGTAATCTTGGTCCTTGTCGTCGTCATCGCCTTGGCGGGCGTTCTCCTCTGGGGCGTACATCGGCGCCGGAAGACCCAATCCACGCCCCCGGAAAATGCGCCTTTCCCCGGCGAAAACTGGCGTACCTGATCGCGGTCTCTTCGCTGCTCCCTCGAGAGCCAGGAAAGATCCCAACGTTGGGAGTTCTGCGTGACCGCGCCTCCGACGTGGGTCGCAACTGACTTCCTGAAGGAGTTCGAGCGTACGACGTACGGCGGGCCACGGAATCTCAGGTAGATTCGCTCGTAACTCTAGTAATGGGGTGGGGAGCTCACGTGTCGAGTAATCCTTAAACTCTATGCGAGCATGATTACTGTGTTACGCCAATGTTCCCTGTCCCCTTCCACGGACGTGCGCCGGACCGGTATCTTCTTGGCGGGCGTGGCCGAGGACGCGGTAGAGAGGTAGCTTGAGCGGGATGATGTCGACGCCTTCTGGAGATCCCTCCCCGGATCGCTCGAGAGCGAACCCGGGCAAGAACGACCCACGAAGTGTTTTTCCCAGCGGACCTCGCCGAAAAAGGGTTCCCGTGCTGGCCTGCGCCATCATGGTCCCTGTGGTGCTTGCATTCTTTCTGCCTCTCGGGTTCTCCACACCGAACAGTCCGGGAAGCTCTCTTTCCCCATGTTACCACGTCGTGCATCCGGTGGCCAATAGTTCGGGGCTGACCGTGGAGTGCTTCCTCAACGCTACCTCGTCCCTTACCTGGACCCCCAACCTCCTCGCGGTGTCCACGAACGCCAGTGTCGTCTTCAGCATCGGCGACATAGGGAGTCTCCCTCACCATTTCGCCTTGGACGAAGTGCCCAATGACCCCGTGCTGGCTTCCTGGACACAGAACCCTTCCTCGGTCAGCGCTTCACAACTGGATTCCTATTTCGCCAACCACTCCGCATTGGAGATGAACATCTCCGGACCCGGCCCCTACGTCTCATCCCCCATCCATCTGTCCGCCCCGAACGCCCTGTACTACTTCGTCTGCCTGTTCCCGGGTCACTTCCAGTCGGGCATGTTCGGTTTCCTTTACGAGGGGACCAACCTGGTCTCGGTGAAAGTGACGCCGACGCCCGTGAACGTCACCACCGATGGTTCCCAGACCTTTGGCGCCCGCCTCGAATGCACGCCCGGGGCCTGTCCCAGCTCAGGTTTCTCCTACGCATGGTCCCTGAGCAACTCCCTTGGATCCCTTAACTCGACGAGCAGTCAAACCGTGACCTTCTCCGCGGGCTCCAAGACGGGGTCGGTAGATCTGCATCTGAACGTGACCTTTGACGGGAACACCGTATCGGCGAG
>JAKAYL010000011.1:0-45232 GCA_021809545.1 Thermoplasmata archaeon
AGGTCCCCGGGATTCACGGAAAGGGAGACGCTGTTCGCCACCGAGGGGAGCGTCTCCCACCATGCCGTGATCCCTCGTCCGGGAACCAGGGTGACTCCCACTTGTGCGAGACTGCCAGTGTCCGTTCCCCCGATCCCTGTCCAGATGGAAAGCGCCTGCTCTCCCCCCGGGGAACCTGCGGGGATGGTCTGGGCCACCTGGGGGACGGTCCAGCAACCAAAGGAACCTACCGTGCCCGAGGAAATCGTCTTGCACAGGCTCTGAGCAGACGAAACGCCCGAACAGTAGACGTACCCTGCCCAGTTGGTACTAGCCATGTAGTTCACGGAAGCGTTGGACGGGGCGCCGGAATACCCGAGCCCGTCGTTCCTGGCGATGTCTTGGGTCCCCAGGATGTTCGCGGCCGATGAAAGCATCACTATCCCGATCAGGAACAGAACCCAACCGATTCTTGACATGCTTCACCACCTTGGTCAAGTGAATGGCTGAAGGTGGCGTCAGTGGGACACCCGACATACTAGCCGAACATGCTAGCCGAACATGTTCGTGGCATGGGTTCGGGAATCTGTACTAATCTCGGGTTGCGTTGTAGGGCCTGGAGAGAGGTGAGCAAGCGAATGATGCTAATCCGCCAGAAACCGATGGAGCCCCTTTACCGCCACGACTACCTAGAGGAAGAATCTCCGGGCCAAGACCCGGTGACGAACCGGGACCTTGGAGGGGCTCGCGGGAGCCCGTCCGCAGTGTCTTCCACCGTGAGACAGGCATCCGAGGTCTCCCGGGAACTCCTCCTGCTGCTCCTGGCCGAGCTCGTCCGGATCTACTCAGACGACCCTCGGCAGACGATCGCATCCCGATAAGGGCCCGAAGCGAGCCCGCGGGGTCGGGAGTCCCTTGCGCTCCCACGACGTGACCCCGCCAGGGTCCTGACCCCCCTCCCCCGGCGGGGCCATCTTTACCGCCCTGGGAAACTTAAATACCGTCGGATTCCCTGCAGGGAGGAATGTCCGGAGTCCCGCCGTGGGTCAGGCTCCTGCGACCCCAGAATGGGGTGATCTCTCTCGTCGGGACGGTGGTCGGGGGGATCTCGGTCCGGGGCCTCTGGAGCGGCAGTTCCTTGGATCTTCTCCTCTCCCTGATCCTGGCCGGATGCGCTACCTTCCTCGCCACATCGGCCGGGAACGTGCTGAACGATTACCTGGATCGCGAGGGGGACAAGCTCAACCATCCCGACCGCCCGCTCCCCCGGGGAGAGATCTCGCCCGCGGGGGCCCGGAACTTTGCCCGCGCCCTCTTCGCGTTGTCGGTCCTGCCCCTCCTCCCGTTGATCCCCGGTCTGGGCCTCCGGCTCGGCCCCTCCCTTCCCTTCTTCCTGCTCACCCTCCTGGTCTGGGGCACTTCGGTGCTCCTGCTCGTTGGATACGAGTACTGGTGGAAGGCAAGGGGTCTGCCCGGGAACGCCACCGTGGCCTATCTCACCGGCGCGGTCTTCCTTTTCGGTGGGGCGGTGGCGGGAAATCCCGTCCTGGCCCTACCCTGGCTCCTGATGGCCTTCTTCGCCACGCTCTCGCGGGAGATCATCAAGGACATGGAGGATGTGAAGGGGGATGATGCCCGGGACACCCTCCCCCGCCGCTACGGTCTCCGTTGGTCGGCCCAGGCGGGCCGGGGCGCGGTGATCGCTGCGATCGTCCTCAGCCCCCTCCCTGTTCTCACCTGGCTTCCCTGGGACTCGGTGGCGGGGATCGCGTACCTCGCCTTGGTGGCCGTGAGCGATGTGGTCTTCGTGCTCTCGGTTGCCTGGCTCCCGGAGCGCCTGCACAGGGAGCAAGGGCTATCTAAGCTCGCAATGGTGTTCGCGCTCGTGGCCTTTGTGGGGGCGGCCCTGAGATGAAGAGCGTAGCACGACAGATCGAGGAGAGCCTAGCCCGGGGACCCATCCACTTCACCCTTATCGACCCGGACAAGACCCGCGGCCCGCATGCGGGCGAGGTCGCCCGAGAGGCCGAGAAGATGGGGAGCTTCGGCATCCTTCTCGGGGGTTCGACCGGCATCACACCGGAACTGATGGGGGCGGCGGCCCGCTCCGTCCACAAGGAGTCGAGCCTTCCGGTCATCATCTTCCCCCAGGGGCCGGAGTCCCTGACCCCGGACGCCGATGCGATCCTCTTCATGAGCCTCCTCAACTCGCGGAACGTCCAGCACGTGATCCGGCTGCAGGCGCTCGCCTCCCTCTACGTGAAGAAGCTCGGGCTCGAGACCCTCCCGGTCGGATATCTGATCGTCGCACCTGGGATGAAGGTCGGCGAGGTGGGCGAGGCGGACTGCATCGAGCGCTCGGATCTTCTGGGCGCCAAGGGCTATGCCCTGGCGGCGCAATTCCTCGGGATGAAGCTCCTCTATCTGGAAGCCGGTTCCGGAGCCCCGGCCCCGGTCCCCGGCGAGATGATCCGTGAGCTCAAACGGACCGTCTCCGTTCCCCTCCTCATCGGCGGAGGCATCCGGACGGCGGCGGACGCCGCCGGCGTGCTCGAAGCCGGGGCGGACGGCATCATCACCGGGTCGATCGCAGAAGAGGACGGCCATCGGGCACTCGCCCCCATCGTCGAGGAGGTCCGGAGGCGTCGTGCCGGATAAGCGGGAAGGCAAGTGGACGGTCGGCGTCCGTTCTCCCGGAATAGCCTGGAGCCTCCTCCTTCTCCTCCTCCTTTCTCTCTTCCTTTCCTTCCTCTCCTTTGGCCCGGCCCCCTCCCTCTCCAGCATGCCGGGCGTCCCGTACGGAGGATTCTGGAGCGGCACGCTCCTCTTCCTCTTCCCCCTCATCCTGGGGTCCGCCGTCTCCTGCCCCATCGCGACCGCGCTCGGGGGTAAGTTCACGCTCAAGCGGGCGTTCAGCGTCGCCCTCATCTCCACCTTCCCCATCGGGGTGATCCTCGTCGGTTGGCGGATCTACACGTTCCTCGTGCACCCGTACCCGGTGGAGGGAGCGCTGCTCGCCGCGTTCGGGGTCGCGCTCTGGATGGATACGATCTTCGTGGCCGGCATCGCAGGTCCGAACGTGCCCCGTTCCATTCCCCCGGCGATGGCCGAGCCGGCCGTGGGGCTCGTGATGGTGCTTCTTCTCGTCGGGGCGACCCCTACCCTGGTGCTGGTGGCGCTCCTCTTCCTTCTGATACCCGTGGCGGCGGGTTCGCTCCTCCTCTACGCGACGGACCGACCCCTGAAGCGGGAATTCGGCCGGGGAAGCGTCTCGATCGTGCGTCCGCTCTTTGACCACATCAACGATCGGGATCCTGAGGGTTCGCGAACGATGGAGGAGTTCTTCGAGAGCACCTCGCGGGAGGGGAATCTCCAGGCTTCCGTCCTCGCCTTCGGGAAGAAGGGAAGCATCGACGTTCTGTGGGTGGTACCCTCGGTTCACCCCGGGCCCTTCGCGGAGATCGGGGCCAGCGACCTTCCCCACAAGCTCGCGACCCGGCTCTCCTCGGCGGCACGCCAAGTGGTGGTCCCCCATGCCCCGTGCACCCACGAGCAGAACCTCCCCACCACCCGGGACGTGGAGACCGTGGCCCAGGAGCTCTCCGCGGTAGCGAAGGCACTGGAATGGGGACCGACAGGAAAGTCCTCTCCCCTCGTCTCCCCCTATCCAGGGTCCTATGTGCGGGCCCAAGTGCTCGGAAGCACCGCCCTCTTGGTCGTCAGCCGCTCCCCGGAGCCCTCGGATGACCTGGACTATTCCGTGGGGGAGATGCTTCGGGACGAGGCCCGCCGGAGCGGATTCCCTACCCCCATCGTCATCGATGCCCACAATTCCTTCGTGGAACCTGACCAGAGCCTGGGGGCGATCCCCTTCGGCTCTCCGGCGAGCTTCAAGGTGAGGGACGATGCGAAGGCGGCCCTCGAGGCGGCGTCGAAGGCCCTCGTGGACGGCCCGGTCCGGGTCGGCTTCGCTCGCCGGTCCGGCTACACACCGCAGCAGGACAGTCTCGGCTCCGAAGGGCTCGCCGTGACGGTGGTGGAGGCCGCCGGGAAGCGGACCGCGTACGCTCTCTTCGACGGGAACAACCTCGTGCAAGGGGCCCGGGAGCGTCTCCTGGAGGCACTGAAGCGGCACGTCGACGAGGGAGAGGTGATGACCACCGACAACCACATCGTCCACGAGGTGGACGGCGGGGTCAATCCGATCGGGAGGAAGCGCTCGCCCGAACTCCTCATGCAGGATCTCGAGGAAACCCTCTCACAGGCCGTGCAGCGGCTCGCGCCCGCCGAGGTCGCATCCACGGGCACGATGGTCCGGAAGGTGCGGGTCCTGGGCCCCGGGGTGACCTACCGGCTCATGACGGCGCTCTCGGATTCCTTCCACATCTTCTGGATGCTCTTCCCCGCCACCTTCGCGATCACGATCACGGCCGAGCTGCTGGTCCTCGCCCTCGCCGGGTAGAGGCTCGTCTCCCCCGGATTTTCTGGGGCCGGACCCGGCCCGGGCTCCTCGTAGTTCCCGGGCGCGCATTCTCCGGAGGCTCGCAGGAAAGGTTATGTATGCTGGCGGAAATATCCACGCTACGATGGGTAGTCCATGAGCCGCATCGAAGTGGCTTTCGAAGGCTGAGCAAGAGGACCCTTTTCCTTACATGGACGTACTCGACGCTATCCAACGGATGAAACCATGCCGGTTTTTTCAAACGGCCCCGGTATCTGAAGAAGTCCTGAAGCGGGTGCTCAACGCCGCCCGGCTCTCCCCCTCCATCGACGACAAACAGCCCTGGCGTTTCCTGGTGATCCGGGATGAGGTCACCAAGGAGAAGCTTTCCCAGCTTCTCTCCAAGGGGGCCATGGTCCGCTCCGCCCCGGTCATCGTGGTGGCCATAGCCGCGGAAGGGGAGTCGCCGTCCCTCGTAGGGGGGCTCGTCCTCAGTCATGTGCTCGATGTCGCCGTCTCCATCGAGAACCTGTCGCTCGCCGCGACCGCCGAGGGCCTCGGCATCTACTGGATCACCGACTTCAAGGCGGACCGTATCTCCCGTTTCTTCAACATCCCCGAGGGGTTCCAAGTGGTGGGGATCCTCCCCATGGGAGTTCCCCTCCCCGAGGCTCCCGGGGCGAAGCCTCCGAACGGGCGCAAGAGCCTGGCCGAAGTGACCGCCTACGAGCGGTTCCCCTGGTAGGGTCCCTGCAAGGGTGTCGGCATGGTGCGCACGGTAGCCTTCTACACTTCCAACCCAGGAAAGGTCGAGGAGGTCCGAACCCTCCTCAGTCCCCTGGGATACCGCGTGGTGTGGAGGAAGGGTGCCCTCCTCGAACCCCAGGTCGACACTCTCGAGGAAGTGGCGGTCTGCAAGCTCGCCGACATCCCGGGGAAGGCGACCTTCGCCATGGTCGAGGATTCTGGGATCTTCATCGACTCCCTAGGGGGGTTCCCGGGGGTCTACTCCGCCTACGTGCTCCGGACGGTGGGCTTGGACGGGATCCTTCGCTTGGTGAAGGGAAAGCCGAGGGACGCCGAGTTCCGCGCCGTGGTCGCCTTCCGTCACGAGGGCAAGGTGAAGCTCTTCTCCGGCCGCGTGCGGGGAGCTCTCTCGAGATCTGTCCGGGGGACCCATGGTTTCGGCTACGATCCGATCTTCCTCCCCCACGGCAGCCAACGCACCACCGCCGAGATGGAGCCGGAGGAGAAGAACGCCGTCTCCCACCGGGGGAAGGCCGTCCGCCAGCTCGCGGCCTGGCTCCGGAAGCAAACCCCTGATTGAGACCGCGTCCACCGTTCGCGGTAGAATTTAAGTAGCCGGCGCGCCTTTTTGGCCACCATATGACCGATATAGTCCGAAAGGTCGAACGCACCTTCCCGGGAAAGCCCACCCTCGAAGGGGCCGGGGTTCGTCTTCGCCGTTCGTTCTCCAACCAGGAGGTTCGCCTCCTCGATCCCTTCCTCCTCCTCGACAGCTTCGGTTCCGCCAACCCGGAGGATTATCTCGCGGGTTTTCCCTGGCATCCCCACCGGGGGATCGAGACGGTGACCTACATGCTCGAGGGCAATGTGGAGCACGGGGACACCCTGGGAAATTCGGGGGTGATCGGTCCCGGCGATGTCCAGTGGATGCGTTCGGGGAGCGGGATCATCCACCAGGAGATGCCGAAGCGGGCCGTGCACGAGCTCCGGGGATTCCAACTGTGGCTCAACATGCCTTCCCGGCTCAAGAGCGCCGCCCCCGCCTACCATGGCATCTCCACCGGGGAGATCCCCAAGGTGGATTCGGGGAAGGGGATCACCGTGCGGATCGTGGCGGGCAGTTACGACCGGGTTGAGGGTCCCGTCCGGGACCTTCCGACGGAGCCGCAGTACCTGGATGTCACTCTCGAGGACGGCGTCTCCTTCGAACACAAAGTGACCCCGGGGCACACGGCCTTCGCCCATGTGGTCCGCGGCGAGGGAACCTTCGATGCGGCCCACACCCCCGTTCACGCTGGGGAGACCGCCCTCTTCGGGGACGGGGATATCGTCCGTGCCCAGGGAAAGGGCCTGCGTTTCCTCCTAGTTTCCGGGAAACCGTTGCACGAGCCCATCGCCTGGTACGGGCCGATCGTGATGAACACGGAGGACGAGATCGCCACCGCGATCCACGAACTCCGCCACGGGGACTTCATCAAGGAAAAGAACGCCACGACGGGACCCTAGGTCCCGGTCTCAGAGAAAAGGGAAAAAGTTGGAGGCACACCCGGGGCGAAAGGCCCCGGGGTGCCTGTGGCTAAAGGGTTGGGTCTATTCTCCGCCGAAGTCGCCGCCCATACCGCCCATGCCACCCATCCCGCCCATGCCGCCGGCACCGGGGGGAGGAGCTGGGCTCGACTTGGAGGCGATGACGTCGTCGATGCGCAGGATCATGACCGCGGCATCGGTGGCGCTCTCGATCGCCTGGCGTCCGACCCGGATCGGCTCGATGATGTTCTGGGCGCGCATGTCGTCGATCTTGCCGGTGACGACGTTGATCCCGCTGGACACCTTGCCGGCCTTGTGGCTCTTCCGGAGCTCGATGAGGATGTCGATCGGGTCGAGCCCAGCGTTCTCGGCGAGCGTGCGGGGCACCGTCTCGAGGGCCTCAGAGAAGCTCTCGAAGGCGATCTGTTCCCGTCCACCGACCTTGGCCGCCTCGTCCCGGAGGCGCATGGCGAGCTCCTCGGCCGTAGCACCGCCGCCCGCGACGGTCTTGCCGTCCTCGATGGCGATGGCCACGACGTTGAGCGCGTCCTCGACGGAGCGCTCGATCTCGTCCGTGACATGCTCCGTGCCGCCCCGGATGAGGAGGCTCACGGCCTTGGCGTTGTGGCAGCCCGTGACGAAGGTCATCTGGTCGTCGCCGATCTTGCGTTCCTCGACGTTACCGGCCTTCCCGAGGTCCTCCGCGGAGAGTTCGGAGACCTTGCTCACGACGTTCCCTCCGGTGGCCTTGGCGAGCTTGTCCATGTCGGACTTCTTGACGCGCCGGACGGCGTAGACGCCCTCCTTCGCGAGGAAGTGCTGGGCGAGGTCGTCGATGCCCTTCTGGCAGAAGACGACGGTCGCGCCGGACTTCTTGATCTGGTCGACCATCTTCCGCAGCATGTTCTCCTCCTCCTGGAGGAAGGCGTTGAGCTGGGTCGGGTCGTTGATCTCGATCTTGGCGTCGATCTCGGTCTTCTTGATCTCAAGGGCGGCGTCCAGGAGAGCGATCTTCGGGTGTGTGACCGAGGTCGGCATCCCGCTGTGCACCTTCTCCTTGTCCACAATGACTCCCTCGATGACCTGGGTGTCGGACATGGTGCCTCCCTGCTTCTTGATGACCTGGATGTTGTCGAGGTCCACGTTGTACCCCTTCTCGGTCTTCTCGGCGACGGCGGTGACCGCCTTCACGCTGAGTTCGGCGAGCATCTCCCGGTTGAAGGAGACGGACTTCGAGGCCATGGCGGTGTTGGCGATCTTGGTCAGCGTCGCGATGTTGGCGATGTCCACCTTCTCGCTGACGGTGTCGAGGACCTCGAGCGCCTTCTTGCTGGCCAGTCGGTAGCCCTGGGCGATGATGGTCGGGTGAATGTTCTGCTCGATGAGCTGTTCGGCCTTCTTCAGGAGCTCGCCGGTGAGGATGACCGCGGTGGTCGTCCCGTCCCCGCATTCCTGGTCTTGGGCCTTCGCGACCTCGACCAGCATCTTAGCGGCCGGGTGCTCGACATCCATTTCCTTCAGGATGGTGACACCGTCGTTCGTGACGACGACATCTCCCATCGAATCGACGAGCATCTTGTCCAGACCCCGGGGGCCGAGGGTCGACCGCACGGAATCGGAGATCGCTTTCGCCGCTGCAATGTTGTTCGAAAGGGCTCCACGTCCCTTTTCTCGCTTCGTTCCCTCTTTCAGCACCAGTATGGGTGTTTGTCCAGTCATCATAGGTTTTCCTCTGCGTAGAACGCATCCCGAGTAAAAAAGCGCTCGTATATAATGATTTCCCATCTTCGCTCTGCCGGCCGGGAGCGGCGATCGTTCCCTTCCCCCCGCCGAGAGCGGGGTCGGGGGACGCGTTCTTCCGGGTCGTTCCAGGGTTCGGGCCCTCCCCGTCCGTGGAGCGAGCCTCTCGCCGTCTCTTAGGGTGGGTCTCGTACAGGAGGCGAAGTACCGGAAGATGGTCGATTTCCCGAGGAGCCACGGGAAACCGGGACAGTCTATCCTTTTCCGTTCGCGGCGAGCTCCTCTAGCTTCTCGAGTATCAGCACCATGCCCTCGGTGTCCTGTCCGCAGTACTTCTCGAGAGCGAGCCGGGTGGACTTCGCCTCGCTCTCGGTGGCACTACTTCCGAATTCCGCTCCCCAGACGGTCTGCAGGTACGCCAGGGAGGCCATTCCCCCATCGGAGATCTCCAGACCCTGGTAGTCCACCCCCGTCAGTGCCGGGAGCACCGCCTTGAGGGAGACGCTCCCCCCCTGTTTCGGATGGTAGTAGGCGAAGTCCGCGAAAGGCTGCATCAGGTCCACGAACCGGCCGTCGGCCAGTTGCGTCCAGGCCGTGTGCTCGGGGAGGAAGGCCGCCAGTTCCTTCAACCGGCCCTTTTCGAAGGAGATGTTCCAGGCGATGATGTTTCCTCGGGGACCCAGGTCCTTCCGAAGTGCGGCGGCGAAACCGCTCCGAGGGTCCTCCGGTGCGAGGGACAAGTAGGAGTGGTGGCGGGGTCTCTCCCCGGGCTTCTCAACGACGTGAAGGGAGTACTGGAACGGCACCTGTTGGTAGGGTCGAGCCCCGTCAAAGAGCGGGACCACGGTCTGGAAGGTCTCGAAATCCAAGAAGTGCAACGGGTACTCCAGCTTGGCCAGGAAGGCGGCGATCTTCTTCGGGTCCACCTTGGGTTTGCCGGTGAGATGTGCCTCCTGCTGGAGGGTCTGCTTCGCATTGAGGTCCCCCTGGGGAATGTCCTGGATCTTGTAGATCCCCGACTCGAGGAGATCCAGCTTCTTCTGCCCTCCCCTGTACAGGTCCAAGATGTCCGACCCGGGATGCTCGCTCCACAGGGAATCGTCCTCGTGAAAACCTAGATCGTCCTTATGGAAGGGGTCCCCTTTCCCGAACTCAGGGCAGCTCTCCCGACCAATGACGGCCAGCAGATCCTTCACGTAGGCGGGGACTTTCGGGGTCAACGCGCTCACATCGGCCGTGACGTCGACCTCCTGAAACAAGGCGCTCACGTCGACGTCGCCCGACCGCACGTAGGCGGTGTTGACCAAGAGGAGAGAGCACTTGCGGACCTTGAGTCCCGCGCCGGTGTAGCACCGGAGCTGGAAGGCCACATCGTGGAGATGTTCCTCCTTGACGCTGCCGGAAGACTTGACCTCAACTAGGTCCCACTGGTCCTTCCCTACCGGGCGGAGCACGTCCGCCTTGGCATAGGATTTCCCGTCGGGATGCAGGAATCCGGCTTCGAAGAGCGGGACCCTCTTTCGAACGAGCTCCTGGGACCGCTGGAGATTGGCCTTGGGGTCCTTCTCTTCGATGAGGACCCCGCCGGGGAAGCGTTGTCGGGCAAGCTCGCCAATCCGATGCCCTTCGTTGAACCGGTGCAGGTCCTTCTCATCCGCTCCGGTGAGCCGATCGGGCTGGTTGAACGCGAGCCAGAGCCACTTTCTGCAGGCGAGTCCCTGGCTGTAGTGGCTCTTGGTCAGAAACTCGGGCACGCGTCCGGACCTCTCCGTGGCTCAATCCTCCCCAGTGGGAGGGATGCTCTGGGACCGGGCTCTGCCCCATGATTTCGTGTTGTGCGGAATCCTCGGGTCCCCGGTCCGTTGGGGTAGTCGGTAGCAGTCAACGATCTTGATCCTCCGATATTCCCCGTAGGCGCGAATCAACGTCATACCGCCACCCTGGGTTAAGTAACGCTGGGCGGGACATAACCTGTCGTATCGGCCCGGTTGGCAACGGTGCAGCCAGTTCAGGGAAAGCCGGTGCGTCGAGGGAAGGGCTTTTTTCAGTACCGGTCCTGTGCTCCTTCGTGAAGGTCTTGTTCGTCGGGGGCGGGATGCTCCCGATCCCTCCCGAGGGGTGGGGGGCGGTGGAGAAGGCCATCTTCCAACTCTCCACGGCGCTCCGCACGCTCGGGGTGGAGACCGAGATCGTCAACCGGCCGGGCCACGGTCGTTCGCTGGATGAGTACCGCTTTGCCCTCCGTCTGGGCTCGTTCCTCCGGGGGCGAAGCTGGGACGTGCTCCACGCCTCGACCCCGGTGGTGGCCAACCGGATCTCCCAGCTCGGGCACCCCTTCGTGTACACCTCCCATTCCCGTCACTGGTTCGGCACCCGAGGGATCACGGAGCGCTGGGGTCTCCACCTCGAGCGCCGGGCGGTGCGCCGGGCCGTGCGGACCATCGCCCTCACCCCGGAGGTGGCCCACGCGATGCGGGAGGCGGTCCCCGGGGTCGAGCCCTCGCGACTGCGGGTCATCCCGAACGGGGTGGACACCTCTCGCTACGTTCCTCGACCGGCGGAGCGTACCGGTCTCCGGGTGCTGGGGGTAGGGGCGATCCATCCTCGGAAGCGCTGGCACGTGGGGATCGGGGCGCTCGCCCAGGTCCCGGAGGCGCAGGTCACACTGGTGGGCCCGGTGCAGGACCCGGCGTACGCGGCCGAACTCCGTCGCAAGGCGGGAGGTGCCTCTCTCACCCTGGCCGGTGAAGTGCCGGAAGCCGAACTCTGCCGCCTCTACGGGGTCAGCGATGTGTTCTTCCTGCCGAGCGGTTCGGAGCTCATGAGCCTCGCAGCCATGGAGGCGCTCTCGAGCGGCCTTCCGGTCGTGGGCACCTCCGTTCTCTCCGGGGTGGTCGACGCCGACCGCAACGGGCTCCTCGTGCCCGAATCTCAGGACCTTGCGCGGCTCGAGAAGGACCTCGGGTCTGCGCTCCGCTCCTTGCTCGCAGACCAGGCGCTGCGGGCGCGGCTGGGCGCCGCAGGACGGGAAAAGGCGGTCTCTACTTGGGATTGGACCGTGATCGCGAAGGCGACCCTCGCGCTCTACTCGGAGATCGAAAGGTCACCGCGGCACCCGTAGCGGGGCAGCGGAGCCGAGATCCCTCAATCCGGGTGGGTTCCAGGGGCCTGGGAGGAACGGCCCTTGACGAACTCTTGGGTGCCCTCTACGCTGAGCCCCTCTCCTCCGATGTGGAAGGCACGGCGCTGCGTATCGTGCGGCGACCCCCGCATCCGTCGGACGGAGATCCAGCGCTCTGTGCGATGCCCCGCCCATCCCCGTTCCAAGTCGATCTCGCCCCGGCAGAGGATGGCCTCCGGGGTGAGATCCGCGTAGGGTTGGGCGGTGAGGAGGGTGGTCACCCCCTTCTCCGATAGGAACCGCAACAGCGACTGGATCTCCACCCGTTCGATCTGGAGGTCGTTGCCCGCGCGGAGCGCGTAGTGGCGAACCGAGGTCATCGAGTCGATCAGCACCCGCTTGAAGGGGATCACGTCGAGCTGCCGGCGGAGCTTGAGGTAGATGGACTGCAGGGTGACGTCCTCAGAGGCCTGGGCCTTGTTCGGCTTGTCGCCGACCTCCTGCATGGACTTCACGTCGTGCATCGACTTTATCTCCTGCAGATTGCCCATCCGGCGGAACACCTGGACTCCCGGAGTGGCATCGAGGGTGTGGATCTTGGAGAGGTCCCAGCCGAAGGGGCGGACGTTGTCGAGGATCTCCGGTGGGGGCTCGTCCACGGCCACCAGGAGCACCTTCTCCCCCACGCGGACTCCCTCGAGCAGGAATTGGAGGCCGAGCAGGGTCTTTCCACTACCCGCGACCCCGCAGAGCAGGTAGGGGCGTCCGGGGGGAAGGCCCCCGCCGAGCATGACGTCCAGTCCCGCTACGCCGGTGCTGGCGCGGAGGTCACTGGGGGCCATCGTTCACCTCCTTGGGAGATTCCCCGTCCTCCGGCGCAGAACCCTCCCCAGGAACGGGCGGAGGCTGGACCGGAGAGGTTTCGGGGGAGCTGACCGGAGAAGCGTTTGCCTCGTCGCCTTTGACCTCGGCCGACTTTTCCTCCGAGGTCGCCGGGGGATCTCCCGGGGGAGCGTCCGGGGCGGTCTTCGGTTCCTCGAGCGTGGTCTGGGGATCCGCGTTCCCCGCGGGATCCTCCGTCTTCTTCTTCCGAGGACGGGGGGTCCGCGGCTTGGCCGTGCCGGTCGCGGCCTTGCGGTGAGTGGTACGTTTCGGTGCGCCCTCCGCCGGGACCTCTGTGCCCGTGACCGGTGGGAAGGCGGGGGCCGTCCCGGGGAGAACCGCCGGGTCTGCAGGCACAGCCGAGATCAGCGCCCCCGCGGCAGGGGGGGCCTCGGCCGTCTTCCGGGCCCTGGGTTTCCTGGGCTTGAGGGCTCCCGGTTCTCCGGCCGCCTTCTTCGCTGTCCTGCGAACTCTGGGTTTGGTGACCGTCGGGGTCTCCCCAGGGGCCTTTTCCTCCACGGTCCCAGGTCCCGAAAGGCTCGGAGCAGTGGTCGGGGCCTCGGAGGGCGGTGCGATCTCGGGGGTGACAGGGGAGGGTTCCGGGAGCGAGGGGGAGGGAAGAGGGGCCGACGGAGCCTCCTCCGGCCGGATGGGAGCGGGTTCTGGGACCGCCTTCGTTTCCGGAGCCACGGTCTCCGCCGGTGTTGCTGCGGTGGCGGGCTCGGACGGAGCGACCTCGGCCAACTTCTCAGGCGCGGGGACCACCTCCGGCTCGGGAGCAGGAGAAGCTTGGATCAACGGAGCAGGGGGAGCGACCTCGGCCAACTTCTCAGGCGCGGGGGCCACCTCCGGCTCGGGAGCAGGAGAAGCCTGGATCAACGGAGCAGGGGGAGCGACCTCGGCCAACTTCTCAGGCGCGGGGGCCACCTCCGGCTCGGGAGCAGGAGAAGCTTGGATCAACGGAGCAGGGGGAGCGACCTCGGGAACCTTGGTCTCGGATACCGGGAGGGGGGTCGTCTCGGGTTCGATGGGTTTAGTTTCGGGGAGGGGGAGTGACGGGGCCTCGGTAGGTTCGGTAACCTCGGGAGTCCTGGGAGCTTCCTCCTCTACCACGGGGGTCGGTGGAACGGGCTCCGTCTCGGGGAGCGAGGGAGGGGCCGTCTTCGGTGTCTCGGGAAGGGTCTCGGGTTCGCTGGGTGCGGGTCCTGTCTCGGGAAGGGTTGGAAGTACCGTCTTTGGGGTCTCGGGAAGGGTCTCAGGTTCGCTGGGTGTGGGCCGCTCGGCTTCCGGGGAGACCGGAGGCACCGCGGGGACGCCTTTCTCTTCGACGGGGACCGAAACAGGGGCGACCTCCTCCTTTCGTGCCTCTGCTTCGGCCACCGCGGGAACGACCTCCGGGGCAGATGTGAGCGGGATCTCGGAAGGGGGGGTCTCCACCGGAGGGGGAGTGACCGGCTCGACCGTGGGTTCGGGCTGCGCCGTGACCGTCTCCTTTTCTACCGGGGGAGTCAGAGGCTCGGGTTCCGGCTCCTTCTCGACCGGGGGTGGGAGGGGTACGGTCGGTACCTTGGGCGGAGGAGGGGTCTCCCGAACAGGCGGGGGCGGAGAGGTGGGAGGTGGCCCGCTTCGCACGGGGGTAGGCTTCGGGGGCGAGGAGGAAGGGACCGAGGGAGAGGGAGGTCGGGTGATCCCGGGGACCACTCCTGGTGCGGAGGGTCTCGGGGGATACCCGGGAGGTCGCCCCAGCGGAGGTCGGAGACCCGGGGGAGTAACGGAAGGAGGGCGGGAGGGCGGTGGAGAGCCAGGGGGACGGGCGGGAGTTCCCACGGGGACCACTCCTGGGGGACGGGAAGGGGGCCGGGTCGGAGGAGGAGTCCCGAGGGGAACCCTCGGCGGTGGGGTAAGGCCCCCCGGCCGGGAGGGGGGCGGCGAAACGCCCGCGGGAGAATGCGCAGGCTTGGGAGGAGCCAGCGAGGGGGCTACCGGAGGCTTTGCCGTGGGGAGAGAGGGGGTCGACGTAGATGTGGGGGACCCAGGTACGGAGGGTGTAGCGGCGGGCACGGGGGGTCTGGGCGGGCCCCCTCCGACCAGCATGGTCTTGGCGACCCGCTCGAGGAGCTTGGGGGGGAGGTTCTCCGAGACGGACTTGCCCTGCTTCGTGCCCAGCATGGCGACCATGCGGCTGAGGAGCGGGAGCAGGGTGCGGATGTCCGCCCGGGGGGCGCCGGAGAGGTTGGGGGCGACGGGGGTAGGCTCCGCCTCCATCGTCCGCTTGAGGGCGGGGAGCCGGCCACCCTTCTCCTTGAACTCCTCGGAGACCTGGTGGGTCAGGATCAGGTGGTTGACCATCTGGCGCGCCTCGAGAAGGATCTTGAAGCTGTCCTCGAGCTTCATCTCCGAGAGGTTGGCGTGGGCCTTCTGGAGGAGATGGCGGACCGGCTCGGCGTCGATCCCGAGCTCGGCGAGCTCGCTCACATCGTCGAGGAGGGTGAGCATGGCCCACTCGGCCTCGAGCTGGAGCTCGGTCTCGGAAGGTTTGCGGACCATCGCTTCGACCTCGGGGGGTGTGGCGAGCAGGTGGGAGGTTCCCCGGGCGATGGAGACGGTCGGATCGATCTCGACACCGTGCGAGGTGATCCGGTACGGGTGGAGGTACCGGTCGTGGGGGCTCCCGCGGAACTTCTCGACCCCGATGGCCCGCATGGTGAGACCGTCGGCTTCCCAGGAGTAGAGGTGGAACTCACCGCGGGCGATGAGGAGCTCGGGAGGGGCCCTCTCGGAGGGACCTTCCTCCATGGTGACGATCGCGGTGATCTTGAGATCCGAGAGGAAGCGGAGGAAGACCTGGGCCCCGACGATGTCGTCGAAGCCCTTCATGCCGAAGTACTTGAGGGCGGTGAGGGAGTCGATGACGATCCGTCCGTAGAGCCGCTTGACGGTCTCCATCTTCAGGGCCTGCATGAGCGCCGTCATGGCGATCTCGACGCTCCGGAACTCGTCCGTCTGGCGCATGCTCAGGGCGATGTCCCCCAGGCGCTGGGCGGAGCGGACGGTCGCGATATCCTTGAAGGGGGCCTTCTCGTAGCGCATCACGTCGGGGATCGCATCGAAGACCCACATCCGGTCGAGCTCCTTGGGGAAGTGACGGAAATCCATCCGCAGCTCGTTGGGAGGGTCCTCTAAGGTGACGTACAGGACCTCTTCCCCCTGCCGGATCCCCTTGAGGAGGAACTGGAGGGCGGTGGTGGTCTTGCCCGAACCCGGGGGTCCGATGAGGAGGTAGGGACGTCCGGGGAGGAGTCCGCCTCCCAGCATATCGTCCAGGCCCGCGATCCCGGTAGAGATCTTGACGTGGGGGCCAACGAAACCGTTCCTCATGAGAGAGCAGATTAGTGGCTTCTACAGCGGTCGCGACCTTAAGGCTTCTCCGTGTCGAGGCGGTTGTGGACGATCGCAAGGCACTGTGCCGTGTGGAGCGGGAGGGGTCCGAGCGAAATCCTTCGGGGTCCCGCCGCTTCGAGCAGCGTGCGTTCCTCCTCCGAGAACTCGTAGGGGTCGCTGAGAATCGCCCGGAGGGGTCCGCGGGAGAGCCCCGGAGGGAATTCCCCGCCTCCCTCGGTGAACCAGACCGTCCCGGGCCGGGAGGCGTACTCCGTCAGGAGCCGGGGCGCCTCCTCCCTCGCCACGAAGATCCCGGGGCTCGTCTCGGTCTCGGGGTCCAGGGGGATCCCCTCCAGTTCGTTGTGGGCGACCACGCCCCAGTAGCGCTGGATCGCGTTCTTGACCAGGGCGGCGGTCGAACGCTCGTCGGGGTTGAGGTTGCGCAGCCGGGTCGAGTCCAGGCGGACCCGGAGGGTCCGTTGGGGATCGGAGACGAAGAGGAGGAGAAGTTCGGTGTCGCGGCGCATCCCGTTCGAATAGAGGAAGGCCGCGGTGACCACGTTCGCCACGGCATCCATGCGGCCCCCCGCGCCAGCGAGGTCGTTCAGGGAGAAATCCCCGGTGACCGGGACCCTATGGACGACGACGAGGAAGGAGCGGCTTACTGTTCCTGGGGCTGCCGCTGGACCCAAACCTCGTCACCCAGCTCGTGGTAGATCGTTTGCGCGGTGACGTAGTCACCGGTATGATTCTGCTCCTCTCGGGCCCGCTCGATCTCCATCTCCCGGGACTCCTCGCCCGCCAGCCGCATCACGCGGTCCCGGCGCATGGACCAGTAGTGGATCCTCCACTCCCGCCCGTCGTAGAGGGTGGTCTCGTCCCGTTCCGTCTCGAGGAGCCCGCAGTCCTCGAGCATGTAGAAAACGTCCCGGTCGTCGGGTTCCAGGATGTTGTCGATGATGCGCTCGTTGAATCCGAAGAAGTTCAGGATGTGCGAGGCGATGGCCTCGGCATCCTCAAGACGCATGCTCTCCCGGCCCACACTGCGCCGAAGGGCCATGGAGAGGGAGGCAGTATCAATAGTGGTCTGGAGCTGATCAGGCATCTCCCTATACATTCCTGTATATGTGACGGGGAGACTATAAAACCTTCTCTGAGGACCGGGAAATTGCCCTACCAAGTTGGGGCTATTGTGCCCGTCCCCGGCGGAGCGGAGGCCGTTCCCGCCTCTGCGGTGACCCCTTCCGGAAACGGCTCGAAGAGCTCAAGTCCCGAGGACGGTACCTGCGGGGCATGAAGGTCGGAGTACTGGGCAGTGGGGATGTGGGCCAGACGCTCGCCAAGGGGTTCGCCGCGAGGGGACACGAGGTCCGGCTCGGGACCCGGGATCCCGGAAGCGAGCGGCTCCGGGCCTGGAGCGCCTCCGTCCAAGGGCATTTGTCCCTCGGGAACTTCCGGGAGGCCGCGGAGTTCGGGGACTTCCTCGTCCTCTCCGTCCATGGGGCGGCGGCCGAGGAGGTGCTCGCCTCGATCGGACCGGCCGCCTTCGCAGGGAAGGTGGTGATCGACACCACGAACCCCCTCGTCTTCCCTGAGGGCAAGCCCCCCTCCCTGTTCGTCGGGCTCACCGACTCCCTCGGGGAGCGCATCCAGCGCAAGATCCCCTCGGCCCGGGTCGTGAAGGCCTTCAACACGGTCTCCTCCGTGCAGATGGTCGATCCACGGATCGCGGGGGGTCCCCCGGAGATGCTGATCTGCGGGAACGATCCCTCGGCGAAGGCGACCGTGGCGCGTATCGTGCAGGATTTCGGCTGGCCCGGGGTGCTGGACCTGGGCGGGATCGAAGAATGCCGCTGGATCGAGCCCATGGTCCCCCTGTGGGTCCGCATCGGGTCGAAACTTGGGACCTGGGAACATGTGCTCAAGGTAGTGCGGCCCTGAAGGGGGGGGTCCACGGCCGCGCAAACAGGGGTGCCGTCCCCACCGGGGACCGTGCAGTCTTCGCTGCGCAATGTTTAAACGGGAATTATCCTGTGTTACATCATGGAGACCGGCGGCAAATGCCCGAACTGCGGGTCCTCCCGGTGCGAGAAGGACCCTCGCCTTCTCGAGATCCACTGCGTGGAGTGCGGCCTGGTTCTCACCGGACCCGATTTGGTCAACCCCCTTCCCAACCTCTCGGACGTCAAGGAGGACCGGGGAGGACGGGGTGTGGGCCCCCTGACGAGCCCTTCCCCCTACCGCAAGATGCTCGGGACCACCCTCCGGGGGGTGAAGGATGCCCAGGGGCACCGTCTCGCCCAGGACGTCATGAGCCATTACAATCACCTCGGCTGGATGATGCGCCGGGAGATCGTCCGGGGCAAGCTCTGCCAACCGGAGAATCCTGAGGCCCGCGAGATCATCGCCCGGGTGACGTCCAAGCTCGAGCTCCCCACCCTCATCCGGGACGAGGCCGAATCCATCTTCCGGGAAGCCATCTCCAGCGGGGCCCTCCGCGGACGGGGACTCCCTGCCTGCACCGGCGCCGCGATCTATGCGGCCTGCCGGAAGTACAACCAGCCCCACACCCTCTCCGAGATCGCCGCCGCCATGTCCATCAAACGCTGGGAGGTCGGCCGCGCTTTCAAATCCCTCAACCGGGGGCTCAACAAGCCCGTGCCTCCCGCAGGACTCAAGACGTACCTTTACCGCTACGCCGAAGAGCTCGCGCTCTCGCCGGCCGTGCGGAGCACGGTCGAGGAGATGCTGGAGAAGACCTCCTCGGACCCGGAGGTCTCCGGTCTCTCTCCCCATGGGGTCGTCGCCGCGCTCATCTACATCGCAGCCGAGCAGCACGGGGAGAAGGTCAGCCGCGGCGAGATGGCCCGCGTCGGCTCCGTCACGGAGATGACGCTCCGGACCACGACCAAGGTCATGGAACGGCTTGTGGGCCGGCCCCGGGCCCAGTAGGCCGCGCTCAGTACTTCGGCTTCGCCGCCTTGTAGGCGCTCTGCAGGGCTTCCGTGTCGACGTGGGTGTAGAGCTCCGTCGTGGCCACGCTGGCATGCCCGAGCTGCTTCTGGATGAACCGTATGTCCAGCCCGTGCCGGAGGAGGGTCGTGGCGAGCGTGTGCCGCAGAGTGTGCGGGGTCACCTTCCGTTCGATCCCGGCCTTCTTCGCCTCCTCCTTCACGAGTCGCTCCACCGTGCGGGACGTCACCCCGAAGAGGGTGGGAGGGCGCTCGGTCTCCTTCCGGAGGAGATCCAGCCAGACGCGCAGCGCGGCGACCGTCGTCTCGTCGACGACCACCATCCGGTCCTTGTCCCCCTTTCCCCGCCGAACGCGGACCAGGGAATTCTCCAGGTCGAGGTCGCTCGACTCCAGACGGCAGAGCTCGCCCACCCGGAGTCCTCCGTAGCAGAGGAGATGGAGGAGCGCCGAGGACTTGGGATCCGAAGCTACGACCGAGAGCAGGCGGTGGGTCTCCTCCTCGTTCAGGAAGCTGGGCAGCTTCTGGGATCGGTGGGGGACCTCGATCTCATCCGCGGAATGTGAGCCCTTCGAGCGAAGGAAGTAGGCGATCGCCCGCATCGCCACGTAGACCGAGTTCTTCGAGTAGCGCTTGTCGAGCACGAGGTGCTCCCGGAACCGCTGGACGTCGAGGGGGACCACTTCGGAGGGGGCCTTCCCCACGTACTCGAGGAACTGTGTGGTGAAGAACAGGTACTGCCGCACGGTGTAGGGGCTCTTCTCCTCCCCCTCCATCCGCACACGGAAGTCGTGCAGCATGGTCCCGACCTCCCCTCCCTCGATCATAGTGTCAGACAAATGGCAGACACTTCAATTAAAGCATTCGCTCCAGTGGAAAGGCGGGGGATGCGATGCCGAGGCACGGCTCACCGTGCCACAACCCCCCTTTCCTCTCGGGGAAGTCCACAGGAAACAGGGGGGTCCACCGACCGTCAGGAGGAGCCGGGTTTCCAGTGGAAATGGGGGTCTTCCTCCCCGCCAGACAGAATTAAGCGGCCGGGTGCTTTCCCCCGGGCATGGATTTCGAGTTGTCCCCGGTGGAGAAGGACCTGAGGGAGGCGGTGAAGGGATTTGCTCGCCGCGAGCTGGCGGCGGTCGCCGAGAAGATGGACCGGGAAGAGTACTTCCCGTCGGAAGTGTTCCGCCAGGCGGGATCCCTCGGCTTCCTCGGGGCCAGCCTTCCCGAGGAGAACGGCGGCTCGGGGCTGGGGTACTTGGCCCAGGCCGTGGTCCTGGAGGAACTGGCCCGGGTCTCACCGGCGTTCGCACTCACGGTCGGGGCGCACTCCAACCTCTGCGCCGACAACCTCGCCCGGAACGGCACCCCGGAGCAACGGAAGCGCTATGTCGCTCCGCTCGCCTCGGGAGAGAAGATCGGGGCCCTGGGGCTCACCGAGCCCGAATCGGGGAGCGATGCCCTGTCGCTCCGCACCAAGGCGGAGAAGCGGGGGAACCACTACGTCCTCAACGGAAGCAAGCTCTTCATCACGAACGGTCCCGTGGCGGACATCCTCCTCGTCTATGCCAAGACGGACCCGGCCCGGGGCTCCCGCGGCATCTCGGCGTTCATCGTGGAGAAGGAGTACGCGGGCTTTTCCGTTTCCCGGAAGCTCGACAAGATGGGCATGCGGGGCTCCCCGACGGGCGAGCTCTCCCTCGAGAACGTCGAGGTCCCGGCCGAGAACCTGGTAGGGAAGGAGAACGAGGGGGCGAAGGTGGTCATGAGCGGCCTCAACGTGGAGCGGGCCGTCCTCTCGGCCATCCCTGTCGGCATCACCGAGGAATGCCTCTCCCTCTCCCTCGACTATGCCCGGCAGCGACGGCAGTTCGGAGCCCCCATCGGGTCCTTCCAGCTCATCCAGGAGAAGCTGGCGAACATGTACGCCCAGGCCCTCTCCTCCCGTCTTCTCCTCTATCACGCCCTCGACTCCGTCACCCGGGACAAGCGGCGGAACCGGGACGCCTCGACGGCCCTCACCTATGTGAGCGAGGCCTCGACCCGCGTAGCCCTCGACGCCATCCAGATCTTCGGCGGGAACGGCTACATGCGCGACTATCCCGTGGAGCGCCTGATGCGGGACGCCAAGCTCCTCGAGATCGGGGCGGGCACGAGCGAGATCCGCCGCCTCGTGGTCGCCCGCGAGCTCCTCGGGAGCCTGGAATAGGTCGATGACGCGCATCCCCCGGTCGCACCCCCGCTACCGGAGCCTCGTCACCCGCGCCTACCTGGCCCGCGAGATGGAGCGGGGCCTCCTCGTCCCCGAGGGGCTCATCGCCCACGGGCGGGGGGAGGCCTTCGATTACCTCTACGGGGAGCGTTCTCCCCCCTTCGCCCTCGAGGCGGAGCGGGCGGCGGCCACCCGGCTCCTGCGATCCCGGTTGCCGGTCGTCTCAGTGAACGGCAACGTGGCCGCGCTCGCCGCCCAGGAGGTGGCCCAGTTGGCCCGGGCCATCCCCGGGCTCCGGGTCGAGGTCAACCTCTTCCACCGGACACCCGAACGGGCCGAGCTCGTCCGTGCCAAGCTCGCGGAGGCGGGGGTGACCCAGATCCTCGGGGTCCACCCCACGGCGAGGATCCGGGGCCTCGCTTCCGACCGGGGCTGGGTGGACAAGGAGGGCATCCTGCAGGCCGACACCGTCCTCGTCCCGCTGGAGGACGGTGACCGCGCCGAAGCGCTCGCCAAGGCGGGCAAGTACGTGATCACGGTGGACCTCAATCCCTTCTCCCGGAGCACCCTCGCGGCGCACCTGCCCATCGTCGACGAGCTCACCCGGGCTCTCGCCAGGATCCGCCGGGAAGCGCTCCGGCTCCGGAAGGGCGGGGGCAAGATCGCGGAAGGTCCCGCGGTCGACGGAGATCAGCTCCGGAGAGAAAGCGTCGAGTTCCTCGTCCGGAGACTCACCGCGATCGCCCGGAAGACTCCCGTTGGAACGCGAGGACCGTAGGGGCGAGACGGGTGGCGAGCGCCTCGAGGAGATCCCGATCCGAGGCATCGTACGCGTTCCGCCGGTCCCCGTCGATGTCGATCTCTCCGATGACCTCGGTCCCGGAGAAGATGGGGACGACGATCTCGCTGCGGGTGTAGGGGAAGCAGGCGAGGTAGTCGGGGTTCGAGGTGACGTCCCCGACGGTCACGGTCCTTCCCTCGCGGGCCGCCTGACCGCAGAGCCCCCGTTCGACCGGTATCCGCACGTGCTCGGTCGCCTCCTTACCGTCCCAGCCCCCGAGGACCAGTTCCTTGCCCTCGAGCACGTAGACCCCGACCCAGTTGTAGTGGGCGAAGTCCGCTCGGAGCCGGCGGGAGATCTCGGTGAGGGCCTCTCCGGGCTTCGAAGGAAGGGCGGTGCGGGTGGCGAGGAACCTCTGGGCTGCGGCGGGGTCCACGTTGCTCATGCGGACCTCTCCCTAGGGGATGCGGAGGGATGTGCCCCCGCGGAAAGGGGGGCGGAGCGCCGAGGGGGAGATTTGAACTCCCGAGGAGAAAACTCCACGAGCTTTCCAGACTCGCGCCGTACCGGTCTGAGCCACCTCGGCATCGTACCCTTCTCTGGGGCACCCTCCCTTTGACATAAGCCCTGCGCCTTTATCTCCCGTGTCCCTCTCCCTCCCAGTGTCCAAGATCGGACGCCCCGCCCCGGGAGCGCCCGGGGGTCTTGGAGCCCCTCCATGAAGGTCCTCCTGGTCAATCACCGGTTCTATCCCGCAGAGGGGGGAACGGAGCGGTGGACGATGGGCCTCGCCCAGGCCCTCCGGAGGAAGGGCACCAATGTCACGGTGCTCACCCAGCAGGAGCCGGGCACACCGGACCGCGAGGTCGTGGAGGGGATCGAGGTGCTGCGGATCCCGATGCGGCATTTCGGCAAGTTCCGGCTTCCCCAGGAATACTGGCGCACCCTGCGCCATCTGGATTACGATCTCCTGCACATGAGCGGGAACCGGATCTGGTGCGCCGACTTCTATTTCCCGGTCGCCGAGATCCTGGGCCCTCCTCAGGTCATCACTCCGCACGACTTCTACCAATGGGCTATGCAACCGGATTCCCGGGTGAACCAGTTCTACTTCCAACGGTATCTGCCCTCCCGGCTCCGGGCCTTCGACCGGTATCTCGCGATCAACGAGCGGGAGCGACAGCGGATCGTCTCCTGGGGATACCCGGCGGAGCGCGCAGTGACGGTAGGCGAAGGGATCTCCCTTGCCGAATTTGCCGGGAAGCCTCCGCCGCTCCACCTCCAGGAACGGCTTCGCAACCACGACCGGCTGCTGGCACTCTACGTCGGAGGACTGTGGGAGAACAAGCGGGTCGACCGTCTCGTCCGAGCCCTTGCTCCGGTGCGGGACTCCGTGTCCCTCGTGGTGATCGGACGGGATGTGCCCGACTCGCGGTACAACCAAGCGGCGGTCGCACGGCTCGCCGAGGAGTTGGGGGTCGAGGTCCACTTCCTCGGTTCCCTGGAGCGGGAGAAGGTCGTGGCCGCGTATCAGGAGGCGGATCTCTTCCTGCTGGGTTCGGAATACGAGGGGTTCGGTATCGCCCTTGTGGAGGCGATGGCCGCAGGTCTCCCGTTCGTTTCCTATGCCGTGGGGGCTGCGCCCGAACTCTCCCGACTAGGTGGGGGACTCGTCGCGAACGACGAGAAAGGGTTCGTCGACCATGTCCGATCGCTCGTCACGGACGAAGGTCGACGGAGCACATTGCGGGCGGCGGCGGTCGCCGCCGCCCGTTCGCTCGATTGGGATAAGGTAGTCGAGCGCTACCTGTCTGCCTACCAGCAGGCGCTTACTTCTCGTAGGTCTTCGTCGGGGTAGGGAATTCGTCGAAGAGGTCGATCCGCTTCCCTTCGTGGTCGTAGATGTAGACCAGTCCCGACTTCTCGTCATGCGTTGCCTTGTGGGCCCCGTCGCAGAAGGGCTTCGACTTGCTCAGCCCGCACTGGCATACGGCGATGGTCTTCTCTCCTACCTTGACGAGCGCTGGTCCGGTCGCATCGTGTCTTACGAGTCTCGACATTGTTACACCTGACCGGGGAAGACACGTCGGGTATATAATGTTATTATTTATGGAGTAACTACAATTTTGATAGTCTCCTCGACCTTCGCCGCCTGCTGAACGGCGAGGGGGAGGTCCCTCAGGGGGAAGCGGTGGGTGAGTAGGTCGCGGACGGGAAGCCGGCCCGAGGCGATGAGGTCCAGTGCCCGGCGGGTCCCGTACTCGGTGGTGGCGTAGGTCGGGACGATGCGGACCCCCCGAAGGTAGAGCGCCTGCAGATCGGTGGGGAGCTGGGCCCCCTTTTCGGGGAGGCCGAAGAGGTTGAGGGTTCCTCCCCTGCGGGTCCGGTCGATGCCGTCCGCCACGGCGCGGACGGCGCTCGTGGCCACGACCACCAGGTCGAAGTCGTTCTCGGGGTGGCTCGGTGGGTGGAGAGGATCGTAGGTGGAATCCGCCCCCGAGCGCTCCGCCACCTGCCGCCGGAAACTGGAGACGTCCGCTCCCACGAGCGAGCCCGCACCGGCGAGCCGCAGGAGCCGGAGATAGAGGAGTCCGATAGGCCCCAGGCCGAGTACGAGGGCCTTGTCTCCGGCCTCGAAGGGAGTGGCCCGCAGCGCGTCGAGGCAGCAGCCGAGGGGTTCGATCATCGTGGCTTCCTCGAAGGAGACCTGGGAAGGGAGGGAGAGGACGGCTCCCCGCGAGACGTTCTCCCGGGGTGCGCGGAAGACCTCGGCGAAGCCGCCGGGGTCGAGATTGGTCTTCTGGTAGCTCTCGCAGAAGGTGTACGCCCCCTTCCGGCAGACCGCACAATTGTAGCAAGGTACGTGGTGGTGGACGAAGACCCGGTCCCCGGGAGCGAACCCCGGGACGTCGGGGGCGACTTGGGACACGGTCCCTGCGGGTTCGTGACCGATACGACCCGTGGCCCCGTACTTGCCGTGGATCTTCTCGATGTCGCTCCCGCAGAGGCCGCAGGCTCCCAGCTTGACCAGAAGGTCCCCGCCCGCGAGCGTGGGTTCTTTCGCTTCCCGGACGGCTACCCCCGCCGGATCGAGCATGCCTACTTTCATGGCCGTTCCCTGTGCCTCTCCGGGAAGCCCACAGGACAAAAGGTCTTCCCGTACCGGGCTCTCCTCCCGTCATGCTCCTTCCCGAGGTCGTCCGGCTCACCCAGGAACTCGTCCGGATCGATACCTCGGTTCGCCCGGACACGGGGCTGAAATTCCTCCGCGGCCTCCTCGATCGGGCGGGCGTGGAGAACCGGGTGGTCCTCTCGAAGAGCGGCACCCCCGTCCTCTCTGCGGAGCGCCCGGGCCGGGAGGGGTCTCCTTGGATCGTGCTGGGCACGCATCTCGACACCGTGCCGGACCCCGGGGGAGGGCGGGCCCAACCGGGCGAGATCCGTTCGGGAAAGCTCTACGGAAGGGGAGCCCTCGACATGAAGGCGGGGCTTGCCTCCTCCCTCCTTCTCCTGCGGGACCTTCCCAGGGACTCCGCGGTAAGACTGAGCTTGCGGGTCACCACGGACGAGGAGGGAGATTCGGCCGGCGCTTGGAGCGAGGTACGCTCGCGGGGTTTTGCCCCTGACCTGGTCCTCGTTCCCGAGCCTTCCTGGGAGCGAGTGGCGCTCTCGGCCTCGGGACGCCGGTCCTGGGAGGTGGAGTTCCGCTCCCCGGGCGGACACGCGGAGGGCACGCTGGGGTCCCGCAGCAACCCCGCGCAGGCCCTGGGGAAGTTCGTGGCCCGGCTCCCTCCGGGGCTGATCGTGACCTCGCTCTCGACCGAAGGGGGAGGCGAGGTGACACTGCCTCGTGTCGCCCACGCCCGCGTGGACCAGATCTTCGTGCGTTCCTCTGCTCCTTCCGAGGCCCGGGGGGTTCTCCGGCAACTTGCCGCCCACGCCGCGGGCGGTCCCTTGGGGGTCCGCCCCCGGGTCGCGCTCACCCCCCGCACGACCCCCTGGCCTGACCCCTACCCCGCCACGCGGACCCGGCTCGTTCGGAGGCTCCTCGGGGCCGTGAAGGAGACCCTAGGCAGGGTAGAGACATTCCACGAGGCTGCGGTGGGGGACTTCAATGCGTATGCCACTCGGGCACCGACGGTGATCTTCGGCCCGTCGGGCGACGGTGTCCACGGACTCGGGGAATACGTCCGGGTCCCCTCTGTCCTGCGTTGCCACCGGGCGTTGGAGCGGTTCCTTCGATCCCCGTAGGCCGGTATCCTTCCTATTCGGGGAGGAGGCGGCTCCCGGTCTCCTTCTGAAGCTGGGCCAAGAACTTGTCCGGGTCCTTGGGGGAGATGAAGAACGGGGGCTCGGTCGCGTAGATCATGAGTCCCTTGTGGACGGTGGATAGATTGTCGAAGCGGCCGACCACCGGCGACCACATCCGGGAGCGCCATCCCCACCCTCCCATGAACGAGACCGGCGAGAGGTCACGGAGCGAGCTCGGTTCGACCTTGTGTACCTCGGAGATCGGGACCCGCCGGGAACCGAAGAGGCGGAGGACCTTCAACTTCCCATCCTCGAGCGTGTAGTGAAGAGAGACCATCCGGGCGAGGTAGACGACCAGCACCGCGACGAGGAACAGCCCCACGTTCTCCGGGATGTTCTTCGTCTCGAACAGGATGACCATGAGGATCACGAGGAAGATGTACGCCCCCACGGTCGCCCAGGGGATGTCGCTCCATTGCGTGTACTTCTCCACGGTGTTCCTCCGGCCGGATCCTCTCTGGGTCATGGGGCGAGACTACTTGTCCTTGGTGCCCCGCCCGTAGTGCGTATCCTATGGCCCATGACCCACCGTGGGGAACCCGGTGGAAGGGTGAACTCCGCCGGGGTCCGGTGAAAGATCCCTGCCCTCTCTTCCACCGACCTGGGCAGAGGCCCTCTCAGGAGCGAGAGTTCTCGACCCGCTCGTTATCCGCCGTCGGGTTTCTTTCCCCGGAAGCCACTCCCGGTTCCGACCGAGAAGGGGTGGGTCGGGAAGGCAGGTTAGATCTCTTGTCAAGCCCCTGTAACTGCGGACCAAGGTGACCAGAAGTCGCGACAATGAGGTGGATATCAGTAACTAAGAAAGGGGACCCCTAGCCTTTTGAGGCTCGGGGTATGTCCTTCTTTGCGTATGGGCTACGAGCAGACCCCACCTGAGTACTTCCAACCCGAACCTCCCTATTACTCCGAACCCTATTCTCCACAACCGGAGTATTACGCTCCCCCGCCCTCTCTCCCGCAACCCAAACCCAAACGTGGAAGGACGGTCGCACTTGGAGCAGTGGGTGTCGCGGTCGTGATCGTGGTGCTTCTCCTCGTTCTGAACCTGATGGGCCTGATCTCCGTGCCCTTCCTTCCCGGGGGTGGAGCCTCGTCCTCCTCGGCCAGTGGGAACCCTACGGCCCTGACGTACCATCAGGCCGAGGGGATCGCAAGTCAGACGGCGAGTCAGCGGGGAGGGAGTTGGGCGGTCGCCTACGCCGAGGCTTTCCAGACCCCGACGGCGTTCAATCCTGATTCCGAAGCTCCGTGTGACGTGTGGACCTACTCTCCCAGCGCCCCCTCCCTGGTAGGCAGCGGCTCTGCGTATTCGTGGGGATTCGAGTTCGAAAGTCTCCCGTTGACGGGCATCCCGAAGGGCCTCTTCATTCTGGTCTCCAACGATACCGGGACGGTCAACACCCAAGTGAATGTCTTCAACTTCTGCCCGGGCATCGACTTCCCGACGAGGGGTCCCCTCCCGCAAAGCGTCTCGGGGAGCGTGGCCGCAACCCAAGCTGCGGGAACCCGGGGTGGGACCTCGTTCCTGTCGGCCCATCCCCAGTCGGGCACGGTTCTCATGCTCGGAGGAATCTCCGTGAACGGCTCCGCTTGGGTGACGGCCTGGGTCATGGAATACTTGGGGGCGTGTACGTCGGGAACAAGTTCCCTACTCATTCTGGAGCTCAATGCTACCACTCTTTCGTTGTTGGGGACCATTGCCACAACGGCAACCTGTGGGGCTGGGTCCATAGGCTCCTCTCAGGTCACTTTCGGAAAGCTGGGCAGCTCCTCCTCCCAGGGAACCCTTTACTACACCAACCTCACCATCGCTGCGACCAACAACCTCAACACCACGGGCCTCGGACTGGCGATTCTGGAACCCAACCGGACGTTGGTCTATCCAGGGCAAATGCCCCTGGGGTGCTATCTCGGGTCCCTCACGGGATGTGGTGGGGCGCCCACCTCGGGAGGATGGTATGCGATGATCGTGTCGGGAGGCGCGGTGATGGCCGCGTATCCTAACACTGCGGCGTCGGTTTCTTGGAATACCTACAGTGGCAGTCCGGTCGGCATCAGTGGTGCGGAGACCCTCGTGATCGTCTCCACGTTCCCCCTCTCTGGGAGCGGGGACACAATGGTGGCCTTCAGTTGGACGGACTCCGTCTCAGGAAGCGTCGTTCTCTGAGCATCCTGGCCCGTCGGCCCGTTCCGGCCTCGAGGGTTCTTGCGTCCAGGGTTTCGTCCCGGTCCTCTTTTCAATCCTTACCCTGGGCGGGTGGTTCTGTGCTGTCGGTGGAGGCGGGCGGGGTCGGGTTCTCCTCCGCCCGAGGCTCCTGCGGTTTCGGAGTTTCCCCGCTCGGCGTGCCTTTCTTACCCTTTCTTGTCAGGATGTACGCCATCAGGGCCACCACCAGGATGACCAGGAATCCTACGGCCGCCATCAGTCCCAGTTCGAGTCCGCTCAAGGAGCTGGAGTTCCGGGAAGGGGAAGTGGCCGCGGTCACGGTCACCGGGGAGGCGGAGGCCGACACCGAGGCGCCCGCTCCGTCGGAGACTGTCACCTGGGCGGTGTAGGTTCCGGTCGCATTGGCCTCGCAGGCCAAGACCTGCGAGTCGGCGGAGCTGCACCCGGTGGGGAGCCCCTTCCAAGCGTAGCTGAGCGGGGCCGATCCGCCGCTCACGGTGACCGTGAAGACCACCGACTGGCCCACCTTCAGGGTCGAGACCGAGCTGGTGAGCTTGGGGGTGGAGAGCGCGGGGGAGACCGTGAGGACCACGGGGGCTGACGTGACCGTCCCGCCATTCGAGTCGTTGACCGAGACCGTGACCGTGTAGGTGCCCGGGGCTGTGGGGGTGCACGATATCTTCAGGGTGTTGGAGGAGGCGCACCCGGTCGGGAGTCCGGACCAGGAATGCGTGGGGGCGACCCCGGTGCCATTGGTGGCCGTCGCCGAGAGCGCGGTGGTCTGTCCTACATCCATCTGGGTCCGTGTGGCGGTGATGGAGGAAACGGTGGGGAGAGCCGACACGGTGAGGTTCACCGTGGCGCTGGCGTTGGCGCCGTTCGAGTCCGTGACGACCACGGTGACGGTGGATCCTCCCGGAGAGTTGGGCACGCACACCACGACGGAGGTGTTGGCCGGCGCACAACCCGCGGGCAGGTTCGACCATGCGTAGCCATAGACCCCGCCCCCTCCCCCGATCGTGGTCGAGAGCATCACGCTCTGACCCACGTCCAGGGTGGTCCGAGAGGCCGACAGGCTGGCGGTTCCCAGTGCGGGCGAAATGACTAGGACGATGGTGCTCGAACTCACGTTCTTCCCGTTCGAGTCCTGGATGGACGCATTCACCAGGAAGGTCCCGGCCGTGGCGGGAGAACAGGAGATCGAGGTCGCGTTCTGGCTCGGGCATCCCGCGGGCAGCCCCGACCAAGCATAGGTGGAGGGGAGGCCCGTGCCGTTGGAGGCCTTGAGGGAGAGCACGGTGCTCTGCCCCACGTCCAGGGTCGTCCTAGTTGCCGTCAGGGTCGGGACCGCGGGATCGGACGACACCGTGAAGGAGAGGGGTGGGCTCGAAGCGTTCCCCCCATTCGAGTCGTTCACGCGGAAGGTGACGGTGTAGGTGCTGGCGGCTGTGGGGACGCAGGTCACCGAGAGGGCGTTGGCGGACAGGCATCCGGAAGGAAGTCCCGACCAACTGTAGACATCTCCTCCCGAACCGGGGTTCGCCACGGTGGCCCGGAAGGTCACCGCCTGGCCGAGGTCCGTGGAGGACGGAGAGGCGGTGGGTGCCGCCGTCACCGCCGGGTCGGGGAAGATGGTGAGGGTCGTTGCGCCGGAGGTGCGGGACCTGGGCGACGGTAGAAGGGAATCCGTCACGGTCAGGTTCACGGAATAGGGGCCGAGCGCGGTGGCCGAGGGGATGCATGTGAAGCTGAGGGCGGTCGACGCACACCCTGAGGGCAGACCGCTCCACGCATAGGAGTACGGGAGCATCCCTTTGGCGATGTGGTTCCCGGAGAAGGTGACCGACTGGCCGGAATCCACAGAGGCGGGAGCGACGGTGGGAGGAGGTACCCACAGGCCTGTGCTGACGTTGACCACGTCAAGGGTCCAGGAATATTGGTTCGACACAAAGAGGGTGTCCGTCCGCGTGTCCAGCGCCACTCCGTCGGGTCCCAATCCCATCGGGATTATGGCGCTGACGGAGTTGGTGTGACCATCGATCTCGATCAAGCTTCCGTTGTTGGTGGTGTAGTACCCATTGTAGTAAGTTGCGTAGATGGTGTCGGTCGCAGTGTCCACAGTGACGTCAATGAGGAAATATTGAGACGAGTAAAGCGGCACGTCTATGGTGGTGGTGACAGTGTTCGTGGCTCCATCGATCACGTCCATGGTGTTCACGGGCTGGTGCGCCACGTAGATGGTATCCGTCGCTGTGTCCACCGCGATGTGTCCGGGGAATTCCCCCACGGGGATGGTGGCGGTGACGGTGTTGGTGGCGCCATCGATCACGCTCACGGTGTTCGAACCATAGTTCGACACGTAGATGGTATCGGTCGCAGAGTCCACCGCGACAGCCACAGGGGTTGAACCCACGGAGATGTTGTCCGTGACCTTGCCCGTGGCGCAATCGACCACGCTCAGGTTGTTCTGAAGAGAGGCCACCGCGTAGAGCGTGTCGGTCGCACTGTCCACCGCGATCCCTAAAGGCTGAGATCCCACCGTGAAGTTGCCCATGACCTTGTTGGTGGTGCCATTGATCACGCTCACGTTGTGCTCATAGTAATTTACGTTCGACACATAGATGGTGTTCGTCCGGCTGTCCACCACAATATCCCGAACCTCGGTATTCAGTGGGACGGTGGCGACGACCGCGTCGGTGGTGCCATTGAGCACGGACATGCAAGTACCGATTATGATGGGGCCAGTATTGTTGCACATTGCGGTATTCAACACATAGACCCGGTCCGTCTCACTGTTCACCGCCACCCCGCCAGGCATCGGGGCTTGTCCTGGGAGGATACGCACGGTGTTGACGACATGGTTGGTGCCTCCGTCCACCACGCTCAAGACGTCCGAAGCCTCACCCGCCACGTAGACCGTGTCGGTGGCATCGTCCACGGCGACACCCCAGGGGTTCCTGGTCCCCACGGAGACGACGACGTGTCCCCGGGTCTTTTGGTCGTAGATGCTCATGTTGTTCGAAGCGGGGCTCGTGATGTAGAAGGTGTCGGTCGCAGGGTCCACCCCGACCCCCTGAGGATCCACACCCTCCGTCGAGGTGGCGAAGGGGACATTCGTATGGCCGTTGATCCAGGTCGTGGTGCTCGAGTACGAGTTCGCCACAACGATCACATCGGTCAGGTCATTCACCGCGATCCCGGTGGGGTGCAATTGCACGCTCACCTGGGTAGTGAGGGAGTTGTTGGTGGCGTTGATCACGCTCACCGAATTCCAGCCAGAGTTCGTCACATAGAGGGTGTCCGTGACCGAGTCCACGCACACCCCCCAGGGCTCGTACCCGACAGCAAAGGTGGCGGTGACGGCTTGGGTGGTCTCGTTGATCACGCTCACGTTGTCCGAGCCCTTGTTCACCACGTAGACCCTGCCGGTCGCACTGTCGACGGCGATCCCGATAGGGTTGGTTCCCACGGGGATGGTGGCGGTGACGGTGTTGGTGGCGCCATCGATCACGCTCACATCGTTCGAACCCGAGTTCGTGACGAAGATGGTGTCCGTCCCGCTGTCCACTGCGATTCCCCACGGTTGTAACCCCGTAGGCACGGTCGCAATGATCGTGTTGGAGGCACCATCGATCACGCTCACATTGTTCGAACCCTCGTTCGCCACGTAGATGGTGCCCGTGACGTTGTCCACTGCCACTGCATAGGGGTGGGAACCCACGGGGATGAACCCCAGTACCCCGATCGTGGTTGCCACGCTCGGCGCGCCAAAGCCCCCCGCGGGGGCGGGGTTCAACGCCGGTGTATCACGGGGTGTGGGCACGTTGACCGAGGCGGTGGGACTTCCCCTGCTCTCCGCCCCTAAGGCGGTCACGGGTGGCAAGACCATCACTGCGGCGATGGTCACGATCAGCGCCATGTAGGCCCAACTTTCCCGGCTCGCGTTCATGGTGGCCGGCATTCAGGCCGCCCGATAAACCCTTCTCAAAAAAACGGAATGTTCACAACGGTCTGGCTAATGTGAGTGAACACGAGCGGATTCCTCACGCCCTTGAGCGGGACGTAGGATCGAGGTCCCGCCCTCCGCACTCAGCCGACCGAAGAGGATTCCTTTGTTCCCCAAGGGGGGAACCGGAAGTCGCTACCAAATATTCTCGACGGGGTGGTTGGACTCCTCTGGGGGAGGGATGGCCGCCGCCGCGAACAGGGAAGGTCCCGGTGGGGTGGGAGGTTTGGGTCCCCGAGGTTTCCCCTGCGTTCCCGCCACGACGGCTCCGGCCACTACAAAGGCGGCTCCCGCTACGGCGAGCAGGATCCAGACGTTCGAAAGCGAGGTCCCGGTGGACACGACGGTCTGGCCCGTGGGGGCGACGGTCTGATAGACCTGCCATGCGTTGTCGACCGAGGTCGGCTGCCCGGTCACGTTGGCCTGTGCCACGTTCGTGGAAGTCGGCGAGACGGGACCCGCCGAGTTTCCCGGGATCTGCATGTCGGCACTGAAGCCCGAGTTCGAAGAGAGGAACTTTCCCGAGCTTCCCGGTCCCGAGAGGTAGAGCGCCTGGGTGGCGAACACGGCGCTACCGAAGAGGTCCGGGGGGTGGAAGAAGTAGGGCATGCCGGGCCCGAGCGGTTCCAAGAAGTAGGGGACGAGCGCTCCGTCCACGAAGAGGAAGGGACCGCCGTGTACGGAGAGGTCGAGGGAGGCCATGGTCTGCCCGAACACCGGGGTCGATGCCCCCTCCTCGGCGAGGACGGTGAGGGTTCCCGAAGTCTGGGGGAGCAGGGTGGTGGGGAGGACTCCGGTCTGGGAGGCTCCCGCAGAGCCGTTGAAGCCGGGCGCGAAGTAGTAATGGTAGCTCCCGGAGGCGGAGCCCTGAAGGTTGAAGGTCGTGGAGGAGGAAACTTGCTCTCCCGGGGAGAGGTTGGAGGGGAACACCCCGAGCGGGGAGCCCAGCGTGAAGGAGAAGTTCCCGGCGAGGTTCAAGGAGACGTAGGCGGAAGAGTCCTGGAAATGGACCCCTCCCCGGCCGGGGGTGCTGAGCGATACCGAGCGCTGCGAGGCGAGGGTCATGTTGTACAGGGTCGTTCCATAGCCCGAGGTGAGGGACATCGCCTCGACCGAAGCGTTCTGCGCAGACATCGAAGCGGCCGGAGTGAAGTTCTCCACCACGTTCAAAGCCTCTCGTACAGAGAGCGAGAGGTTGGCGTAGCTCAGGGCCGTAGTACAGTCCGGAGAGCAGTAGTTGGACTGGAACTGCACCTGGATCCCCCGGTGGAAGGTGATCTGGTACCCCCCGTCAGAAAGGTTGGTCTGGTTGACGATGACGGCCCCCAGGATCGAATAGGTGACGGAGACCGTCCCCCCCGCGCGGTCCGCGGTGACCGAACCCGACGCGTTCTCCAGATACGCCCAAGAACCGTCCGTCGCGTGGGTCGGGAGCGCCGAGGCCGTCGCCGGGGTCGGCACGAGGAAGAGCAGGGTGATGGCCAACACGGCGAGTATCGCGGCCGCGTGGGTGTGGGGTGCTAGCATAGTTCCCTCGAACGGTAGGCAACATGGGCGGGGTTAGAGATAATACCTTGTCCAAGCCTCAGGGGGGAGTGATGGACGGACCCGGTGCGGGCAAAGAGCGGCCGATGACCACCGCGGAAGCCCGCTTCCTTCTCTCGGCCCTCGCTTATCCCGGGGGTCCCGAGAACCCCCGGCGGGAGTTGTCGGGGCTCGCCCGTTCCACGTATCATTCCGTGCGGGCCCGGGTCGAGACCCAGGGGTGGATCCAGGAGAGCTTCGTCCCCGACCCCGCCGCCCTCGGGTACCACCGCGTCACTTTCCTCCTGGGCCGGGCCTTTGCGGAACGACGGGCGGAGACGTCCCGCCGCCTCTCGGAGACCCCGGGGGTGGTCTCCCTCTGGCTCCTCCCCCAGACGATCTTTGCGGTCGCCTTCCACAAAGGAGAGGAAGACGAGGGGCGTTTTCTGGCCCGGGCGAAGGAGGGCAGTCCCTTCTCCCAACTGAACACGCTCAGTTGCGGGATCCGACACGACCAGCTCCCGGTCTATTTCGATTACGAGGGGCTCTGGAGCCACCTGATCGGGAACGAGTCCCTGATCTCCTACCCGACCGCCGTGAGCCACCGGGAGGAGAGGGGAGAGGTCTCGGTGCGGGACCGGTTCACCATGGAGGAGACGGTCCGCACGGGCAGCTTCCGGCGAGGGATGCTCGGCCTCCCCCGCCGGGGCCGCGGGGTCGTGTCCCGACAGCTCGTCGGACCCCGTGTCTTCCTTCGCCCCTGGCGCCTGCCGGTCTACCAGGGGCGGGCGATCGACCAGTTCGTCTTCGTGACGGGGCTTTTGACCCGGGGAACCTCTTTCGACCTCCTGTCGGCCCTCACGGCCGAGGCCCGTGCCTATCCCTTCCTTTTCGCCACGGACGGCACCCGCGTGCTCCTCGGGGCCATGGGCCAGACCCGTCCGGTCTCTCCCGGGACCATCGGCCGCCGTCGGCCGGTCCTGGAGGTCCTCGGTCGCAGCCTGACGGAGATTGAGAACCTGGTCGAACCAACCGTGGGGTGCGAACCGGTCATCGAGCACGCCTACGGGACCCTCTTCCCTCCCCGCTCCCCCCTGGCGAAGGCACCTGCTCCCGGAGGCATGTCCAAGACCCCCTGAGCTCTCTTGGACATGGAATTATGGCCTAAGTCGTGTTCTTGGGAGGGCATGACAGCGAGCAAGCGAGGCATTGCCACCGCTTCCATCGTCGCCATTTTGGCGGTGGGAGCTGTGGTCTTTGGCCTCTATAGCGCCGGACTTCCCCCGTTCGGACCGAACGGCACGGGACAGCTGAACGCGATGGTGCACGACGCACCCTGCGGCGTGGAGAACTGTACCCATGTATGGGTCACCTTCAGCAGCGTCTCCGTCCACGAGTCGGGTTCGAACTCCTCGGGCTTCGTCACTCTGAACGTGGCGTCCACGGTGGACCTGGCCCAACTCAACGGCTCCGCGATGGCCCGTTCGATCGGGATCCTCACCCTGAAGGCGGGACACTACGAGCAGATCCGTTTGACGGTGGCCAACGTGACCATCGAACTGGCCGGCGGACTGAAGATGGTGGCGCACGTGGTGAGCCCCACGGCGTACATCGACGGGCAGTTCAACGTGACCTCCGGTGGGACCACGACGGTGAGCATCGACATCAACCTCGCCACGAGCGTGCACCTCACGCCGGGCGGGCTCGACGCCACGTTCACCCCCAGCATCGGGACCGTCTCGGTGTCCTGAGCGGAACGAGGAAACACCGTGGTGGCAGCTCTCCAAGTAGGCACGATGGGCGGTCACCGCCCCCCATCCTCGAGCCCAGGGAGCCGGTCCTTCGGCCGGCTCCCCCAACTTTTTCTCGCCAGCATGTTCGTGATCTCCTCCGTCCTGATCCTCCCGGGTCCTCTGGCGGGTCCCGCCGCAGCGACACCCTGGACCGGATCGGAACCGACCCCGACCGACCTCACCCTCTATCTTCACAACACCTCCCTTGCCCAGCCCATCGTGGGCGGGCTGGAGGAGAACCTGCTCCTCAACACCACCAACGACACCGCCCCCGGGGTGGCCACGGAGGGTGGCATCTCTTCCTCCGTCCACTACCTCGCCGTCACCTTCTACCTCTTCCCCCATTTGGCCGGCCCCCTCTTCCTGAACGGTACCCCCCAGGCCGTGGTGTACGCCGGTCTCACGGGCACGGCGAAGAATCTCGGCTGGGCCCTGGACCTCTCCAGCATCAGTCCCAACGGGACCACGCAGCTCCTGGGGACCTTCGGCATGACCAGCAGCCTGACCCTCGTTTCGGGGGCCCCACCCGTCCCCTTCCTGATCGACCAGGGAACCCCGCTCAACACCACCGTCCCCGCCGGGGACTCCTTGGAGGCCACCTTCTACCAGTACTGCGGGAGCTGCAACGCGAACAGCGCGGACACCTACCGCTTCTACTGGGGGGACGTGGGAGGCACCTACTACCCGGCCCTCCTGAACCTCAGTGCCAGCACCTACCTTGACGTTCCGCAGACGTACCTCGCGACCGTGAACGGCACCCCGGTCTCGGATCTGAACGGCTCCGGCGCCACCCTCGTCAATGTCACGGCGAACGTGACCGACCCTCTGGGCAACTACGACTTCTCCGCCTTCCCTGTCGACTGGTCGGTGCAGAACCTGAGCCTGGGAGTGGCCCTGTCGGGAACCCTGTCCCCGGTGGCCCCGGCCGTGCCTCCGGTTCCCGGTGGAGCGTACGAGCTCTACCGTGCCCCCTTCAACTACTCGTCCCTCCGCACCGGTACCTATGAGCTCTGTGCGAACGCCTCCGACGTCACATACCACAATGCTCCCGGGAATTCCACGGGCTACGTCGGCCGCATCGCCTCCGGATGCTCCACCTTCTCGATCGTGTCCGGGATCAAGTATCCCGTGACCCTGACGCTCCTGGACAGTCTCGGTCATCCGCTCTCCGGGGCCTCCGCCTCCGTCTTCGGTGAGACGCGGTCGTCCAATTCGAGCGGGGCGGTCCTCTTCGACCTCCCGAACGGCACCTTCTTCGGGCTCTCGGTCCTCTGGGACGGGGTCGACGTGGCTCCCACCCCCTTCAATTTCACCGTGAGCGGGCCGACCTCGGAGAACGTGACGACCGAGGTCTTCTATCCCACCTTCCTCATCGCCGACCACAGCGGCCACCCGCTGGCCGACGCCCTGGTCTACATCGTCCCGCCCAACGGGACCCACCTCCCGCTCATCGTCACGAACGCCACGGGAGAGATCCCCCTCCTCCAGGTACCGGGCGGAGAGTACGGCATCACGGTGCTCTGGCACGATTCCGTGGTCTATTCCCAGCCCGCAGACCCCCTGGTGCTGGTCTCGGGGAACGGGATCCTCACCCTCTCCACGGACGTCTACGACCAGGTCTTCCAAGTGGTGACCGCCTCAGGGGCGCCGCTCAGCCTCGCCCGCCTCGAGATCGAGAACGCGACGAGCGGGGTGATCGTCTTCTTCGGCACGACGAACGCGTCGGGCGAGAACACGAGCATCGTCCCGCAGGGCGCCTTCGACGTCGTGGTCTACTGGCAGTCGAGCGAGGTGGCCCGCCTGCAGGGCCTCGTGCTGCCCGCCACGGCCTATCCCGCCCCCTACCGGATCGCGGCCGGCGTGTACAACGTGAGCTTCCTCGCAACGGATTCGAAGGGACTCGCGGTGGGCAGCGCCGAGATCGAGATCTCGGGGTCCTCGGGACTCCTGACCACCCTCCTCACGGACGCCTCGGGGAACGCCTCGATGCCGCTCGCCGCCGGGACCTACCAGGTGGTGACGCTCTGGGACGGGGTACAGGTCAGTTCGACCACCCTCGACGTGAACCGCACGACGACGGTTCCCCTGAGCCTCTCCATCTACTACCTCACGGTCACGTGCCTCTCCTCCAGCGGGAGCAATCTCGCCGGGGTCGACCTTGAGGTGGTCTCGGCCACGCTCCAGACCATCCTCACCTCCGCCACCACGGCCGGAGAACCCCTCACCTTCCGGCTCCCCGGTGGGACGTACGAGATCACCGGGAGCTACCACGGCACCTACGGCTACTCCGCCGTCTCCCAGACCCTCACGAAGAACGTCCAGCTCTCCGGGACCGCCACGGTGACGTTGAAGTTCACCCAGGTCAACCCGCCCTTCACCAGCACCCTCGAGTTCGGGGCCATCGTCTTCCTGGCGGTCCTCTTCGTGATCATGATCGTCCTGCTGGCGCTGCTCCTTCGTCGGGGAAGATCCTCGGGCGGGGCGAAGAAGTCCACCGCCCCCGAGACCCCGCCGAAGTCAGAGCCCGCCCCCTCCTCTGAGACGGCCGCAGCGTCGGCGCCCTCCGGAACGGACCAAGCCCCCCAAGGGTCCGCTTCCGAGGAGGTCAAAGCATGAGGAGCGCCATGCCCTGGACGTTCGCCGTGGTGCTCCTCCTGGGGCTCCTCCTGGTGAGCCCGGTCGGCAGCTACTTCGGAGGCCCGGCCACCGTGGGAGCGAATCCCTGGCCCGGTCCCGAACCGTCCCCCACCAATCTCACGGTCTTCCTCCACAACTCGAGCGCCCCGGTCTCGCTCTTCCCCGGCCTGAACTCCTCCCTCCTCCTGAACACGACCTCCGACACCGCCCCGGGGATCTCCGGGGAGGGCCAGGTGCTCGTCGGGGCCCTCAACTTCCAGGTCAATTTCTACCTCTGGCCCGCCCTTCCGGGAGCCCTCGTGCTGAACGGGACGCCCACGGCCCACGTGTTCGTCAACCAGACCGGGAGCACCCTGGGGGTCGGCTGGAACTTCGACCTCTACCAGGTCTGCCCGGGCGTCGCCCCCGTCCTCCTGGGCTCGGGAGGCGGTGCCACCACGCAGAGCGACGAGGGAAGCCTGGGAACGACCCTGACGATCCCCTACACCTCCCCCCTGAACACCACCGTACCGGCGGGCTGCACGGTCGAGGCCCACTTCGACAACGGCCTCAGCAGCTCGAACTCCGACCATTACGGCTTCTGGTACGGACAGGTCTCCGGGACCTACTACCAGGCCACCGTCAGCTTGCCCGCGAGCACGTACCTCAATGTGGACCGTTCGTACCTCGCGCTCCCGAACGGGACGCCCGTCACGACCCTCAACGTCAGCGCCCTCAACCCCGTGGTCAACCTCACCGCCAACCTTTCGGATCCCCTGGGGAACTACGACTACCAGCTCTGGACCGTGGACTGGACGATCTTCAATGCGACCGGTCGGGTGGCGTCCGCCGGAACCCTTCTCCCGGTCGCTCCTGCGGTCCCTCCCCTGTGGAACGGCTCCGGGGAGACCTACTCCGCTCCCTTCAACTACAGCGGCCTCCTGCGGGGAGAGTACTCGTTCTGCGTGAACGCCACGGACAACACGTACCACAACTTCCCCAATGTCGCGGGTTACTTCGGGCGGGAGGCCAGCGGCTGCTCCATCTTCTGGGTCGGCTCGAGGCCGTACCCGGTGTCGCTCACCATCGTCGACAGCCTCGGGCACCCCCTGGTCGGAGCCCAGGTGATCGTGAACGGGATGCCGACGGTGACCGGAGCGAACGGCACCGTCCAGTACTTCCTTTCCAACGGGACCTACCCCAGCTCGCGGGTCTTCTGGGAAGGGATCCAGGTGAACAACACGACGTTGACAGTGTCGGGTCCGGGCAACTTCACGCTGGGGACGGCCGTCTACTTCCCGGTCTTCCGGATCGTGGACAACCTCTCCCTCCCGCTCTCGGACGCGTTCGTCTACGTGGTCCACCCGAACGGCACGCACTATCCCCTCGCCGTCACGAACTCCACCGGGGAGGTGGCGCTGAGCCAGGTGCCCGGCGGTCCCTACGGTCTCACGGTGATCTGGCACGACAGCATCGTCTACTCCTCGCCGCCCGTCCTCGTGCAGGCGAACGGGAACTACACGGTCCAGGTGGCCGTCTACCACCAGAACTTCCTGGTCGTTGAGCCGAGCGGGCTCCCCGTCCCCCTGGCGAGCGTGGTCATCGTGAACGCGACGACCGGGGTCCTTATCGGTGCGGTGACCACGAATTCCTCGGGCGAGAACGGCACGCTCCTTCCGAGCGGGGCCTTCGATGTGGCGGTGTACTGGCAGAACAGCGAGGTGGCGAACTACTCGCTCCTGCGGCTGCCGGCCACCACATACCCTGCCCCCTTCGTGATCACGGTGGACGTCTTCTCGGTGACCTTCCTCGCCGTCGACAGCGAACACCACCCGGTCGCCGGCGCCGTCCTCTCCCTCACGACCGCCACCGGCTCCTTCCTCACCTTGGTGACGAACGGGAGCGGGGAGGCCCAGGCGGTCCTCATCGGCGGCGCCTACCAGGTCTCCACCCTCTGGGACGGGGTGGGTGTCGGGCAGACCTCGCTCCAGGTGAACTCGAGCAACCAGGTGACCCTCACGCTGGCGATCTACTACCTCACGGTAACGACGAACGACCGGGCCGGGGCTCCGCTCTCCGGGGTCTTCGTCCAGGTGACCTCGACCCAGACGGGCACCGTGGCCGGGACGGCCATCAGCGAAGGGAGCCCGATGATCTTCCGTCTCCCGGCAGGGAACTATCTCGTCAATGCGAGCTACAGCGGGACCTACGAACTGACCCCGGTCTCCCAGCATCTCAGCCAGGCGGTCTCGCTGGAGCAGTCGCAGTCGATCACGCTCGCCTTCTCCCAGGTCAACCCCTCCTTCACCCAGACCAACGAGTTCCTCGTGTTGGTCGGGCTGGCCATCCTGGCCCTCATCGTGATCGTCCTGGCGCTCCTTCTCCTCCGGAGGCGGAAAGGGCGCAACGGCTCAAAGCCCAGCACATCCGAAACGTCTCCCTCGGCCGCCTCGTCCCCGGCAACCCCGACGGAGGAACCGAAGGCGGAGGTCCGGTCGAGGGACCTCCCCGCGGTCAATTCGGTCGCGATGGTGAGGGTGGGCGATTTGCGGTGGGCCCCGTTCGTGCTGAGCGGAGCTTCTAGCCGGACCGCGGTCCGGTAGGAGCCTACCTGCGCCCCCGGGAACTCCCCCGGAGCTACCGTTGCGAGTTGAGATGCATGGCGATCCCGTACCAGGCGGACTTGGCCACGTCGAAGGTGACCCCGCATTGGTAGCAGAAGTGCATGGTGGGAGCGCCGCGGGGTTCCGCCTCCATCTCTTGGCTGCACCCCGGGCAGCGGAGGCTGGGGCCCAGGTCCTTCAGGCCGTACCACCGGTCCCGCGTGAGGTCGTAGACGATCCCGTGGGTGGTGCAGAAGAACATCGGGAACGGGGCTCCCTGGGGCGCGGGGGATGCCAGTTCCACTCCGCACGCCGGACAGTACACTTCCTCTTCTCCCCCTCGTCCCTCTGGCCCGAACGGCGGAGGGAGCCTCGGTCAGTAAATCACCTTTGCTACGAGCGGCCCCGAGAACCGGGGTCCCGATTGCTTTACATCCCCGGGGGGGATGTTCCGGGTCAGCCATGCTGGTGATCGACGGGAAGATCCTGGATCTCGACGGTGTTGAGGCGGGCTACGTCATCCTCGACGACTCGGGGCGGGTGGTCGAGCGCGGGAAACCCGGGACCCTGGGGCTCACAGAGCACCGGGTCGTCAAGGGCGCCGCCCTCCCGTGGATGGTCAACGGGCACACGCACCTCGGGGATGCGATCTGGGGCCAGGAGCCGCCCGTCGGGTCGCTCGCGGAGATCGTGCGGCCCCCCCATGGCCTCAAGCACCGGCTGCTGGCGTCCTCCTCGGGGGAGGAGAAGGCGATGGCCATGCGCAACTCCCTTCTCATGATGCAGGGCCACGGCACCGGGGTCACGATCGACTTCCGCGAAGAGGGCGTGGAAGGGGTGAAGCTCCTGCGGGAGGCCGCGGACGGGCTCTCCATCCGTCCGTTCGTGCTCGGACGACCCGGGAACCTCTCCGACCCGGAGGAGGTCGCAAAGGTCCTCGCCCTCTCCGACGGGCTGTGCCTGAGTGCCCTGAAGGACCTGGACCCGAAGGTGGCCCGCGCCGTCGCCGCCCAGGTCCAGTTGGAGAACAAGTTCTTCTCGCTCCACGCCTCGGAGGACGAGCGCGAACCGCTCGAGCCGATCCTGGAGCTCGCCCCCTCCCTCCTCGTCCACCTGACCCTGGCGACGGAGGCGGACCTGGAGCTGCTCCGGGAGGAGAAGGTCCCCGTGGCGTTCTGCCCCCGCTCCAACGCCCTCTTCGGGAAGTTCCCTCCCCTTCATTTGGCGGAGAAGCTGGGGCTTCCTTTCCTCCTCGGGACGGACAACCTCATGTTCAACTTTCCCGACCTCTTCCGGGAGATGGAGTTCTCCTACGTCGCGAGCCGTCTCCACCATGCGCCGGTCAAACCGGAGAGCCTGGTGCGGGCCGTCTTCCTGACCCCCTGGGAGGTGCTCCGCTCCCCCGGGCACGGCCGCCTCCAGCCGGACCTTCCCGCACGGGCCCTGGGCCTCCGGATCCCGCTCCGGGACCCCTACTACGAGATCGTGGCCCGGGCGGGCATCAGTTCCATCGTCTCGGCGATGCCCGCCTAGCGTCGCTCCCTGCGCTCGGGGCGCCACCTTTAAGCGGGTTCGCAGTCTGTTTTCTGGACATGAACGCTGTTCAACGAACCAAGGTTGCCATCATCGGAAGCGGTCCGGCAGGCCTGACCGCGGCGATCTACGCAGGGCGGGCGAACCTCTCACCGATCCTCTTCACGGGGGTCCCGGCCGGGGGCCAGCTCATGATCACCACGGAGGTCGACAATTTCCCCGGGTTCCCGAAGGGAGTGCAGGGCCCCGAGCTCATGGAACTCATGCGCCAGCAGGCCGAGCGGTTCGGGACCGTGATGGTGGAGGACGATGTCTCGTCCGTCGACTTTTCCCATCGTCCCTTTGTGCTCCGGGGCGGATCCGGCGCCGTCGTCGAGGCGGAGTCGGTCATCGTCGCCACGGGCGCCTCCGCCCTGTGGCTGGATGTCCCCGGAGAGGAGAAGTACCGGGGGAAGGGAGTGAGCGCCTGCGCCACGTGCGACGGTTTCTTCTTCAAGGGGAAGGACGTGGTCGTCGTGGGAGGCGGGGACACGGCCATGGAGGAGTCGACCTTCCTCACCAAGTTCGCGAAGAGCGTCCTCCTCGTGCACCGGAGGGACGCCTTCCGGGCCAGCAAGATCATGCAGGACAAGGTCCGGTCCAATCCCAAGATCCAGGTGCTCTGGAACACGGCCGTCGAGGAGGTGCTCGGCGGAGAGGGCGATATGAACGGGGTCCGGCTCAAGGACCTCAAGGCCGGCCAGAGCCGGGAGCACAAGGTCGACGGCCTCTTCATCGCCATCGGCCACAAGCCCAACACCGAGGTCTTCCGGGGCCACGTACAGCTCGACGAGAAGGGATACCTGAAGCTCAAGAACGGGACCCACACCAGCGTTGAGGGGGTCTTCGGCTGCGGGGACGTCTCCGACCCCAGGTACCGCCAGGCGGTGACGGCCGCCGGGATGGGGTGCATGGCGGCCTTGGACGCCGAGAAGTGGCTCGAGGGCCAGCCCGGCTCCCACTGATACTTCCCGACCTCTCCGTCCGCACCGGGGGGGCGGCCCCGTACCTACGCGGCGGGAGCGCTGGGGGTCTTCTTCGCCCGCTTGCCGGCGGAGCGGGCGGGCTTCTTGGGCTTGGGGACGGCAAAGAAGGAGGTCGTTCCCCCGTAGCGGGTCAGGAGCCCTTCGATCGCAAGAACATCCTCGGCCGAGACCTCCCCTTCCGCTCCGACCCAGTCGAAGCCCTTCCCTGAGAAGACGACGTACCACTTCAGCGAGAGCCCGAGGGGTTTCGTGAGCCGGGAGGCGGCGGAGAGCGTGTCGCTCACCGCTTTGCGGGGGGTCTCGGGCTTCGCCGGGTTCCCTTCGAAGAGATGGAGGATGCTGGCCGAGACCGCCCGGACCACGGGCGAGGTGATGCGGGGGAAGACCCAGGTGACCTTTCCCCCAAGTTCGTCGACGACCACGGCGGCCGACATCTGACCTTCCTTGGCCGCCTGGTTCCGCATGCGGGAGAGGACGTTCTCCCAGTGGTGGGCGTTCGACTCGAGGACCCGCCGGTAGGTGTCGAGGTGCGCCCGCACCTCCTCGTCCCCCGCCGGAGCGGGGTCGGGGGTCTTCGGCTTGTCCTCCTTGTCCCCGAAGAGGACCTTGGGGAGCATCTCCTCGGTCACTCCCAGCATCTTCGATCCCTCCTGTCGGAGGGACGGAGTGGCGGCGAGCGCCACGAGCGCGGGGGAGACCTCCCGCTTGTTGGAGAGGTAGAGGGACCAGAGCACGTCGGATTCCTTGATGTCGAGCGTTCCGAAGACCTCCATGAGCCAGTTCTCCACTCCCCGAACGGAGGTCTCGCGGTCGGCGAGCACTTGGAGCACCCCCTGCATGAGGGGGGAGGAATCCGCGGGAGGCGGGGGTGGCGGCGGGAGCGGGGGCGGCGCGGCGGGCGCCGCCGGGACCGGGGATGGGGAGGAGAAGCGCTGGCTCGCCGGCCCGCTGACCAGGGGTGGGTAGGACTGGGCGCGGGCGTAGGCCAGGAAGTCGGAAAGGAGCTGGGGCGTGAAGCCCTGGAGGACGAGCACCCGCCCGTTGTGCTCGAGCCAGAGGTTGAAGGACTTCGGATCGAACCCGTGGCGCCGGGCCCAGGCCACGAGAGTGGCCAGCAGGTTCTCCGAGCTCGAAGGTCCGGAATGCACCGCGACCACCCAGTCCGTAGCCGGAGCGCCGCCCATCCAGAATCCCGGGTCGCCCAACCGGTGACGAGTTATGAAGCTATGGGTTACGGCTTCGCGAGGGCGCCCAACAACCCGGAGAGAAGCTTCTCCAGGGCCCGGGAAAAGGTCTCGAAGTGCCCTCCGGGAAAATGCTCATCCCGGACCGACACGCCGAGCGCGCGGGCCTGCGCTGCGAAGCGGCGGACCCCGACGTCAAGGAACCATTCGTCCCCCGAACCGGCGGCGAGGAACACCCCGCGCATCTTCCGGAGCGCAGCCGCATGCGGCTCCTGCTCCACCATCCGCACCGGGTCCCAGCGAAGCCATCGTTCCCACGTGGCCCCGTCGATCTGCCCCGTTTCGATATCGAAGGGGAGGTCGAATACCCCCGGCTTTCCCTCCGTCGGGGAGTAGCAGGCCGCCATCGCGATCGTCTCGAGGGTCGTCCCGACGCTGGTCGTCCCGCTGAGGTTCAGGGGAGGGCTCTCGAAGAGCCACTGGAGGAACTCCTCGGGCCCCCCGTGCTCGCGCAAGAGGCGCGCCGCCTTGGGGAACCCGGGCAGGTACCCGTACTCGAACTGGGTGTCCGGCGCGGAGGCGAGGACCGCTCCGAACTCCCCCGGGTGGCGCATCGAGAGGACGAGCGAGCCGAAGCCTCCGCTCGAATGTCCCAGGATCCCGGTCTCCCCCGTGCGATACTTTTCCCGC
>JAKAYL010000011.1:45332-46869 GCA_021809545.1 Thermoplasmata archaeon
CCTTCCGGTCGAACTCCGCCCGGTGAAGGGTGACCGCCTTGACCTCGGTGTGGCGGGGGTGGCGCCCCTCGTCCCAGGCTTCCCCGTGGGCCGTCGCCCGGAGCTGGGGCCGCGGCTCCCACGTCACTTCGACGTCGAAGGACGAGAAGACCCAGTCCCCGGTGTCGTGGAGGTACACGAGCTCGGAGAGGAAGGCGACAAGGAGCCCCTCGGGGGTGTCGGCCGCCACCTCGAACTTCTTCGTTGCGGTGGGTCGGACGGCGCTGAGATCGGTCATGACCGAGAAGAGGGCACGCCCCATCTCGTCGAAGAGGGCCTCCGCGGCCGGGGCGGTGGCGGCGATCCCCACGTCCGCCGTGGTGCCGAACTGCCAGTGGCGCCCTGCGCCAGCAGAAACCATATATCCCTTCCTAGGCTATTCTTCATTCCACACATGAGATTATCTCTCATCATTCCCACCCTGAACGAGAAGGAGGGAATCGGCTACACCCTGCAGGCCATCAAGGAGGCCCGGGAGAAGGAGGTATCCGAGCTCTTTCCGGGGGTCGACCTGGAATGGGAGATCCTGGTGATCGACGGCGGGTCCACGGACGGGACGCAGGAGATCGCCACGGAGCACGGTGCGAAGGTCGTGGTCGAGAAGCGCCGGGGCTACGGCCGCGCCTACAAGACCGGTTTCGCCCTCGCCACCGGGGACTTCATCGCCACGATGGACGGGGACGGCACCTACCCGGCCAACGAGCTCCCTTGGATGCTCAAGCGTCTCCTCCACACCGGTCTCGACTTCATCAGCGGGGACCGGCTGAGCCTGATGGAGAAGAAGGCGATGACCCGGGAGCACCGGATCGGCAACTGGGCCCTCAACTCCGCGATCCGCGTCCTCTTCCACGAGGTCCTCAAGGGCGTGCCCGAGCGAGTCCTCGTCGATTCCCAGAGCGGGATGTGGGTCTTCAAGCGCTCCCTCCTCCCCGCCCTCCGCCTGAACGAGGACGGGATGCCCTTCTCGGAGGAACTCAAGCTGGAGGTCATCCTCCACGGGTTCAAGTTCGAGGAGATGCCCATCCACTACGCCGAGCGCTGGGGCCAGCCGAAGCTCTCCAGCTGGAAGGACGGGATCGGCAACCTGCTCTGGCTCCTCAAGAAGCGGTTCCATGTCTCCCAGGAGGCCCGCGCCTCCTCGAAGCTCGGCGTTTCCGCCTCGGCGCCGCACTCTCCGTAACCCTTCCGGGGGCCCGGCCGCCCGGGAGCTTCTTCAGGTCCATGTCGATGGTGACAAGTCCCTGGTCCAGTAGGACCGGGAGCTCGGCGTCCGGACCGGACTTCGTGGTCTTGCGGTAGCCCGGCCCGCTTGGGATTGGGAGCCCCTCTGGGGCCCTTCCCCCAGAGTGCAGGCGGAGGCGTACCTTCCGCGTTTGGGTCTTAGAATTGAGAATGAAGCCATCCCCTAAATACCCTCGTTTGCCCCTATACTGATGTAAGAACATGGAGGCAGCAGGGTCGAAGAATCCCAACATTCTCTGTGCCCGAATGGACGGGG
>JAKAYL010000050.1 GCA_021809545.1 Thermoplasmata archaeon
CAAGGAGAGATTCCCATGGATCTCTCGCACGTACTTCGGTTCCCTATCAGGTGGGTGGCCCGTGAAATTGAGTGGATGTACGTGTTCAGCCCTGAGGATGACGCCGGTTAGTTAAGGGCGGTGTAGAGATCCCTGGCGGGATCCTCCCCTCGAAGTTTCCACGTCCCTATCACGCTCAGCAACCGAGTGAGGGCGCTGGTTCCCTCGGTGTTCCGAAGCGTACCCACAATCTTGCGGATCACCACCGCTTCCCGTATCGCCCACTCTCCCCGGCCTGTACCGCTCTCAGGGAACCACGCTTGCCCCCTTCCCCTCCGTTAGGAGGAAGGCCCGGGCGGCACCATGCGTTTGTGAGCTTTCCCCGCACGGATTATCAACTTCGGGACTATAGGATCGCAAGAAGTGAACCATGCCGCAGGTGATGATCACCCTCGAATTCGTGGCTCTGGGCATCCGTCTCCCTCACCTGGCAAACCCCGAGCAGTCATCGTCGGTGATTGAGGGTGCTCAGTCGTCCGGTGGGTTCTGTGACGATGTTTGATCCATGTGGTCCGATTTGGCGTCGATGGATACAGACATTCTGGATTTGCTCAATCAGCGTCCAAGTGAAGTCGGAATCCTAGCAGATGCCATCGATGCAGGAGCCGACGAGTACGACATTGCCCTCTCATATCATTACGCAACCACCCTGCAACCCCAATCGTGTTTTCCACTATGAAATATCAATCTCTTGAGCAACAGGTCGTGAATCTGACCCCCTTGGAACCAGGGGAAGTCATCCTGGGAGATTGGTGGGCCGCCATACGGCGCACATCCATTTCTGACAAACTCGTTCTCACCAACCATCGCCTCATGGGATTCCGAACCAAGGGTATCATCCATCCAGTTCTGGCAAGTTTGATTTTCGACTGGATGTTTCGACTGGAAGAGATTGGCCCACCCGTCCTAAGATTGCTCGGAAGGCATTACCATATCTTGATACAAGGTAAGGATGTTCAGATTCTCATGGAGGATTCACGGAGTGTTGCATGTGAGATAGAGAAGGCACGCCATAACCGCCAATCTTCCGTAAGTGTTCACGAACCGTGATTGGATGATGGGTAGCCTCTGCCATGGAGTACCCTTGCGGGGACCCTTTCCTTGCCGGATTCGGGCGTTTTCGTATCCCACCAAATCTGGTGGGCTGTCCACAAGGGTGAGGTTTTTCAGCATGTCCAAAAACTTGGATGTTTTTGAGCAGCTATAGCCCCCCCTCCTCAGCACCCCAAAATTACCCGATTTCTGGGACCTAGAACGCACCGGGATCTTGGGTCCCGGGACGAATCCAAGCTACCGCAGGCCGGTGGGCCCCGTACCCGGCTCAGTGGGTCGCCGTCACCGGATCACCCCCCGGAAAAAGGGGCTCCGGACAGTTCCGTGAGGTGAAAGTCACGGAAAGTTTCGCTGCTCCATGAAACAACACTTACTGTCTCGACAACTTCCAGTGTCGTCTTGCCGAACCTTTCCTCGATTCTCTTCGTGGCCAGTGCATGCACACCGGAGGGTGCGCTCGCTGAAGGCTCGAACCCCTCAAAGACCTTCGTCGCATTCACCGTGGGGCGAGCCTGTGAGATTACCTCCTGGTACTTCGGGGATAGAATGGACATAAGGTGGGCGACCCCCGTGTCAAGCTTTCCGGTGGCGAACCCAAGATCCGACCGGGTTTGACAATAGATGTGACGAAGTTCCGGCTCGCGAGAGGTCACGACCGCGGTGACAGGGCCGTCCGTCACTCTTCCGATCTCGTTCACGGCCTGCACCCAATCTCCGACCAGATGAAGAAGCAGAACGAAGAGTGTACCCTCAAACTCCTTGTCCTTGAACGGCATGTGGCAGGCATCCCCCTTGACGAGTGAGGGAAGGTTCTTTGCTCGGGCCTGCTCAAGCATCCCTCGGGAAGAATCAAGGAGAGTCACCTGCTTCCCGGCCCCTGTGAGTGGAAACGCGAACCGGCCTGTTCCTCCTCCAACGTCAAGAAGACGGGTCCGCTTCTCGAAGACCCGCAAGAGCGCCTCAACTTCTCCCGGCCCGGCGGGTCCCCTCCGGCAGTCATAAAGATGGGCCTCTCGATCGAATCCGCTCGGCATGGTCTCGAAGGGTAGAGGAACTAGAGGCACAAAGCGCTCACTCCTGCCGAAGAGGTCCCCCTCCCCGATCGGTACTCAGGGGGATGTCATCCCCGCCGCTTGCCGGCAGGAGTCCCCGGGTTACACGGAACTGGGTCAACGGACGTGACTCCACGGAGAAAAATCAATCACACGTCATGCCGTAATCAGTCCCTGGGTTCAAATTTCTCGCCTCGAGACGATGAGGGACTTCACTCCTGGATTTGTCGCAACGAAGGAAAAGCAACCCTCCCCCAAGTGACGGGCGTTTAACGTGGCCGTTGTTCGTTATCGTGAAGCTGAACATCCCAAGCGAGATCTAAGCTCGACTACAACGGGTATCGCGAAGCCAGTACTCTTCATCATGGGCACCTCCATCCTGTGGCTCGCCCGCTTCCGCCTATGGCCCGTCACAAATCCTAGGTCTTCGTCTCAGCACATACCTGAGGAGTAAGCGGGGCTTGCTACGAGGAGCTTACGTAGATTCAGGAGCGTTCAACCGGAGAGGAAGAGAGAAGTGGTAGAAAAGGAGACGATCGTACTGGGAGGTGGTTGCTTCTGGTGCACCGAGGCGGTCTTCAAAGAGGTCAAAGGAGTGACCGCCGTACAAGTCGGCTACGCCGGGGGTTTCACGGACAATCCCTCCTACGAAGATGTTTGCAACGGCGGAACGGGACATGCCGAAGTTCTCCGGGTAGATTTTGATCCTGCCCAGGTATCCCTCCCGCAGATTCTCGAAGTCTTTTTCAAGATGCACGATCCGACCTCCGTAGACCGTCAGGGGGCGGACGTGGGTTCTCAGTACCGATCGATCATCTTGTTCTCGAACCCCGCTCAGCTTCCGATCATACAAACCTCCCTCCAGAAAGAGGCGGAGCATTACAGGAGTAAGCTCGCAACGTCCGTCGGGGCCCTGAAGAAATTCTATCCCGCGGAGGAGTACCACCAGAACTATTTCGAGAAGCACCCCAGCGCATCCTACTGCGCTTTCGTCGTGCGACCGAAAGTGGAGAAGGTCCGCGACCACTTCCCGGACCTGGTCGAAGGAGACCGGCGTTGAGTGCTTTCGAATCTGCGAACCCGTAGGTCATAGAAGAAGTCTCACGGGCACGTCGACCTGGAACTCCACCCCCGCAAGCTGTCGGTCAGGAACCGCAATTTCCTCGTTCGAGCATCGCGGACTCCTTGCTCTCCTTGGGGTGAGACCCGATATTTTGTTAGGTCTTCAACCCGAGCAGGTAAGGCTCAGACCCCACGGGGATGACCGGATCGGGCTTTCTCGCCGTGGCCACTACCCGGGAAACCCGCCCCAAATCTCATAACGTACCTTGCAGTGCCGCGGTCATGGCCTACGAACTTGTCGGCGTAAAGAAGGAAGAAGACGGTGTAGTCATCCTGTCCCTGAAGAATCCGCCGGTGAATGCCCTATCGACGAAGCTCATGACGGAACTGGAGGCGGTGATCTCGGAGATTTCCAAGGACCGGACCCAGCGGGCGGTCATCCTGACCGGGGACGGACAATATTTCTGTGCCGGTGCGGACCTGAAGGAGATCGCAAGCAAGGCCGCCGACTTCCTGACCGAGGCCCCGAAGATCGTAGAGACGGGCCAACGGGTCTACCGCTCGTTCGAACACATGCCGCAGCCCGTGATCGCGGCCATCAACGGACTCGCCATTGGGGGAGGGCTTGAGATGGCCCTTTCTTGCGACATCCGCATCTGCGGAGAGACGGCCAAAGTCGGACTCCCAGAGGTGACCCTCGGACTCATCCCCGCCTACGGAGGAACCCAGCGGCTGGCCCGGACGGTGGGACCGTCCAAGGCCCGGGAGATGATCTTCACCGGTGGCCTCATCAGCGGAAAGGAGGCCGAGCGGATCGGGCTCGTGAACAAAGTGGTCCCCTCCGGACAGGAGCTCCGGGCCGCCCGGGACATGGCTCACACCATCGCCGCCAAGGCCGCTCCCCTCGCGATCAGTGCGGCGAAGAAGTCACTGCTCCAGGGCTACGATATGGATATCGACCAAGGTCTCAAGGGAGAGGCCAAGGCCTTCCTCGAGGTCGTGGGAAGCGAAGACCTGATGGAGGGGATCGCCGCACAGTTGGAACGCAGGCCCCCCAAGTTCGCGGGGAAGTGAGGGGAAAAACATGCCCATAGAACTCAGCTTCACCGAGGAACAGAAGGCGCTCCGGGAAACCGTCGCCCGATTCGCGAAGGACGAGATCGCCCCCGTCGTCCAGGAGATGGACGAAAAGGAAGTGTTCCCCGAGAAGACAGTCGCCAAGATGAAGGAGATGGGATTCTTCGGCGTGCCCATCCCGGAGGAGTATGGCGGACTGGGCATGGGGAAGGTCGGCTACTGCATCATGCTGGAGGAGATCGGAAAGATCGACGCCTCCCACATCGCCATCCTTGCGGCCCACACCTCCCTCGGTACCTCCCCACTCCTCTACTACGGGACGGAGGAACAGAAGCAGAAGTGGCTCGCTCCCGCCGCCAAAGGGGAGAAGCTCATGGCCTTCTCGTTGACCGAGCCGGTCAGCGGATCGGATTCTGGCGGTCTCATCACCGAGGCGAAGGAGGAGGGAGATTACTGGGTCCTGAACGGGGACAAGATCTACGTGACGAACGGGGTCGAGGCCGGTCAGGTCGTCGTCATGGCTGCGAACGACTTGAAGAAGGGCTCCCATGGCGGGATCACCGCCTTCCTCGTCGAGAAAGGAACGAAGGGTTTCAAGGTCGGACGGGAAGAGAAGAAGATGGGGCTTCACGGGACCAGCACCGCCGAGCTCATCTTCGAGAACTGCGCGATACCCAAAGCGAACGTCATCGGGGAGGTCGGGGGCGGGTTCAAGGTCGCCATGACCGCGCTCGACGTGGGCCGTGTATCTCTGGGGGCCGGTTCGCTCGGGGGAATGCAGGGAGCGCTCAGCGCCGCCCTGGATTACTCAAAGAACCGGATGCAGTTCGACCAGCCCATCGTCTGGTACCAGGCAATCCAGTTCAAGCTCGCGGACATCGCCATGCACATCTACGCCCTCCGCAACATGGTCTACCAGGCCGCCGCCTTCCAAGACCGGATGGGCTATGACTCCCGAAAGTGGGGCCGGACGGACAGGAAACAGAAGAGCCGGGACAGCGCCATCATCAAGTGCCTCGCGAGCGAGTGGGCCTCCAAGGCCATCACGGACTCGCTCCAGATCCACGGCGGGATCGGCTACATCCGCGGCACGCCGATCGAGCGGGCCTACCGGGACGCCCGGATCAGCGAGATCTTCGAGGGAACCAACGAGATCCAGCGGCTGATCATCGCGGGCGACCTCATCGAGCGGGGCTGGGTCGACGAGTAAGACCCGGCCACGGCCGGTCGGTTCCCCTTTTCCGGGGGGTCACTGGATACGTTCGGAGGCGATGATGTTCGCCCGGAGGTATTCCTTGCCCTCCGTGGTGATCTGGTAGACACCGCCCAGGTTCCGCTTCCGGACCCAGGAATAGCGGGGGGCCCCGTCATAGCGGATCATCTTGTTCGAGTAGAGCATGCGAAGGAGTTCTGCCAAGCGGACCCGGTTCTCCCGGATCGCCCAGAACTCGATGAGGCGCTCGTTGATCTCGTTCGATTCCAAGCCGTTCTCGGTATCGTTGGGAGCGACCTCTTCGCTCTTGTTGAGCTCCTTGAGGATCTCGAGGATCGTGGCGCGGTTGGGGTCTTCTCCCATCGGCACAGTCGGTCGCGCGTTAGGCTTCATCTATGAAACAACTCCTCCGATCGAACAGAACTCAGGAACCTCGCGGGATGGATGCAGGAGGCGGGGGGAGACTCAGCGTTCAGATGCTCCGCGGGAACCATTCGCTCAGTTCCTGATAGGACAAGCCGGGACTTAAGCACTTTGGTTGCCGCTACCCGGTGCTCGTTCGTAAGGGCCCCGCGGAACCGAGGGTTGGGCTGCCCTGTCGGCAAGCAAAGAAGTCTCAGCCTATTGTCTGAACCGAGCGGTAGCTCCTGGGTCACTGACCCTTCCAGAAGGACAAAGTTGGGCGACACTGAGCCAAAAAACCAACCAAGGGTTGATATAGTAGGAAGAACGTATTGGTGCCTTAGGTACATCCATGAGAATTGGCTTGGTGATTATAGGAATCGTCTTGTTGCTGCTCGGTGCCGTGCTGATGTTCGTTCCCGTGTTGAAGTCAGATGCGAATTCCACGGCCATCTCCTATACTCAGTGCGGTTCCTCGCCCACGTGCACGGTCGCCTACAACATCTACGATGCGAGCCCCGGGGTGATCGGGGGTACCTCCGCCAAGCTAACCTGGACCTCGCCATCCAATGTCTTGTTCTTCGCGGTGACTTGCACCAACGCGGTGACGTCTGCGCAATTGCAGTCGGTCGCTACGCCGGCCCAGCTCAGCAAGGACTGCGGTACGAACGCGACGGTAGCCAATCAGACCGGCACGAGCGGTACCTCCTCGTTCACCATTCCTTCCGGAGGCAGCTTGGTGTACTTCGCCATCTCCCTGAACAACCAGGAGCCGGTGGTCAACAGCAGCCTCACGACCACATCCCCTCTGCTGGGATTCGTACTTCTGGTCGTAGGTATCCTGCTTCTTATCCTCGGAGCGGCACTCAAGTCCAAGAAGCAGAAGCAAGCCGCCGCAGGACAAGTAGCCCCGTCCGCGACACCTCCCGGACAGCCGGGCTACCCTCCTCAGTAAAGGGGGGCCCGATCTCCCGGGAGCGCCTCCGCTCCCGGGACCAGGACACGGCCGGGGGCCCCATTCGCGGGGCCCACCAGCCGAAAACGGGATATGCAACGTTTCTACGTGAGCAGGCAGGTACTCGAACATGTTGTACGTGCGGAAAGCAGGAGTCATTGGAGCCGGGTCGATGGGTGCGGCCATTGCCGAGGTCCTTGCCTTCAACGAGATCCCCGTCATCCTGAAGGACATCGACCAGACCTTCGTGAACCGCGGCCTTGCCAAGGTCCAGAGCGTCGCGGGGGAGCTTGCCCAGTTCCACGAATCCCGGGCCGACAAGGAGATCGAGCGGATCGAGGGCGAGGGAGTCCAACTGACGGAAGAACAGAAACAGGCTCTTCGGAACCGCCTCAAGCCGAAGTTCACCAAGCAGCGTGCGGACGACCTCGTGGCCCGGGTGAAGGGGACCACCTCCTACGCCGACTTTGCCGATGTGGACTTTGTGATCGAGGCGGCCTTCGAGAGCGCCGCGGTGAAGAAACAGGTCTTCGGGGAGCTGGACGCGGTCCTGCCGGAGCACGCCGTCATCGCCAGCAATACCTCCTCCCTCTCGATCACGCAGCTCGCCAAGGGGCTCAAGCACGTGCAGAACACGCTCGTCGCCCACTTCTTCAACCCGCCCTACACCCTCCCTTTGATCGAGGTCGTGAGCGGGGTCGACACCCGGGAGGACGTGGTCACGGATGTCATCGACTTCCTCCAGGGGCTCCGGAACCACCGGTACCCGATGGTCCCCATCCGCGTGAAGGAAGTGCCCGGGTTCCTCGTGAACCGGTTGCTCATCCCCATGCTCAACGAGGCCTGTTTTGCGCTCGATGAGGGTGTGGCCTCCGCCCGGGACATCGATTCCGCCCTCAAGGCCGGGGCAGGGATGCCCATGGGCCCGATGGAACTCGCGGACATGATCGGCCTCGACGTGGCGCTCGAGGTCGCGAACATCCTCTTCAAGGATTACGGGGATCCCAAGTACCGCCCGGCTCAGACGCTCAAGCGCCTAGTGAACGCGGGGCATTTCGGCCGAAAGACGGGCCGGGGTTTCTATGAGTACACCTGAACGCCTCTACTTCCAAGGAAACACCCCGAAGGGACTTCCCGCGCGGCTGCGAAAAGGTAATAGAGGGGTTCGGCTGCGAGGGGTAGGATAGAACATGGGAAAGGGAACACCTTCCAAGCGCGGAGGCAAGCTGAGCCACATCATCTGCCGACGCTGTGGCCGGCACGCCTACCACGTCCAGCACCGGATCTGCGCGTCCTGTGGCTTCGGGGCCTCCGCCCGCCGGCGGACTTAACCGAAGTAGACCGGACGCACGTCGACGCTCTTCTTCTCCTCTTCCGGCTTGGCCGGGGTGAGGATGTCGAGCGAAAAGACGGCTGCGCAGGGAATTAGCCGTACGAGTGCCTTCCCTTCCGTATCTTTTCCATCGATCTCGATGGACATTGCCTGATCGCCCCCCAGATTCACGTACCCCCGGAAGGTTCCTTGGGTGACGAGCGGTGCCTCGCCTTTGTCGGCGGACCGCAGCAAGAGCACGGAGCCAGTCGTCAGGGTCACAGGCGGGTGATTCTTCTTTTCGGCCATGTCCCCACGCAAGGCAGACGGGGGTTTTAAGCTTCTTCTTCCAAGTCTAATCGCCGAGCCCTCAGATCACCTTGAGGAAGGGAGACGTGGGGCCGGGGTCACCCGGTGGTGTCCGCCGGGATGGCGACGAGCACCGGTTGAAGATCGTGATGAGAGGACCACCGGAGGAGGTCGTCGAAGATCGAGAAGAGCTCCATCGCCTTAGCGGTGGGTTCGTAGTCCACCCGGGGAGGGATCTCGTTGAAGGTGGTCCGAGTGAGGAGGCCTGCGCCCACGAGGTCCTGCAGCCGTCCCGAGAGCGTGTTGGGACAGAGCTGCAACTGGCGCTGGAGCACTCCGAACCGCCGGGGGCCCCCCTCACGGAAGGCGCCCAAGATAGCGAGCATGTGATTCTTGCCGAGCAGGGTCAAAAGGTCCGCGAGCTGACAACTGGACTCGCACTCCTCGCCGTCAGATGCTTCGGTGCTCCGGGAGGAGGTCGCGGGCGCAAGCCCGGAGATAGCACTACGTCTCTTCGGCCGAGACCTCTGTTTGGACGCTGAGACTCCCTTACCCATTTGACTGGAACGACCGCTCCACCCGTCCTGCGAGTGTGTCCAAACTATAATCTGAATAGTATAAATACTTTCGCAACTATAGTTATATTCCTCCCCAGAGGTGCAGCAGATGTCGCGAGCCCGCAAGACCCAAGCCACGGAAGGAAGGCCGTCGAAAGAATCTTGGCTCTCCGGAGAGGACGGGTAACATGTTCCCTTCGCACGCGCTCTTCATCAGCGAGGGTCCCTCCGGGCCCAAAGCCCCGGGAGGGGTCGCAACCCCCCCGAAGGCCAGCCTTGCGGAGCAGTTGGTCCGTGCGGGAGATCTCAATGAGGTCTTCCGCATCGTCCGGGTCGCGGTCAAATCCGAACTGGGCCTGGAACGGGCCGGGCTGAGCCTCGCACTGGCCAACCTTCCTCCCACCATCGGAGCCTACTGGCAGCTCACGGGAAACGTCATCGTGATGAACGACACTGTCTACGAAGGTGTCCGCGGCGTCGCTTCCTCGAGGGAGGAGGCGAACGCCTTCGCTTTCGTCGTCCTCATGCACGAGTACCTCCACTCGCTCGGCTACTGGGACGAGCAGCAAGTGCGCCGCGTGACCCACCGGGTGGCGCTGGCCACCTTCCCCCCCGACCACCGGGTCTCCCAACTTGCCGGCGGCGATCTCTGGGAATTCTACCCGTTCCTCCGGATGCTTCCCGGGGGAAGGGGGGATCGGTTGCGTTTCGTCAACCGCTTCGCCTCGGACGTGACCGACGCGTACATTCGCTGAGATACTATCGCCGGGGGATCACCCGGGGTCCTCGGCGGAGGGGAGTCGTTCCCATACCTGCCGCAGGAAGTAGTCCTTCCCTCGGCGGTCGCGGGGCGACTTCGTTTGGGGCGACGCGCAGATCACCGCGTAGGTCGCCGACCTCGAGAAGCGATGGTGCTGAAGCAGAGAGGCGAGGTGGTACTCGGTCCGGGATCGGTCCGTCGTCCCGTCGGGGAACTTCAGCCCTTCAGAGAACAAGGACGCGGCCCGGGGATCCCGGCGCACGAAATCGAGTGCCTGCGCCACCTCCGCCTCCTGTGTGAGAACCCCAGGAGGCCTGGACGGGGTCTCATCCCGCCCTCGTCGGCGCTGTTTGCATTGACGTTGCTCCCATGCGGAGCTGAGCCACGGAGCGAACGAACGGAGCGCTTCCTCCAGTGTGGGAAAGAGTGGGAGGCCCCCGGCCCGGAGGGTGGCATACCGGCCCGGGCAGTTCCCGAACACCGTCGGGGCGGTCACCAGGAGCCCCTCGGCGAGCAGGTCCACGTATCCACCGAGTCCGATCACGCGACGACCGGAGGGGAGAAGCGGCAGGCTCCTCAAGCGGAAGAGGTAGTGGAGGCCGCCGCTCTTCGTGGTCTCCGTGTAGCCCCCGGGCGTGGGAACGGGAAGAGGGGTCGGTTCTTGCGGGAGACCTCCGGGGACATGCTTCAGATCGATGTCCAAGGCGGCGAAACCCCCGCCCATCACGATCGCCAACTGGGCCTCGGGCCTCGTCTCCCAGAATCGACGGACCGCAAGCTCCGTGCGGAGGGGTCCTTCCCGTTGCCAACGCACCAGCGGGAGGGGAGCCGGTCTTCCGCGGGGGTTCTCGGAAAGCAAGGGATGCAGCGGGACGACCCCCATTCCCAAGTCGATCCAGTGCAGGGCCGAAGCGAGGCAGGAAGGGCCAGGGAGAGTCGGAAGTGCGGGCGGGATCGACCGACCTGTCCCGATCCCGTCCGCAGGATCCGATCGATCCGGCATCCGCCCGCGCTCCATGAAGGGCAGAATCCCAGCCTGAGGGGATAAGCTGGGCCACGGACGTCCCGGACCCCGGGCGGTGGTTCC
>JAKAYL010000051.1 GCA_021809545.1 Thermoplasmata archaeon
GGAGAAGGTTCCGGGGGTTGGCGAGGAGGGCAGCCGCAAGGGCGAAACGCTTCTTCATCCCCTGGGAGAAGGTCCCGACCCGTCGCCATTCGTTCCCCCCGAGGCCCACACTGGTCAGCAGCGAGGCCGCCCGGGCCGTGAAGTCGTCCCCGCCCAGCCCATTGTACCCCCCCAGGTACTCGAGGAGGTCGAAGGCCCGCCCCGACGGTTCGAAGTTAGGGAACTCCGGCACGATCCCGACGGTCTCCGAGGCCGCGACCTTCTGGGAGACGATGTCGTGCCCGTTGTGGCGGACCGTTCCCGACGTGGGGAAGGCGAGCCCGGCGGCGACGCGGATCATGGTGGTCTTCCCGGCCCCGTTGAGACCCACGAGGCCGACGATCTCCCCGTCCTTCACGCTCAGGGTGACGTTCTCGAGCGCGGGGCGCTCCTTCCGGGTGTAGCTTTTGGAGAGGTTCTGGAACTCGATCACTTCTTCTTGCGAAGGACCTCCTCCCTCGCCGTAAACCACCGGAGAAGGCGCTCCTCGTAGGGAGACTGGACGATCTCTCGCCGCTTCCACCGGGCAGCTCCCTCCACGGGGGTGAACCCGCCGTCCAAGTTGAGCTGGCGGCCCTGCGGCGCCTCTACTTCGCGAGCCTTTCGACCTCGGCCCATCGCCGTCCGACCTCCTCGTCGCTCATCCCGACGGTGGGGGAGAAGAGCACGGTCTCCCCCCAGAATTCTTTCGCCCCGGGATAATCGTCCACCCCGAGGGCCAGCGAGACGCCCGAGAGCCGGTTCTTCTCCACGAGCGACCTGAGCAGTTGCCATGCCTCGAGCCCCTCGGACGAACGCTCCGCGTCCAGTTCGGGGTCGAACCGTTGGAGGACCTCGGTATACGCCCGGGCGGCGGGGTAGGACACCGGGAACGTCCGGCAGCCCCGCTTCATCATGAGCCAAGCTCCCAGGGCACCTCTCTTCCCGTCCACGATCGCTCCGATCTTCCCGGCGACCCCCAGGGGGAAGCCTCCAGGACCCGGATGTCGGCCCAGGTACACATAGGTTTTGGGTCCCCGGATCTCGACCGCGATCTCGGTATCGGGATGGGTGAGGTCCACCTTCAGGCGCTTCCCGGGGTGGCCCGCAAGCACATCGGCCCCCAGCCGGACATCGACATCGTGGCTGGTGAAGGGATTGGTGCCCGTCCGCCGGGCCCGGATCGCGAACGAGGAACCGTCGGGGAGGGATCCGGCCTGCTCGACGACGTGCTTCGAAAGGACCTCCAGGTCCGTAGGGAGGACCGACGCCCGGCTCACCGAGACCACTCCGAAGACCCGGCAGACGTACGGAAGGGCCTCCTCCAGGCGGGGAGAGTGGACATAGATGTGGCCGTGGTCGTCGGAGACCGTGCACTCGATGTCGGCCCGGTAGAGCAGGCTGAGGATGTGCCCCTTCAGCTTCGCCTCGAACTCCCGCCGTACCGCCGGAGATTTCAGGGAGAGTTCCCCGTACCGGACCAGAATCGTCTCGACCACGCACCGCCCAGCCGACCGGGGCTTTAGCCCTTTTCGCATGCCCGGGCGCTGAGAAGCCCCGGAAGACCGGGCGGCTGCGGACGAAGGGGCCCCTCCCACCCCATAGCCATAATACTCGGGAACGCTGCCAAGGCTCAGGGACGAAGATGGTCACGGCAGAGGAGCAGAGTGCCGGGGGAGATCCCTGGCAGGAGGTCCGGCAGCACGTTCTCCTCGAGGCGGCCCGCCGCCTGAAGGACCTGGGAGTGACCCCCACCCCGGAGGACCTGGACCGGGAGCTCTCCCCTCCTCCGTCCGGTCTCGGCGATCTCGCCCTTCCGCTCTTCCGCTACGCCAAGAAGGCGGCCACGACCCCGGAGAAGCTGGCCGAGGCGCTGGCCGTCGACTTCCCCAAGGGAACCGCCCTCGCCGACGTCTCCCCCACCCGGGGTTTCCTCAACTTCACGGCCGGCGTCCCCTGGCTGGCCGAAGCCACCCTGGGTCGCATCCTCTCCCTGAAAGAAGGGTACGCCCGGGCCCCCCCGACCCGGGGAACGGTCTGCGTCGAGCACACGAGCGCGAACCCCACCGGACAGTTGCACGTGGGTAGGTCCCGGAACAGCGTGATCGGGGACACCTACGCCCGGGTGCTCTCGGCCGCCGGGTACACCGTCCGCGTCCATTTCTACGTCGATGATGTGGGCCGCCAGGCGGCGACCCTGGTCTGGATCTGGTCGAAACCCGTGGCGGAGTGGCCTTCCGAGGTCCGGGAGAAGAGCGGGATCTCTCCCGGGACCTCCCGTCCGGAGGGTATGAAGCCCGATACCTGGAGAGGTAAGCCCTACCCTTCCGCCTCGGAGATCGTGAAGAAGGACGCTGCCGCCCTCCAGGAGGTCACCCAGCTCACGGCCCGCTTGGAGCGGGGCGAGATACCTCCCCAAGAGTACCGGCAGATCCCCCAGGAGATCCTCACCGGGGTCGTGGCGTCCCTCGAGCGGATGGGGGTCCATTTCGACGACTTCGTATGGGAGTCGGACTTCATCCTGAACGGGAGCGTGGCTACGGCGATCGAGAAGCTCTCCAAGACTCCCCACGCCACCCAGGAGGAGGGGGGAGCGACCGCGGTCGACGCCAGCTCCTACGGGCTTCCCAAGGACCTCTCGAAGATCCTGCTGACCCGCTCGGACGGGAGCCATCTCTACATCGCCCGGGACGTGGCCTACCACCTCGAGAAGCTTTCCCATTTCGACCGCGTGGTCGATGTGATTGGGGAGGACCACAAGATGCACTTCCGCGCCCTGCTCGCTCTCTTGGCCGAGCTCGGCCTCACGAAGAAGCCGGAGGTCCTCCACTATGCCTTCATCGGTCTTCCCGAGGGCAAGATGTCCACACGGGCGGGGCGCATCGTCAACCTGGACGACCTGCTCGACGAGGCCCGGGACCTGGCCCGCGCCGAGGTGGTGAAACGGCGGCAGGACCTCACGCCCGAGGAGACGGAGAAGATTGCCGAGAGCGTCGGGACGGGCGCCGTGCGGTTCCATCTGCTCGCCATCCAGCCGGACAAGCCGATCGTCTTCAAGTGGGACGAGGCGCTGAGCTTCGAGGGCAAGAGCGGGCCGTTCGTCCAGTACTCCCACGCCCGGGCTTCGAGCCTCCTCCGGAAAGCCGAGGAGGAGGGGCATGGGGCCCTGCTTGCCGGCCTCGCCTCGGGATCAACGAAGTACCTGCCGCTCCCGGGAACCCCTGACGAGCGCGAGGTCGAGCTCCTCAAGACCCTCAGCCGGCTGCCGGCCCTGGTCCGTCGTGTCTCCCAGGACGGCTCGGTCCATCTTCTGCCGCTCTATGCCCACGAGGTCTCGGAGCGTCTGAACGGCTTCTACCAGGCCGTGCGCGTCCTGGGAGGGGCCCCGGAGTGGCTCCCCTTCCGCCTGGCCCTGGTGGCCGCCTCGCGGCAGGTGTTGAAGAACACGTCGGGACTCATCGGGATCGAACCGCTGGAACGGATGTGATCCGGCCTCGGGACCGGGCGCGATCTACTTCTTGACGCCCTGTTCCATCACGATGCTCAGGAATTGCATCAGGTGCTGGGCGAGGATCGGGTTCCCGGTGAAGCCGCAGGCTTCGAGTCCGGGCGTGGCGAGCAGGGCGACCGAGCCGTCGGAGAGCACGTCCGTCGCGAGGATGTTGCGGTGGGCGATGTGCTGGACCCCTTCCGGGATCTTCTGGGCCGGGGCCGTGATGAAGGTGACGTTGACGCCGCGCTTCACGGCATTGGCGATCTTCTTCGAGAGCTCGTCCCGGATCGCGGAGACGTGCGGAGTGGTCAGGATGAAGCTCTCGGTGGACTGGTCGAGCATCTGGGCGATCTTGTCGAGCACCCGGTCCCGCCCGTAGAGCAGGTAGACGAGCTCGGGCTCGCCCTGTTTGGAGAAGGCCTCGTGGAGGCGGCCGAGCCGCTCGAAGACCTCGTCGATGGACGACTTGAGCTTGTTCGTCATCTCCTGGACCGGCTGGGGCTTGAAGATGGAGGGTTTCCCTCCGGTGGAGAATGCGTAGCCCTTCTGGCAGAGCCCTTCCAGGACCTTGTAGGCGCTGGTCCTCGGGATGCCCGCGGCCTCCGCCAGCACGGCGGAATCGCCGTAGCCCTTGACGATGAGCGCCACGTAGAGGCGGGACTCGTACTGGGTCAGGCCGAGCTTCTCCAGCAGTTCGAGGGTTGCCCTGTAGTCCTGTGCCACCTGGCCCCCAAGGGAGGTTGTCACGTCGTCCAGACTCGACATGGTATTGGGGGCACACAGCGAGGGGGCTCTTAAGACGTTTGGCCCGGGCTACCTCGGAAGGTCGACCATGGCCGTTTGCTCCAGCACGAGGAGTTCCCACCGTTCCCTGGGGACCCCGCCGGACGCCGGCACATCGATCCCGAGGCGCCGGAGGGTCTCTTCGGTCGGACCCTGCGCCTCCTGTGGTGGAGAGGCCGAGAAACCGAGCGACCGGAGCACCTCGGAGAGTTCACCGGCGGGGGAACGCACGAGGACGATCTCGCGCGTGTCGGCCTGAAGTCCCACGCGGCCGAGGGCCCGCTCGAGCTGGTCCGTCCCCGCCAGATAGACGGCGAGGATCGCTCCGTGGTCCCGGAGCCGGGTCCGTCCGGTGGTGAGGGCCCGCTGCATGTGGAGATAGGCGCTCGTCACGTGCCGGGGGCCGGCCACGCCCCGCGCATCGAACGCCTGAAGCACTTCGGCCTCCCCCTTCTGCCCGCGCAGGGTGGACAGCGAGCGGCCGACGTCCAGCGGGGCGTTGCCCTCCCGTCGGCCCCATGCGATGCTGAGCGGCGCGTTCCCGGACATGGCTTTGTTCTCTCCCCTAGGAGTCGTACCCTCAAGACTCTACCGTGAGGTACGCGGTCAGGCCGTTCACGAAGAGCGTGACCCCCGCCCCGAAGAACATGAGGCAGGCGATCGGGTACGTGTACCCCCACCAGGAGTTCGTCTCCGTGATGACGCTCCAGCCCAGCAGGCCGTTCGCCAGGGTCCACGTCCATTCCGGGAAGTCGAGCGAGGGCAGAAAGGTCACGAAGTTCACGACGCTCCCGCTGGAGAAGATCGCTACGAAGGGAAGCAGGGTCATCACGCTGACCATGGTGGAGAGCGTGATCGGGATCTGGCTCAGCATGGGGGTGAGGGAGTTCGGGAGCACGTGGCGGAAGAGGATGCGGGAGCGGCTCGCGCCGCTCGCGGCCGCCGCCTCGACAAAGTACTTGCGGGACACCCGCTTGGCCTCGGCCCGGACGAGCCGGGCATAGGGGGCCCAGAGCACGAGGATGAACCCGAGGAGGAAGCTGGGGAGGAGGAGTTCTGTGGGGACCCGGGGAAGGACGACGACGAAGAGCAGCAGGGCGAACACGAAGGGAGGGATCGACAGGATGACGTCGGTCACCGCCATCAGGAGGTCGTCCACGAGACCCGATCCCGCCCCGGAAAGGGTCCCGACGACCATCCCGAGGATGGCCGTGGGGACGATGACCGAGGAAAAGATGGCGAGGTCCCAGGGCGTGCCCTTGACGAGCGCCTCGGCCACGTTGAACCCCAACCCTCCGGTCTCCCCGAGAGGATAGGCGCCGAGGTGGAATGGGAAGAGCGTGAGGGTGGGCCGTTGGGGAAGCAGGAGCCCAGCGATGACGTCGGGGTGAGGCGGGATGTAGTCGAGCGACCCGCGGAAGCGGATCATCGCGTAGACGGCCACCAGGACGTAGAAGAGGAGGATCGCAGAGCCCAGAAGCAGGGCCCGGTTCCTCAGGATCCGATCCAGGCGCCGTCCCATCGCTCATCGCCTCCGGCCCTTGGTGAGCCACGTCGGGTCCAGGGCTATCGCGATCGCCTCGGCCGCGATGCTGACGAGGGCGATGACGACCGCCAGGAGGAAGATGAGCGCGATGAGGAGGTTCTCCTCCGTGCCGCCAGCGCCTCCGATGAGCTGGCTGCCTCCCTGGTAGAGGAGGAGGTAGAGGGCCCCATTGGTGTCGAACATGTACTCCACGATGGACTGGATGAAGAGGAAGCTCCCGAAGGTGTTCCCGAAGGCGAAGGCGTAGAGGGGGATGATCCGCCGTCCTCCGTGGTGCCAGAGGAGCCGTCGCTCGGGGATCCCCCGGGCGCTCGCTGCCTGCCGGAAGCTGAGCGGGATCGCCTCGGAAACGGCCCCTCGGATGTAGCGGAGGAAGATCCCGGTGTACGTTCCCGAGATGACGGCCGCGCAGAGGAGGGTCTTGAGGAACACGATCCACTCCATGCCCCAGGCGTGGTGGATCAGGCCATCGAGCAGCGGGAATCCCGTGGGGGAGGTGTTCCCGTAGATCCCGATCCAGGTAGGAACCCCGCCGTTCGCATCGAACCAGATGTAGCCCGGGAGGGTGCCGAAGGGGATGTCCCCTCCGGTGTAGTAGTAGTAAGGAAGGTAGAGGTAGACCATGGCGAGGAAGGCGATGAGGACGGCGGGGACGTAGAGAATGAAGGCCGAGTAGCCCTGGGTGGCGGCGTCGAGCGCTCTCCCGCGTCTCCACCCGGCGAGAAGACCGAGCGGATACGCCACGCTCGTGAGGAGCAGGGAGAGGGCGGCGAGCTCGAGACTGTAGGGGAGATAGTAGCCGACGTAGGCTGCGGTGTTGATGGTGAACCCCGACCCCACCTGGATCGACCCCCAGTTGCCGGTCAAGGTGTTGATCAGGAAGTCCCACCATTGGGACACGACCGTCCGGGGAGTGATCCCTCCCTCCGAGATGAGATGGTTGGCGAAGATCTCGAAGAAGAGGTACAGGAGGGTCACCACGGCGAGGATCTGGGCGAAGGCGCTGAGAAGCCGCCGTACGATCCACGTGAGGAGCAGGGAGTGCCGGGTGAGGAACCCGTGAACGGAGCGGAGGGGGTGCCGCAGGCGGCCCCTAAATCTCGATGGACTCTGCGTTCTGGGGGGTGATGACATCGAATTCCCTTTCCAGATCCTGCTTGAGAATCTCTCGTTTGTCCCCGTGCATGAGGACGATCTTTCGCGGCATGGCCTCGTGGGCCATCGCAAGGAGCTCGCTGTGGCCGGCGTGAGAGGAAAAATCGAAGGAGCGGATCTGGCAGGAGGGCCGGAGCTTGACCCCGCCCACGGTGATGGTGCCGGATTCGACGAGGGAGCGCCCGTTGGAACCGTCCACCTGGTAGCCGGTCAGGAAGACCGCGGACTTCGGGTCCCGCGCGACGGACCCCATGTAGTAGAGGGCGGGGCCGCCGTCGAGCATCCCGCTCGGGGTGATGACGACATCCGCATGGTGGGCCACGTGGAAGCGCTCGTGCATCCCCTCGACGAGGTTCACCTCCTCCAGGGCCTTCTTGAAGGCCCGGTGGTCCCGGAGCCCCTTGTGGTCCTTGAGGTAGGCTTCGTTCACGGCCCGGGCCATCCCGTCCATCCAGATCTCGAGCCCCCGGCCGGCGAGGATCATCATGATCTCCTGGCTCCGACCCATGGCGAAGGCGGGGATCACGACCCGTCCCCCCCGGTCGAGCACGTCCTCCACCGCCTGCACGAGCTCCGCCTCGGTGGTCGCCCGGTCCGGGTGCTCCCGTCCCGCGTAGGTGCTCTCCATCACAAGGACATCGCAGGGGACCATCCGGGAGGGGCCGACCAGGTGCGAGGGGATGCGCTGGACGTCCCCGGTGAAGAGCACGTCCTTCGATCCCCGGTAGAGGTACATCGTGGCTCCCGGGATGTGTCCGGCCGGGGTCAGATCGACCTCCGAGCCGTTGAGCCGGAGGGTCTCGTTGGCCTCGAGTCCCCGCATCCGGCCAAGGAGCTTCCGGAGGTCCTTCGCAGAGTAATGGGAGGGATAGCCCTCCAGCCGGGCCACCTTGAGGGCATCCTCGAGCATGATCTCCGCCATCCGCCGCGTGGTCTCCGTGGCGATCACCTCGGCATCGGTCCGGGCGAGGAGGGGGGCCGTGCCCACGTGGTCAAGGTGAGCGTGGGTGAAGAAGGCGTGGTCGAGACCCGGGGGCAGGGGAAGGGGATACTCCGGAGGATCCGCGGGGGTCATCCCGTAGTCGAAAAGTACCTTGTTCTGGTTGTCGGTGAGCACCATTCCCAGCGAGCCCACCTGGCTGGCGCCCCCCAGGAACCGCAGCTGCACGCCCCCTGAAAGGCCCGAAGTCACTTAAAGGCTCTATCCGAAAACGCCCGTATAGGCGAAATAGAAGAAGACGAAGAAGAGCAGGCAGGAGAGACCGATCGAAGAGTCCCGCCAGGCCAAGGCGCCCCGGGTGCTGTGGTGGATGCTGTTCCCGACGGTCACGATCGGGATGGCGAAGGTGAGCCAGTACCCGTCGAGGATCACCTTTGCGATCGAGGCGGCGACGAGGTTGCCGGTCGGGAACCGGTAGAACAGGTAGACCACGAGGACGACCGAGACGAGGAGGAAGACGATGTCGACACTGGTCGCCTCCATGAAGCCGGCGAGCGCCCGCTGGCTCTTCGTCTGCATCCGCATGTAGACGTACATCCCCACGAAGAGGGCGAGGACGGAGCAGAGCAGGATGAAGGCGGGGTCCGGGTAGAGCACGATGGCGGTGGAGGACCCCGTGGATGTCGAGGAAGGGGGGTACGGCATGGCTCACCCCCCTTCCCGCATCGAGGTCCCCATCCGGGTTCCTACGTGCATTGCGGCCTTTGCATTCCCCATACTATATATTCGAGAGACTTAGCCTTACTAACGCGGAGGACTGCATGAAGATTTCTCGTTCCGGTTTGGGTCCGGGGCATCGGCCTCGGGGGAGGTCTTCCCCGCCGAAGGGGTAGGCAGATGGAGAAGAAGGTCCCCCTCCTCCCCACGGCCGGAGAGCTCGTCTACAGCATCGATTCCACGGTCACCGCGGCCATCGCCATCCGAGATCACCTCAACCGGAGCAAGCCGCCCCCCGAGAAGTTGGAGCGGGTGACGGTCACCCGGCTCCTCAACCCGGGCCAGGCCTACTACGACGTCACGAACCCGCTCACCGAGGAACTCGATGCTTTCCAGCGCCGGATGGCGGGCACGGGCGCCCACGACATCCTGGAGCGGATCCTCGGCCTGCCGTCGGAGGAGTTCCTGGACGGCAGGGACGTCCCGGGCGAGCCCTCGCTCGAGAGGATCACCGGGAAACTCGACGCCCGCATCTCACTCCCGGACGGTTCCGTGGTCCCCGTGGAGATCAAGAACGTGGCCTACGCCCGGGGGAAACCGAGCAGCTCCCACCTGGAGCAGCTCGGGATGTACTGCGCGATGCTGTCCGCGGACCGGGGGCTCCTCTTCCGCGTGCTCCGGGACGACAAGAGCGGTACCTCCTCCTCCCTCGCCCCCGTCGAGGTCACCTTCCGCGACCTCACCGCGATCCGCGAGGAGATGGTCCGCCGGCGGGACCTCCTGACGGAGGCCGTCGAACTTCGGGACCCCTCCCGCCTGCCGGCCTGCGCGTACGTGGGAAACCGGTGCAAGTACAAGGAGGCCGGGATCTGCAACTGCAAGGAGCGGGAGGACTTCGTGCCGACCATCGAGGGACTCGCCACCTGGCACGAGGCGCCCGAGTTCCTCGAGGTCGTACAACGGCAGTTCAAGGAACGGGAGGCGCCCAAGGCCACGAAGGAAGCTTCTCTCCAACTCTCTACGTATGCTCTCCTCACCCCGAGGAAGGTGTACTTCCGGTCCTGCAAGAAACCGGAGCCGGAGGCTCCGGAGGCCCCGGCGGCGGAGGCGCCCGAACCGATGGAAGCGGCGGTCGCCCCGGTCAATCGGCGGGGACTCGAGACCCAGCTCTACCATGCGATCCGCGGTGTGAGCGGCCGCCGGTACTCCGAGGCCCAGCCGATCGAACCGAAACTTCGCGGGATCCGGATCACCGCCGTGGACGGGCACCCGGTGCATGTCAAGATACGGATGGTGCGTGCCCCGGTCCGAGCCACGCCCGCCGACCTGACCGGGCAGTGGGGGGTTCCCGAGGATGTCGTCCGGATCGCGATCGAGGCCATCCTTCTGGGGCAGAGCCAGGGCCGCCTCTATGTCTGGAACTGGAAGCTGGAGGACCCGGGCCAGAAGCTCCAGGTGTTCGATCTCCGGTTCCGACCCGAGGCGATGGAAGCGCTCCGGCGCTACCTTGCCGAGCTACCGGCCGACCTGGAGGACGCCCTTGCCCACAATGACCCCCACAGCCTTCCCCTCTGCCCCCGCTGGATGTGCGAGAAATGCGAGTTCCTGGCCGAGTGCCGACCGGACGAAGCGACGGGGATGCCGGGCCCCGACTAAGGAAGCGGACCGCAGAGGCACTCTCCCTCCACTCCCCTCGTCCCTCGAGTTGAGGTGAGCCGCTCAATTATGTTGGCGGGATCAACAGGTCATAGCGGTGGGACCGGAGAGTCTGGACATGAAGGATGCTGTCCCGAAGGACTTCGGTAGCCGTGAGGTACCGGTGGATGACCTCGCTGACCGGGAGAGACCGCGAGACAAAGTTTCCCGAGGAGGGGCCGGTGCCCGAGCCCACGAACCCGAGGAGGACGTTCCGATCGTCCTTCACCAGCAAGAATGGGTACGCGCGGCTTTCGGAGGCAAGGTCCCGGGCCAAGTGCTCCAGGTTCGCACCCTCCCGCCGTTGGCCGACAAGGAACACGATATCGGCAAGAGAGGCGCTCCGATACGCGGCGGGCGTCTGCAGAGGGAGGAAGACCCTCCACTCGACCGCACCGGACTCGAGGAGGTGACGTTGGGACCTCGGAAG
>JAKAYL010000052.1 GCA_021809545.1 Thermoplasmata archaeon
GTGGCCCGTTGGCTGGCGGGACGCGAGCTGCGGCGGTCGGGCTACACCGCGATCCTTCCGACCAGCAGCCCCTTCACCTGGGTCCTCATCGAGGAACATGAGAGCCCGCATTCGTGGAGCACCCGATATGCCACGTACCGGCTCGGCCGTGGGATCCGGGAGCGGCAGGATCCCTTGGAGGTACCGTCGAAGAACGTTCCCCCCGGACCAGTCCACTCCCTCTCAGAAGCCCTGCAACAGAGCTATCAGCCGGCCATGGAGCGGTCCCATTTTCTGGCGGCGTCCTACCGGTATGCCAAGGTCTCCCAGGAGGGAGAGCGGTACCGCGTCCACTGGTTCTCCCTGGAATTCCAGGTCCTGGGCAAGGCGCCTGGGGTCCTCGCCTTCGTGGACGGGAAGAGCGGTCAGGTCGAGACCCGGAGGGCGTGGTTCAAGCTCCGCGGGCTGGCCCGCCCTGCTCCGTGAGCCTGGGACAGGGTCCTGAGCCTTGAAGAACCTTCGGAGCTTAGGAGATTTCCTGGGAAAGTACCGCATGCGTCAGAGAAGCATTGTCTCGTGGCCAGGGCTGTCCGTCGTGGGCCTTCTGCTGGTCCTGGGGCTCTCAATCCTTGTAGCACCCGTTCCCCTGTCCCACCCGGGGCTCACATTCTTCGATGACCACCCTTCACGAGCGAAGGAATACTTGTCCGCACCGCCGGGAATCCCCTCCCTGACCGGCGGATATGTCACGTCCACGCTCTCTCTCCTCAACGGCACCTTCTTCTCGGGCAATGTCCCCCTGCCCCAGGTCGTGGGTCCGACCGCCTTGGCTTACGACCCTGCCCTCTCCTCGGTCGTGGTGACGGGAAGCACCTCGGACTCCATCGTTGCGTTGAACACCTCGTCCGGGAACATGACCCGGAACGCCCCCACAGGCAACACCCCCGTGGCGGTCGCGTACGATTCTTTCAATGGGGAGGTCTACGTGGCCAACCTCGGCTCGGGCACCGTGGGAGTCTACAACGGCTCGACCCTGCAGAGCCTCCTGAACGTGACCGTGGGTAGCGGACCCGACGCGCTCACCGTGGATCCCGCGACGGGAAATGTGTACGTGGCCGATTTCAAGTCCAATCAGGTCACCGTCCTCGACGGGAAGACCAACTCGGTCGCCTCGACCGTCTTTGTGGGCAGCACCCCCACCGCCCTCGCCTACGACCCACTCGCCCACGTCGTGGTGGTGGCCAACGGGGGCTCGAACAACCTGTCACTGATCAACGCCACCACGGGGACGGTCTCGGGAAGCATCCCCACCGGCACATTCCCGCACGCCGTGTCCTTCGATGCTGCGAACGGGCGGACCTACGTGGCGAACGAGATGTCCGCCAACCTTTCGGTGTTCAATGCCAGCGGGGGGCTCGTGGCCACGGTCTCGCTAGGTCCGGCCGGGACGTATCCGTTCGCCGAGGCGCTGAATCCTACCGGGAGCCTGCTCTGCATCACAGAGAGCGGAAACAACCAGGTGACGCTCCTCAACACCACCACCGACAACATCACAGCCACCTTAGGGACCGGAAACGAACCGGAGCCCGTGACCTACGATCCGATCCCCGTCGCTTTTCTGGCGGGGAACTACCTTTCCAACAACCTCACGATCATTTCCGCCACAACCCTCGCAGTGAGCGCCTACCCCTTGGGGACGGCCCCCCTCGGGATCACGGTGGACGATGCCGTAGGGGAAGCCTTCGTGGCCGAAAGCCTGACCGGGGAGCTCGGAATCCTGGGAACAACACCCCATTCCTACCTCTACCGCGCGCAGGTCGGTGCGTCTCCCACCGCCGTTGCCCTGGACGCATCCGGAGGTAACCTCTGGGTGGCGAACAACGGGTCGGGTAACCTCTCGGTGGTGCAGTCCTCCACGGGCAAGCTCGTCGCATCGGTCCCGATCGGCAACGGGAGCCCGGATGCCGTTGCCGTCGACCCGGTCAACGACCGGATCTTCGTGGCGAACTATGAGTCCGACAACCTCACGGTGATCTCGGGAACGAGCTACCGGACGTTGGGCTCGATCCCCATCGGGAACGGTTCGGATGGCATCGCCTACGACCCCTTGAACGGAGACCTCTATGTCGCCAATTTCGGCTCCGACAACGTGAGTGTGGTCTCCGGTATCACAGACAATGTCGTGGGGGCGATTCCGGTGGGGGGCGGTCCGATAGGGGTCGCATACGACCCCTATTCCGAATCGATCTGTGTTGCGGACTCGCTCTCCAACAACCTATCGGTCATCCCCTCGGGCGGCTTGAGAGTTACCGAGAACCTGTCGGTCGGGATACATCCGTCCGGAGTAGGCGTTGACCCCACGACCGGGGCGGTCTATGTCGCCAACTCGGGCTCCAACAACCTCACCGTACTGCAAGGGAACACGTTCGCCTCCGTGGGAAGCGTCTCTGTGGGAGCCTCCCCCGACTCCCTGGCCTTCTCCCCCACGGCGGATCTCCTCTATGTCTCCGATGCCAACTCGGGCGCCGTCTCTTACGTCGTCCCCTTCCAGCTCCCTTCCCTCTACTCGGTCACCTTCCAGGAGCAAGGACTGCCGGCAGGGATTCCTTGGACGGTCACTTTGGGAAGCCTTCGGGCCCCGGGAAACACCACCTCGCACTCCTTCGTGGCTGCGAACGGAACATATCCCTACTCCGTCTCGACAACCCCCAAGTATGTTCCGACCCCGGCCTTGGGACAGGCGATCGTCCAGGGCCAAGCCCTGACGCTCGTGATTGTGTTTTCCCTGGCCCCTCCCCCCACCTTCGGTGTGTATTTCGCGGAGACCGGACTTCCCCCCACGGTGCCGTGGACCGTCTCCGTGGGCCCTCGGACCCTCAACGGAACGAACGGCACCTTGGCGACCAACCTCACGAACGGCAGCTACTCCTTCAACATCCACCCGGTCCCGGGGTACCAGGTCACCCCTCAGAACGGGACGCTTCAGGTGAACGGCTCGTTGGTACGCGTGAATGTCACCTTCACCAATTCCTCCGGAGGTTTGGGGACCCTTTACCGGGTCGCCTTTGAGGAAAGCGGGCTTCCCGGCGGGTTCAACTGGTCGGTGCGGGTGAACGGTCATGCATACTACTCCACCTCAGATACGCTCATCGTGCCCGAGCCCAACGGGTCCTACTCCTTCCGGGCCCTGGCCGGGGGCTTCGAGGTGACCCCCTCCATGGGGACCTTCTTGGTGAAGGGCCAGAACGTGACGCGAACACTCGTGTTTGCGATCCCCGCCATCACCTTGCCCGTGCCTCTACCGGTCGCGGTCTTCCTAGGGACGCTCGTGGGGATATTCGTCCTGCTCACGTACTATTTCGCTCGGGACACCCAGCCCCCGCCCAAGAAGGAAGAGGAGCCGGCTCCCAAGTCCCCTGGGGAGACCGCTTCCGGGGAGGTTGAGGAGGTTCCCCCCGAGTTGGCCCCTCCGGCAGAAGGAACGGCCGTGGAATTGGCCGAAATGCCTCCGGAGGAGACTCCCCAGTTCCTCGGAGAGTCGCAGGTCGAGGAGGGAGTTGGCTACCTTCCGGAACGTTCGTACTCCGACAGCCTGGAGCAAGTGTACTTGGGAGGACCGCAAGGACCGAGCGGGGAAGGGGCCGGAGAACCTTCGCTCACGGAGGAGGTACCGATGGAGGCCCCCCGGAAATGCTTCAACTGCGGTTCGGAGCTCCAGGGGAACTACTGCCCCTTCTGCAACCTCACGATAGAATGGATGCCGCCCGAAGGAGACTCGGGAGGCGAACCATGAGCCCAGGGGTACCCCCCCCACCGGCTCCTACCGGGGGGGACAGGGGAACCCCCGTCCTTCTCGATGCCAACGTGCTCATCATGACCGTCAAGGAGAGGTTCCCTCTCGACCAAGAGGTACACCGTTTGATCGAAGACGGGTTCTTGGCCGTGCCCTCCAGTGTGCGGAGAGAGCTGGAACGCCTTTCAAGGCGGGGACTCTTTGCCGCCCGAGGAGCTCTTGCTCTCGCCGAGAAGTATCGGCAGTGGGAGACGGACCTCGAGGGCGACGCCGCGCTGGAGACCTTAGGTCGGGAGGTGGGGGCATGGATCGTCACCATGGACCGGGAGCTCCGGGACCGGCTCGAGACGGCCCGTGTTGGAGTGCTCTATCCCTGCGGGCGCCAACGGCTCTGCTCGTCCCGTAGCTTCATGCCTCGGCGACCAGATGCCGTACCGTGACCTCCGTTTGGGTCCGGAGGAGACCTTCCAGCCCGGAGACGTGGGCATCCCCGACCACCGCCACGACCTTCCCGAACTTGTCGGAGAGGAGCTTCAGTCGCTGGGCCATATGGAGGTTCCGTTCGTCCAGGAGCACCCGAGCCATAGAGGGGAACTGGGAGCGCATGGCGGCCACGTACGCTTCTCGGTCCTGAGTGTAATTGGCCAGTTCCTTCTTCACGATCCGGGAGGGAGTGACGAGCGCAAAGACGCTGGAGATCAGGAGAAGTACCCTCTCACGCGGTGTGAGAGAGCTCATGAGGCGGGGGGCCACCTGACGAATGGGGTCGTCGATCAGGAAGAGCGGCACCTTGAGCTCTTGGGCCGCTTGGTAAGCGACCAACATCTCCGAACCCGGGATGTCTCCCAGGTCCGCTGCCAGCCGATCCTGCACCGTGGACCACACCCGGAGTAGGAGGGGGGTGCCCGCCGGCTTTCCCCCGGGGGGACCCTTGCCGTCCGACTGGGACCTCTCGAGGAGGGAAGCCAGGCGGTCCGGATCGAGTTCGATGGCGATGGCCGCCGGCGCCACTTCGGAGAAGAGCCCCGTCAGGTATTTCCTCATGTCCAGGACGTGAGCCACACCGACCAAGAGGATCATTTTCCCGGGAACTCCACCGCGAGACGCCGTCCCGGGTAATGCCGGTCCTGAAGGTACATGAGTGCCCCGGAGACGAGCCCGATCACTGGGGCGATGAGCAGGAGGAGGAAGAGCGTCCCGCCATCGATGGACGCTGTGACCACCCGAGGCCCGCTCGTGACCGTGTAGGTCACCGTGGCGAGGCTGCCCAGGACGAGGAGGGCCACCACCTTTGCCAGGGAGCCCGCGATCTTGGCCGGGCCGTAGGCCCGTGTCGGTTTGGCAATCCAGACGACGGCGGTGAAGAAGGCAATGAGTCCGCCAAAGGTTGCGACGAGAAAGAGGGAGAAGCCGAAGGCCAACCCCTCGGAGGGGGCGAAAAAGGTCCCGGCGATGGGAAAGGCAACAAGGAAAAGGGAGATCAGCAGGAAGATCAGTAATCCCGCCCGGAGGCTACGGGCTCTCTCCACTCCCTCGGTCTCCGGAACGGGTTTCGGAGCGGTCACGGGATCACCTGGGGAGGTATCTCCAACGTCACGAGCGGGTCGGTGTAGAGCAGCGTGAGAGTGCCCCCGGCATAATCACATCCCTGGGCCAGATGGAGATGGGTTCCCCCACTGAAAGACGAGCCCGTAGCGATGACTGGGAGGCTCAGCGACCCCCCGCCGCACCGGGTGCCATTGGTGGAAAACACAGACATCCCGAGCGTTCCGTAATCCGGGATGGGGAAGTAGTTCGCGAAGGAGACGTGGATGGGGAGGGACACGGTCCCGTTCGAAAGGTTGCTGGGGGTTCCCCACGAGGTAGAGAACCCGTAGAAGGGAGCACCCCAGGGATAGTCTTCGGTGAGCGTCAGATGGACCGGGACGAGCGTGGCGTACGTGGCGTTGATCCAAGCGTGGGCCTTCAGGGTGCTGTTGTGAGTGACCAGCAGCGAGACGATCGGAGAGGAGAGGTCGGTGTGAATGCTGAGCGGGATCTCCACCGTGGACCGGGCCGGGAGCGAACTGGTGGCCGTCGATCCCGTGGCGACCAGCTCTCCTTGGGGATTCAAAAGGTGCAACGACATGTGGAATCCCTCGAGGGAATAGACCCCTTGGTTGGAGAGTCCCACTTCCGCGCTGATCACGAGATTGGAGCTTCCCAAGCTTCGCGCCGAGATGGGCATGGTGCCTTCGTATTGGATGTAACTGGCGGAGACGGCAATGGAGAGGACAAAGCCCACGAGAGCGAGGCCGGTGAGGATGGAGATCCATCCCGTCACCCGTCCCGCCCGATACAGGGTGAGATGATTCACGGGGATGCACTTGCTCCGGCGCTAGCGCCGCCGCAGGATACGCGGGCTACGCCTTTTTCTGCGGGACTTCCCATATGTACCAGGTGCCCCTCGCGTTCCCCATGAGCGTCCCTTTCTCATCCGTCAGGGTACCGTCACAGAAGGCCACGTGATGCCCGCGGCGGGCCACAACTCCCTCTGCCGAGAGCACCTGTCCGAGACGGGCCGACCGGATGAATTCCACGTACAGGCTGGTCGTGGCCGTCACTTCGTTCACGTGGAGGGTCGACACCACCGCACCGCCCATGCAGGTGTCTAGGATGGTCGCATAGACCCCACCGTGGACCACATTGTTGATGTTCAGATGGCGGGGTTCGATCTTTCCCCGGACCAGGCAGCGCCCGTTCTTCGTTCCTTCACGCACCACCTCGAAACCGATGCTGTTGTGGAAGCCGTGTGCGGCCGCCCACTCCTCGGGAGGGCGCATCGGGCGGGGTTCCATGGTCGGTCGTTCCTCGTTCATTGCCCTCTCCGAACCGCGAGGCTTTCTTAAGCTAGCCGTTGCACAGGCGACTCCCTCGGACTTTCTTACCCGGGAAAACGGGTCCTTGGAAGGATCCGGACCGCGGTGGGGCGAAGAACACTAGGGTCCATCCCACCGGCTCCTAGGGGATGGTAACCGGCCCTGCAAGCAGCCCCCGGTGAGGGCAGACCCCCTTGGGATGAGGGATCGTGATGACCTGACGCCGTTGCCGGACAATTCTGCTCTAAAGCACAATGCACAATGAAAATAGCTGAATTCATATTCTATGATTATGGAATAAAGCAAAGGAAGATATACCAAAGTTAAACCGTCGGAATCATACGTTCAAGAAAGAATTAAATAACTGCAAGCCCATATAGCATTTACAAAGATGACCACGGCAAAACAGTGCCCCGGACGTTCTGAGAGAGATGGGAGGCCATGGGCCGCCCGGCGAATCGTGACAACGGGGTAGGACGAGGGGCAGGGCACCTTGGTGAGAGCGGAGATTCATGTCAAACCAACCGTGGAATTGTCTCGCCTACTACCACGACCTGCTCGAAAAGGAGAAGGTCGAGGGGGAGTCCGTCCTTGGAACGTACCAGACCCTGAATGACCTCCAGAAAGGGGTCCTTTATCGCAAGTCTAACAAGGAATACGTACTTTACGCATCTCCCAAGCCCGTAAAAGAGGATCTTTTCACACTTCTTCGAAAGACCGAGTACGAAACGTCGGGTTCGGGCATCCCGGTGCTGATCACGAGCGAGATCGACCCCGACCTGGACCGCGCAGCAGCGCTGGTGGGCATCTGGGTCGTGAAGACCCGGCCGCACCACCAAGGGCCCAACGTCGAATGTGCGGTCAGTGACGCCCCCTGCAGTGAGTGCTTTGCCACGGACCACTGTCAGGTGAAACTGGTACTTTGTGGCCATTGTTTACTTCCCTTCATGACCTTCCCCGGGGTGCAGGAGAGGCTACAGTCTCGGCTGGACGTCGAAGAAGGAAGTCACGGGCTGCTTTGCCCAAGATGTTTCTCGAAATCCCAGTTATCCAAGGGGTTCGTTTTCGGTGGGACCATCCGTAGCGCGCTACAATTCCTGCTGGAGGGTGACGAGTTCACGAAGAAGGATCTGGAGCAAATCCTGACCCCGGAGTACCTTCCCGTCTTCGCCCGGGCCCTCAACCACGACCGTTTTCCCATCCTGCCCGAGCCAAAGGTCCACGAGGACCAGGTCCAGTTCAACGAGCGCGAACTGGCAGAACATCTGGGACCCAGTTGCGAGATCTCCGGACCGATCCTGCAGGGTGAAACGGGGAGCGAGTTCGCGCCGGAGAACCTCGAGGACGTCGACGCTCCCCGGGATGCCCGGACCCTCGATCTGGAATTGGCCAGCTTCTTCTTGGCTCGCTCGACTGGGACGTTGAGAATGCCGACCGAACCCCCGCTAGAGTACGTCATGCGGGCCATGATCGACCTGGTCTCCGACCCGGGTCCCAACCCCAAGCTGGAGAAGGTCGAGGAGGCAACCGCCGCGACACTCTTGGAGGCGTATCTCAACTCCTCGAAGAATGTGCAGGCCCAGCTCGCCAAGGAGCTGGACACGGAGTGCCAGCGGTGGGCGGAGGAGTGCCACATCCCTCGCTTTGCCGGCGAGTCGCTGTTCGATTTCGCGGGGAGGGTCAAGGGCATTCTAGATCTTCACCGCTCGAATCCTGAAGCCAGGGGTCCGCGTTTGGCCCCCGGGATCCCGGCACGGTGAAGCACCCCCTACCCCAGGACCACCCTGTGTCTCACACTGTCCATAGGCCAAAACACCGGAGATAATATTCAATTATCAGTTTAACATACCGGTAACATGCACACACATTAGGGCGTCTACATAAAGGATTTCATCTAAACAAAGATTTAAATATTACCAAATCCATTATTATTATTCCAGACAATGACGCAAGGTGACCGGCGCCCCAAGCGCCGTCCCCCCGGCCGGGCACAAACGGACCGTAGAGCCCTCCTAGGCCATCACCTCGCGGAGCGATTCCAGGGAGCGGAGGCCCCATGACCGCGCCGATCTGGCGTCTGCTGGCGATGTATCACAAGTTCCTCGAAAAAGAGGAGTCCGAAGGGCACGCCGTTGTGGGCACGTATCGCTACCTGAGCGACCTTCGCCAAGGGATCCTCTACCGTAGGGTCGACTACGTGTACTTCCTCTTTGCAACGCAGAAGCCCGTCAAGGAGGACCTCCTTTACCTACTTCGCAAGGTCGAGTACGACACGGTCGCAACGGCGGTTCCGGTGCTCATTGCGGAAGAGGTCACCCCCGGATTGGAGAAAGCCGCTGAGATCATGGGCATCCAGGTGGTCCGGGCACCTCCGCCGGCGGTGAAGCCCCCCGTGCAGTGCGCGATCGACGGGGGATGTGGGAGCGAGTGCGTCAGTCACGGCGATCACCCTCCGGAGCTGACGCTGTGCCAACATTGTCTCCTCCCGTTCCTGACCTTTCCGAGGATCCACGAAAGACTTCAGGCCCGTTTGAGGCGAGGTCCGATACCTCGGGGACTGCTGTGCCCCCGGTGTTTCTCGAAGGCGGAGATGCCACACGGGTTCGTCTTCGGCGGGACCATCCTGAGCGGCCTGCAATTCCTCGTGGAAGAGGGGGACATCACTCGGGACGACCTCGTAGAGATTACCGGCCCCAAGCATCTGCCGTACTTCGCGACCCTGCTCAACAAGGGAAATTTTCCTGCGGTGCCCTCTCCGCTCCCGGAGAAAGCGGCAGAACTGGGACGGGAGCTTGACCGGACGCCCGACGGCCCCTGGTGCAGCTTCTCGGATCCGATCCTCGTTGGGGAAGCGCCCTGGACCGGGGGGTTCCCTCTGGGAACGCCCTCCGGGCCCGCTCGAGAGGCTCGAACGATCGATCTCGAGATGGCTTGTTTCTCCATGGCGGAGTCCACCGGGACCCTAAGGATGCTTGGGGAGCCTCCGCTCGAATACCTCATGAGAGTCCTGATCGAACTTACCGGCGAGACCGATCCTCACCCGAGCCGTGAGAGCCAGGAGAGGGCGGTCTCTCGCACCTTGCTCGAGGCGTACGCCAACACCACGGGCGACCTCCAGGAGGCCCTGACGAGAGCCCTCGAGGAAGAGCTTTGGAAGTGGGCCGAGCGGGCCCGCATCCAGCGCCTCGAAGGCGAATCCGCGTTCGATTACATCCGCAGGATCAAGGGGAGCCTAGAAGTCCACAGTGCCCAACGATCCGCCCGTTCCCTAGTTTCCGGTCCGGATCCTAGGTCGGCCAAGGGTCCCTTGGGGCGGGAGCACCTTCGTACCTCAGGTTCCCCTGACAGATCCCGTCCTACTTCGCAGCCTTTCGCCGAAACCTTGATTCCCGCGAGCCCGATCTCGGGGCGGAAGTCGAGTTCACCGTCTTCGAATGGATCTTCTCGATCAAGGCCGATTTCAACTCAGGCGGGATCGTCGAAGACTGACGCTCCTCCGCCGGCCGCAGTTCCTCCACACGGCCCTCCCGAGTACCTACATAAACGATCGATGCCATCCGAACGAAAAGCCCGGACTCGACGACGCCGCGCAGGGATTTGATCTTCGCATCGAGCTCCGCAAGGTCACCAGGGGACTCCGGAAGGCGACAATCCAGGATATGGCATTGGTTGTCGGTCAGAAAGGGCTGCAGGGAGCCGGACCCGGGGCGGAGCCGCAGCGTCGGCTCCAGTTTCAGCCGGTGAAGTTCCCGTCCCACGAAGGGAGCCGCAAAAGGGATCACCTCCACGGGGAGAAGCGATTTCTCCCCGGTGCGTTCCACGAGCTTCGTGTAGTCTGCCATGATGATGAGCTTCTGGCTCATGGTGGCGAGGA
>JAKAYL010000053.1 GCA_021809545.1 Thermoplasmata archaeon
TCTGTCACTTCAACACGGAGGGAACCCCTCCCGCACTGGCGAGAAGAACTCAACGAAACTCAGGGGGTGGGGGCTGCCATCCTGGGGGATAGTTTTCCTGGGGTGGAGGATAATACCCGGGCGGCGGGGACTGCCATCCCGGGTACACCGGGTACCCTTCCGAGGTCTCACGTTTCCGTTTTCGGAAGAGGAGGACGATCGCCACGAGCACCAGGGCCACCACCAACCCCACACCGATCCACAGGAATGGGTTGTCGACCAGGGGGGTGGTCCCCCCTCCGGTGGGGGTGACGATGGAGATCTGCACGGGGGAGCTCTGCACGGTGGTTCCGTTCAGGGTCGCATTGACGAAGAGCAGGACAGTGCCGACGGAAGCGCCCGCGGTGAATTGCACCGTGGCCCCCCCGCTGGCGCTGAGGGTTCCGAGCGGGTGGTTCAGCGACCACTGGTAGCTCACGGAGGTCGGGCAGGGCACGGTGCCGCAGTCCGGGGTCGCCCCGAGCGCGACCGATCCTCCCGGGGCCAGTATGGGAGCCCCTGGGGACACGGTCACGTAGAGGAGGGGAGGGGGAGTGATGAGGATGGAGGCCGGGGAACCCTTCACCGTGGTCCCGTTCAGGGAGGCCTGGACGAGGATGGACACCCGGCCCAGTGTGGGTCCCGCCGTGAAGGTGACCTTCGGGCTCGTGGAGTTCGTGAGGGTGCCGAGGGTGTTGTTGAGCGACCAGGCAAAGGTGACCCCTGCGGGGCAGGCGGCCGTCCCGCAGTGGGCCGTCGCAGAGAAGAGCCGGGAGGCGCCCGCGGCGACCTGGGAACCCGGGGGGGTCATCGTGACATTCGTCAGTACCAGGACTCCCGGAACCACGGTGAGCGGAATCCCCGGGGACGTTGCCTGGTGTCCCGAGCCGTCCGTCACGGTGACGGTGGCGTCGTACTTCCCGGCCGTCGAGTAGATGTGGGTGGGGTCGGGAAGCGAACTGGTGGTGTTGTCCCCGAAGTTCCACAGATAGGAGACGTACGTGCCGCTGCCGCCGGACGGGGCGGAGGTGAACGCGACCGAGAGGGGCGCTGGGCCCGAGGTGATGTTCGCCGAGGCGGTCACAGTGAGCGCACTCGTCACGCTGATATTGAGGACGTTGGAGAGGGCCGAGATGCCGTCGCTGTCGGTCACCGTGGCTGTCACAGCGTAGCTCCCCGTGCTCGGGTAGGTGTGGGAGACCGAGGTCCCGACACCCGCGGTTCCGTCCCCGAAATTCCAGGCCCAGGTGGCGTACGTTCCCGATCCCCCGGTGGCCGAGGCGGTGAACGCGACCGCGAGCGGAGCGGGACCGGTGGTCTGGTTGGCGGAGGCGGTGACCACCAGGGGAGGCACCGGAGCCTGCACCAGAGAGAGGGTCCCTGAGACCCGGTTCCCCACGAAGACCGTGGAGTTCCTCCCGTCCGTCGCCACACCGTCAGGACTGAACCCGACGGCGAGGCTGCCCAGGACGGCCCGAGAGGGGCCCGAGACCACCGAGATCGCGTTGGATCCGGTGTCGGTCACGTAGAGGTTCCCGTTGGCCGCGTCCAGGCTCAGGATCTGGGGGAGGACACCCACCGGGAGGTTGGCCAAGAGCTTGTCGGTGGAGGTGGAGACGACCGAGAGATTGTTGCTTCCGGAATCCGCCACGAACACTTCCCCCAACGCAGGGTCGCAGGCCACTCCCATCGGGGCGGCTCCCACCGGCACGTTCGTGACGACGGACGGGGTGAGCAGCCGGACCACGGTGAGGTTGTTGGCCACCTCGTCCGAGACGTAGGCCTCTCCCGTCAGGGGATCGGAACAGACGCCGTTCGGGCCCCCGGGTAGCGGGACCGAGGCGTTGGTCTTCCCGGTCGTGGAATTGATCACGGTGAGGTTGTTCGAGTTGTAGTTCGCCGCGAGGATCTTCGCTCCGCTCTCCGCGTAGGCCACTCCCTGGGGTCCGCTGCCGACGGGGAGCGTGGGGAGCAGAGTGTTCGTGGCCCCGGCGAGGACCGTGAGGGTCGCCCCCCCCGAGTCGGAGACGTAGAGGTTCCCGGTCCGGTTGTCCAGCGCGATGGCGAAGGGGGCGGCTCCCACCGGGATGACCGCGATCTCGTGGTCCGAAACGGCGGAGACCACCCGCACGACATCGGACGCCGGGTCGGCCACGTACGTGTTCCCGGTCTGAGCGTCATACACCATGCCCCCCGGCTCGGTGAAGGTCGGAAGGCTCTCCAGGAGGTCGGAGGAAGGGCCGGAAAGGACCGAGACGTTCCCCGGGCCCGAGTCGGACACGTACACTCCCCCGTCGACGGGGTCGTACGCCACTCCGTCGGGAGAGGCTCCCACGGGGACACCCAGGATGGGCAGGTCGGTGACCCCCGAGATGATCGAGACGTTGCTCGACAGGCGGTTGGCCACGTACACGTAGCCGTCGCTAGGGTCGAAGGCGACGGCATACGGGCCGCTGCCCACGGGAAGGCTCGCAGCGACCCGGTGGGAGAATCCCGGAACGACCGAGAGGTTGTCCGAGAGGTTGTTGGCCACGTAGAGGTTCCCGTTCTCCGGGTCGTAGGCCACCGCTACGGGGCCGTTCCCGACAGAGACCTGTCCCTGCAGCTGGCCGGTGGCGGCGGCAAGTACCGTGAGGTTGTTTGAGCCTTCGTTGGCCACGTAGAGGTCCCCGTTCGCCGGGTCAAAGGCGAGCCCGGCCGGTCCGACCCCGGTAGGGATGGTGCCGAGGACGGCATGGGTCGAGGTGGAGAGCACGGTCAGCTCGTTCGAGGCGTAGTCGGCGACGTACGTCCTGCCGAGGTTGGAAAGGCACAGGATCGCGTCGGGCTGGTTGCCCACGGGGACCGTGGCGAGCTGGGAAAAGTTGCTCCCAGAGAGGACGGTGACGTTGTTCGTCCCCGAGTTGGCCACGTACACATCGCCCGTGGCCGCGTTGACCGACACGGCGACGGGCTGCCCGCCGACAGGGAAGGTTGCCAGGGTCTTCCGGCTCGCGCTCGACAGGACGGCCAGCCGGTCGCTCCCGCGCTCGGTCACGAGCAGGGTGCCCTGGGAGGGATCGTACGTGGCGCCCGCCGGGGCGGAGAAGCCTCCGAGGGTCGCCACGACCGCGTTCGAGGACTCGGAGGGGAGCGTGGCATTTCCGGAGAGGATGGCGACGGAGTTCGATGCGTAGTTCACCACGAAGGTTTGCCCGGACGCCGCGTCGTAGGTCATCCCTTCGGGCCCGGAACCCACGGCAAAGTTGGCGATGACCTTGAGGGAGGTCCCGTTGATCACGGAGACGTTGTTCGAACCGTGATTGGCGATGTAGGCATTGCCGGAGGCAAGATCGAAGGCGGCGCCGTAGGGGGTCAACCCGACCGGGACGTTCGCGATGACCGTGTTCGTGAGGCTGTCGATCACGGAGACGTTGTTGGAAAGGTCGTTGGCCACGAAGAGGGAACCGCTCACGGGATCGTAGGCGATCGCCCGGGGGCCACCCCCCACGGCGATGTGCGTCACGACGGTATTGGTCGTGCAGTTGATCACGGTGACGTTGTTGGAACCATAGTTCGTCACATAGAGGTACTCCCGGGCGGGATCGTACACGGCTCCCTCCGTGCGGGTGCCCGAGGGGATGGCCCCGAGGATCGTGCCGCTGGACGCGGAGACGATCGTGACGTTGCCGGAGATGTCGTTCGTCACGTAGAGGTCCCCGTTCACCGGGTCGTAGACCGGTTGCCAGGGATTCTGGCCGACGTGGATGCTCCCGATGACCGTGTTCGTGGTCGTGGAGATCACGGAGAGGTTGTTGGACGCCCCGTTCGCCACGAAGAGCCGGTGGTCCACGCTGTCGAAGCCCGCTCCGTTGGGCGAGATCCCGACCTGCAGGTTCCCGAGGGCCCGGCCGGTCGCACCGGAGAGGATGAGGACAGAGTCGAAATTGACGGGCGAGAGGGTCGTGCACGTGACGTAGATGTCCCCGTTGGACGCTGCGTAGGTCAGGAAGGACGGATTGAAGCAGTTGTAGGTGCTGACCCGATTCCCGGAGATGAGGGAATCGTTGAGGAGGACGAGCGTTTCCCGGACGGAGGTGTTGCCGGGCAGGGTGGCCGGGCGGGAGGGCGTGGGAAGGGCCCGCGAACTCTCCGGAGAGGCCAGCGGGACCTCCAGAGGGTGGGACTTCCCTCCTGCCGAGGTCCGCAGGGGCGAAGCGATGCCGCCGGGCACATGGGCACCGGGTCCGACGAGCAGCAGCGCGAGGAGGAGCGAGGGCCCGAGGCCCCGTATCACGGTACGCGGTAGCATGTCGGTCGACTATGCTATACCCCTCGCCGTTTAAGCTTCACCTGCTCCCCCCAGTTCCGGCTCCCGAGTATAGACAACGACAAGGCAATATAGTCGGCCACGAGTCCAAGAGGCGATGCCGAGGCCGACCGCGGGCGATTTCTTCCAGCTGATGAAGCCGGGGATCACGCTCTTCATCGTCATGGTTTCCGTCGCGGGTTTCTTCACCGTGAGCCCGTATCCGCCGAACCTCCGCGACCTGGGGTGGCTGGTCCTCAGCGGGACCCTGGGTGCCGCCGGCTCTGCGGCGCTCAACCACTACTACGACCGGGACATCGATGTGAAGATGAAGCGGACGCGCTCGCGCCCGCTCCCGATGGAGTCCATCCCTCCCACGGCGGCGATGGCCTTCGGGACCGCCCTTATCGCGGGTGCGCTCCTCAGCGCGTACTTCGAGCTCAACTGGGCCGTGGCGGCCTCCATCGCCTCGGGGGCCTTCGTCTATGTGGTGGTCTACACGATGCTCCTGAAGCGGGAGACCCCCTGGGGCACGGTGATCGGCGGGTACGCGGGGAGCGCGGCCGTCCTGGGCGGCGGCGCGGCCGTCACCGGCGGGTTCTCCCTCCCGGTGATCGTCCTGGCGCTGATCGTCTTCCTCTGGACCCCGCCCCACTTCTGGTCGCTCGCGATCGCCCTCTCCTCCGACTTTGGCCGGGCGGACCTGCCCGCCCTTCCTCGTTCGTCCGGGGTGCGCCAGTCGGCCCGTGCCGTGGTGGTCTCGGCCGCCCTCCTCCTCCCGCCCACCGTGGCCTTCGCCTTCCTGGGGACCCTCTATTATCCCTTCCTGGTGGGCGGGCTCGTGGCCGGCGTCCTCTTCCTCCTGGTCACGACCCGGATCCTCGCCGACAGCTCCCGCAAGGTGGCGATGCGCGCCTTCATCGCCTCCGGGTTCTACCTTGTCGCGATCTCTGTGGCGATGGTGGTGAACTGGCTCCTTGTCCAGGGCCCCTTCTTCCACCTGGCGTAGGGGTTCCCCGCCCTCTGCTACGGGGAGAGGTGGGACCAAAGCACTTATCTCGGGTCCGCACTCCACCCCCTGAATGAGAAGGGGCTGTGGGGTAGCTTGGACCATCCTTCTAGCTTGGGGTGCTAGAGACTCCGATTCAAATTCGGACAGCCCCACTCCACATCGATGAGAACGGAACGCTCGGGCAGGTACCATGGCGACCTATGATACGTCGGTCCAGCACCAGCTTCAAAGCTCGCGTCGCCGCACCGGCCTGATCGCCCTCGCCGTCATGGTGACGGCCGGGACCTATTTCCTTGTGGTCTACCTGCGGGAAGGGATCCTCGCCTACGGGTTCAGTGGGAGCCTTCCCCTCGCCTATGCCCTCTTCTTCTACGCCTTCTCCTTGATCCCGCTCTCCATGGCCCTGGGGCGGCGGGACCACCCGGTGCGGGTGGAGATGACGGCCGAGTCCCTCCGGTTCGTCTACGCGGACGGCCGAGGGGAGAGCCGTCCCTGGTCGACGGCGCCGATCGACATGGCGCACGACTTCCGGAAGACCACCGCCCGGAGGAAGGCCCCCGTGGGCATGGAAGTGGAGGCGTGGGTGCCGGTGAAGGGGATGGATGCCCAGGTCGATGCCATCCGCCCCCAGCAACTGACGCTGAGCGGGCAAGCCTTCGACGAGGCCTGCCGGCGGATGGAGGCCGCGGGGTGCCGGGCCACCTCGAGCGCCTGGGGGCACGGGCGCGGGGGGACCATCTGGCGGTTCGAACCTCCTTTGGCGGACGACGCGACTGCGTAGAAACGCTAAAGAGAGCGGACCTCTCACGAGCATTACCGTGACCGAGGGGAACGCTCCCAAGAAGGGAAAGGTGGTTATCGCCGACGCGCTGGACGCATCGGCCATCGACCTGCTGAAGGAACACTTCGAAGTGCTCGATGTCTCCAAGGAGCCGGGCCGCCTTCCCGAGGCGATGGCCCAGGCCCGCGGGCTCCTCGTGCGGAGCCGCACGAAGGTCGATGCCGCCCTCCTGGAGAAGGCGCCGGCGCTGGAAGTCATCGGAAGGGCCGGTGTCGGTGTCGACAACATCGATGTTCTGGCCGCCCACAAACGCGGGATCGTCGTGGTGAACGCTCCCGGGGCCGCTGCCCAGAGCGTCGCCGAGCTCACCGTCGGTCTGCTCGTCGCGATCGCCCGCGACTTCGGGTCCCACATCCCCTCCCTCAAGGAAGGGAAGTGGACCAAGGGGACGAACGGCCTCGAGCTGAGCGGACGGACCGTCGGGCTCATCGGGTACGGACGCATCGGCCGGGAGGTCGCGAAGCGGTTGCGGGCCTTCGGGATGAAGATCCAGGCGTACGATCCTTACGTCACAAAGGCGGACGACGGGACGTCCCTCGTCTCCCTGGACGACCTGCTGGCCACGAGCGATGTCGTGAGCCTTCATGCGGCCGCCATGAGCGGTAACCAGTACCTGCTCGACCGGGCCGCCTTCGCCCGGATGCGCAAGGGCGTCCTGATCTTGAATGTGGCCCGGGGCAAGCTCATCGAGGAGGCCGCTCTCATCGAAGCCCTGGAGTCCGGGCGCGTGGCCGGGGCCGGGCTCGATGTCTTCGAGGAGGAGCCTCCCCGCAATCCGAAGCTCTACCAGCATCCGAAGGTCGTGGGCGTCCCCCACATCGGGGCCTCGACCCGTGAGGCCCAGGAGAAGGCGGGACGCACCGTCGCCGAGGATGTCCTCCGCGTGCTGCAAGGAGAGACTCCCGAGTTTCCAGTCCATGTGTGACACACCAGTAGGTCGGGGCCACCCCGACGGGGCATGAGATGGCGAAGAGCGAGTTCGACCCGTGGACCTCCACCTTCCTCCTAGGGGGTCCCGTGAAGCTGCACCCCCGCATCGAGCGGGCCATGGCGGTACCCTCCCTCAACCACCGGGGGGAGTACTTCCACGACGTCACCAAGGACATCAAGAAGCTGCTGCCGCTCATCTTCGGGACGAAGGGTCATCAGGCCGTCATCACCGGGAGCGGAACAGCGGGGCTCGAAGCCATGGTCTCCGGGCTGGTCGGCAAGGAGGACCGGGTCGTCGTGCTCACCAACGGACATTTCGGGAACCGGCTCGAGCAGATCGCGAAGATCTTCGCCAAGCCGGTCGTGGTGAAGGCTCCTTGGGGCCAGCCGTTCGAGACCGAGCAGGTGAAGGCGGCGCTCGAGGGGGGGAAGACCCGTGCCCTCCTCTGCGTCTACAACGAGACCTCCGTCGGGTTCACGAACGACATCGCACGGTTCGGTCCGCTCGCCCGTGAGAAGGGAGCGCTCTTCCTCGTCGACGCCATCAGCGCCCTCCCCGGTCTCCCCACCCCTCTGGAGGACTGGTGCGTGGATGCGATGGTCGTGGGGAGCCAGAAGGGGCTCGGAGCTCCTCCCGGTCTCGCCCTCGTTCACGTGGCCGACCGGGCCTTCGGTTCGATCCGCCCGCAGACCTATGCCAACGACCTTGCCGCCCACTTCAAGAGCATCGAGAAGGACGATACTCCCTGGACCCCGGCCGTCCCGATCTTCCTCGCGCTCCACGAAGCGCTCAAGATCCTGGAGGAGGAAGGGGTCGCCAAGCGCCAGGAGAGGACGCGTCTCCTCGCCCGGGCCACCCGGAACGCCATCAAGGCGATGGGGCTCTCGCTCTTCCCCAGCGAACAGTTCGCTTCCGACACGGTGACCGCGATCCGATATCCCGAAGGGGTAGAGGACAGCGCCTTCCGTGCGGCCCTCAGGGAACGCCACAACGTCGTGGTGTCCGGCGGGCAGGGAGAGGCCAAGGGCACCATCTTCCGCATCGGGCACATGGGCATCGCCAGCGAAGCGGACATCTTCGCCGGCATCGCCGCCGTGGAGAAGGAGATGTTCCGACTCGGCAAGATCGGGATCCTCGGGAAGGGTGTGACCTCTCTCCTGAACGATTTCCCGTAGGGGAAGTGCCCGCAAAGACCATCCTCCTCACCGGAGGGACCTCGGGCATCGGCCAAGCCCTTGCCGTCCGGCTCCTCCGCGAGGGTGCCCGGGTGGTCGTGGTCGGACGGGAGAGCCCGCGGGCGCGGTCCGCGCTCGCGGAGATCTCCGCCCAGGCTCCGGGGACCTCCTTGGAATTCCTTCCCGCGGATCTCTCCCTCCAGACGGAAGTGCGCCTGGTGGCCGGGGAGTTCCTCTCGAAGCACGACCGCCTCGACGTCCTGGTGAACAACGCCGGGGCGCTCTTCTCCCATCGGGAGGTGACGGCCGAGGGGTTCGAGCGCACCTGGGCGACCAACCACCTCGCCCCCTTCCTTCTCACGCATCTCCTGCTCGACCGGCTGAGAGCGAGCGCCCCCTCCCGGATCGTCATCACGTCCTCCGCCGCCCACCGGTATTCCCGGTTGGACTTCGACGACCTTCAGATGGAGCGCCGATACCGCGGGTTCACGATGTACTCGAGGACCAAGCTCGCAAACCTCCTTTTCACGCGGGCCCTCGCCCGCCGTCTGTCAGGATCGGGAGTGACCGCCAACTGCTTTCACCCCGGGGTGGTCCGCACCGGCCTCTTCGCCCGACCGGGATCGGGGGGTCTCTTTTTCGCCCTGGCCCGTCCCTTCATGATCTCCCCGGAGAAGGCGAGCGTGACGCCCTTCTTCCTCTGCACCGACCCCGGTGTGTCCACCACGAGCGGTGGGTACTTCGCGAAGTCCCGGATAGCGCCCTCGTCCCCGCTGAGCCAGGACCTTGAGGTGCAGGGACGCCTTTGGAAGGTCAGCGAGCAGATGACCGGGACCGCTGGGTGATCCCTCGGGCGAGCTCAGTCCCGGTGGGTCGCAAGATAATAGGTGGCCGCGAACGGTCCGAGGGTCCAAGCGAGTCCGCCCGCCACGAGGCCCCCCAGGACGAGCCCGGCATTGGCCGGGTTGATCTGGAGGATGCCGAAGAGGAAGGTGTGCTGGACGTAGGCGGTCATGAGGATGGTGTACTGGGCCGGGCTGAAGTAGTCGGCGATGAACATCGTCTGGAATGCGTCGGTCAGATTGTTCTCCGCGGCGACCAGGATGATGAGGGCGATGTACCACACGATGGAGAAGATCACGAAGATCGTGGTCGAGGCGCCCTGCACGGTGCTCCCGGAGCGGAAGACGTGGGAGAGGAACATGATGAGCCCCCCGAAGCTGGCCGCCTCCACGAGGAGGGAGAGGAAGATCGCAGCCAGCGCCACAGGGTCGATGAAGTACCCCGTCCTCGCGACCACGGCGAGGTCGGTGACGAAGAGCGCAGCCGCCAGGATGGCCCCCGAGGAGAGCACGAGGGCGAGGAAGCGGGAGATCACGAGCTCCCCGCGGGTGACGGGGCGGCAGAGGACCGAGTCCATCACACCGGTCGACCGGTCCTTCGCATAGACCGCGTTCCCGATGACGAGCCCGATCACGGGCACGAAGAAGCCGAAGATCCCGCCGATCACGTCGATCCCGATCCCGGTCGCCGCAGCGGAAAGATTGCTCGAGTTCTGTGCCACGTTGCTCAGCACGAGGGCGAGGACGACCACGGCGAGGAGGGTGGTGAGGATCCCCATGGCGAAGACGCTCGGGTTCCGAAGGGCCCGGAAGACATCGTAGAGCGTGGGGTTCATTTGAGCTCCCCGATCGTGCGGAAGAAGTAGTCCTCGAGGTCCTCCCGCTCGGTGCGGATCTCCGCCACCTCGCCTCCGCGACGGACCAGCTCCGCCGTGACCGTCCAGGGCTCCGCCGACGGGCTCTCCACCGTGTAGAGGCTTCCCTCCCTTTGGACCGCTCCGAGGGACTCCAGGTAGTGCACGTGGTCGGGAGTTGCGTTCCGGAGGACGATCCTCAGCCGCACGCCGCGCGACTTGTGGATCTCCGCCAGGGAAACACAGTGGACCAGCCGTCCCTCGTGGAGGACGGCGATGCGATCGGCCACCGACTCCACCTCGGTCAGGATGTGCGAGGAGAGCAGGATCGAGGCCCCGCGGGACTTGAGCTCGAGGAGGAGGTGTCGGATGTAGCGGATCCCCTCGGGGTCCAGGCCGTTCAGGATCTCGTCCAGGAGAAGGTTCCGGGGGTTGGCGAGGAGGGCAGCCGCAAGGGCGAAACGCTTCTTCATCCCCTGGGAGAAGGTCCCGACCCGTCGCCATTCGTTCCCCCCGAGGCCCACACTGGTCAGCAGCGAGGC